>NZ_JBEXGN010000021.1:0-148047 GCF_040607345.1 Streptomyces sp. NPDC005302
GGCGCCCGACGCTCAGCTCGTCGTCACCGTGGTGGGCGGCGTCACGCTCCTGTTCGGTGCGATCGTCGGTTGCGCGAAGGACGTCGGGGGTGCCCACCCTTCTCGCGTGCCGGTCATGGTCTCCGGCGGTACTCGCTGCGCGCTCAGTCGCGCGAGTTGCCGAAGAGGACCCGGTAGATGATCAGCAGCACGAGCGAACCGCCGATGGCGGCCGCCCAGGTGGCACCGTCGTAGAAGTGCTTGCTGATGGGGTGGTCCAGCCAGCGGGCCGATATCCAGCCGCCGATGAACGCGCCCGCGACACCGATGAGGGTCGTGCCGATGAAGCCTCCCGGGTCGCGGCCCGGGAGCAGGAGCTTGGCCACGGCGCCCGCCAGCAGCCCCAGAATGATCCAGCTGATGATGCCCATGCCCTGAACCTGCCCCTCCGTGCCGCAGCCACGCTGTCCCGAACCTGTGAGTTCGGTCCGGCCGTGACGTGCTCGTCCTGTCCGTCCACGCGGCCGGTGACGTTTGCGTCCCGGTGCCGTGTCGGTGAACAAGACGTGGCCACGGCTCCTTTCGGTTGCAGCGATCAGTAGGGTGCGGCGCATGCCTCAGTCCAGCACCGCGTTGCGCCGAACCCTCGGCCTGGGTGACGCCGTGGTCATCGGACTCGGCTCGATGATCGGCGCCGGGATCTTCGCCGCGCTCGGACCGGCGGCGCGAGCGGCCGGACCCGGACTGCTGCTCGGTCTCGCGATCGCCGCTGTCGTCGCCTACTGCAACGCGATGTCCTCGGCACGCCTCGCCGCCCTGTACCCCGCTTCGGGAGGCACGTACGTCTACGGGCGTGAGCGGCTCGGGGCCTTCTGGGGGTATCTGGCGGGCTGGTCGTTCGTCGTCGGCAAGACGGCCTCCTGTGCTGCCATGGCGTTGACGGTGGGCGCGTATGTCTGGCCGGCGCAGGCGCACGCGGTGGGCGTCGCGGCCGTGGTCGCACTGACCGCCGTGAACTACGGCGGCCTGCAGAAGTCGGCCTGGCTGACCCGGGTGATCGTGGCGGTGGTCCTGGGTGTCCTCGCCTCCGTGGTGGTCGGGTGTCTCGGCTCGGACGCCTCCGACGCAGGGCGACTCGGCGTCGGGCTGTCGTCGGGCGCGGGTGGGGTGCTCGAGGCGGCCGGTCTGTTGTTCTTCGCGTTCGCCGGGTACGCGCGGATCGCGACTCTCGGCGAGGAGGTGCGGGACCCGGGGCGCACCATTCCGCGGGCGATCCCGCTGGCCCTCGGCATCACGCTCGTGGTGTACGCGGCGGTCTCGGTCGCTGTCCTTTCCGTGCTCGGGCCGGGAGGCCTGGGGCACGCTGCCGCGCCGCTCGTGGACGCCGTGCGGGCGGCGGGGGTGCCCGGGCTCGTGCCGGTCGTGCGGGTCGGGGCCGCGGTGGCCGCGCTCGGCTCACTCCTCGCGCTGATCCTGGGCGTCTCGCGGACCACGCTGGCCATGGCCCGTGACCGTCATCTGCCCGGTGCTCTGGCCGCCGTGCATCCACGCTTCCAGGTCCCGCACAGGGCGGAGCTGGCCGTGGGCGTGGTCGTCGCCGTGCTCACGGCGACCGTGGACGTACGGGGTGCGATCGGCTTCTCCTCCTTCGGGGTCCTGGCCTACTACGCGGTCGCCAACGCGTCCGCTTGGACGCTGAGTTCGGCTCCCGTGTCGCGGGTCGTGCCGGTGCTGGGTCTCCTGGGGTGCCTGACGCTGGCGTTCGCCCTGCCGGTGACGTCGGTGGTGGTGGGCGCCGGTGTGCTGGCGGTCGGAGCAGCTGTCTACGGCGTACGTCTGTCAGCGGCCTCGCGCTGACCGACCCGGGCGCCGGCGACTGCGCCGGACCTGGACTCGGACTCGGACTCGGACTCGGACTCGGACTCGGACTCGGACTGGATGATGCCGCCGGACTTCGGTGGCTTCTTGTTCTGCTCCGCCGCGCCTGGTGAAGGGAGCTGTGGGTCAGGGCGTCCCGGCTGTCGCCGTGCGGCGGGAGAAGTCCGTCCAGGGCTGGAGGTCCACGCCGTCGCTCGATTCCTCGTACCAGCCCGTTCCGTCGAGCCAGGTGCGCAGCCAGGTCGCGAGGTCGGGCGCGTCCACGTACCAGGCGTGGTCCGCCTCGTCGGCGTTCGGCTCGTAGAGCAGGACGGCTCCGTCGGGGTCCTGGCAGTCCACGCACGCGTACATGCCGCAGCCCCAGTGGGATATCGGCAGCACGCCGTCTGGCCAGGGCCACTCGGGGTCCTTCTGGCCGCTCCGCCGACTGGCCAGGTACTGCGGGACGACCGCGGGCTCGCCCGAGGGCGGGCCTTCCAGGAGGGGCAACAGGCCGTATTCCGGACCGAATCCGCCGTCCCCTATCCGCAGGTAGAGCGAGGCGAGCAGTGCGGGCAGCGGGAAGCCCAGGACGGCCTCGGCGCGGGCGACCTCGGCCGTGTCCACGGGCGCGGGGAGCGAAGGCCAACCCCAAGGACGGGTGTTGCGGGCCTCCGTGGCAACCCGTGCCAGCAACTGCTCGATTTCGGTCATGGGTTCATCATGCAGCGCGCCGCTGACAATCGGGGAGCCTGTGGACAACCCTCACGCGAGACGGTCGTCGACCCCTTTTTCCGCCAGGAGCGCGGGCAGGTGGAGCGCCCGGAGCCCGGAGCCGCCGAGGTCTGGGACCTGTGGTGGAACAGGCGCGCGGCGTCCGGTCCAGGCTGTCCGGGCAGAGGTGCCCAGCGGGGCGGAACCTCCCGCACGCAGGTGCGGGAGGGTTTTCCCCAGGTCGTCCTGGGGCGCGCGTCCGAACAGTTCGCCGGTCCGGCGGGGGCGGGTCGCCGAACGGTCTCCGCGTCGGCGCGCAGGGCCAGGGCTCGCTCGGAGCTTCCCTGCCGCACGGCTCGGCCTCGGCCTCGTGCGGCATCAGCCGGTACTTGGGCCGGCCCTCCCCACGGTCACGCCCTAGCGCGCCGCGAACGGCTCGTCCGTGGGCACGATTTCTCGGCCCAGCGGGAACAGCGAGACCGGGATGAGCTTGAAGTTGGCGATACCGAACGGGATGCCGATGATCGTGATGCACATGGCGATACCCGTCACGATGTGGGTCAGGGCCAGCCACCAGCCCGCGAGGACCAGCCACAGGACGTTGCCCACGCAGGACGGCGCGCCCGCGTCGTGACGCTCCACCGTCGTATAGCCGAACGGCCACAACGCGTAGATGCCGATGCGGAAGGCGGCGATCCCGAACGGGATGCCGATGATGGTGATGCAGAGGATGACGCCCGCGGCCAGGTACCCGAGGAACAGCCAGAAGCCGCTCAGGATCAGCCAGATGACGTTCAGAATCGTTCTCATTGCTGTCGACCTGCCATCTGCTCGAGCCGGGCGATACGCTCCGCCATCGGCGGATGCGTAGAGAACATCTTGGACATTCCCTGTCCCGGGCGGAAGGGGTTCGCGATCATCATGTGGCTCGCGGTCTCGATGCGCGGCTCGGGAGGCAGTGGCAGCTGCTTGGTGCCTGCGTCGAGCTTGCGCAGCGCGCTCGCGAGGGCGAGCGGGTCGCCGGTGAGCCGGGCGCCGGAGGCATCCGCCTCGTACTCCCTGGAGCGGCTGATGGCGAGCTGGATGAGGGAGGCGGCGAGCGGGCCCAGAATCATGACCAGGAGCATGCCGAGGATGCCGGGGCCGTCGTCGTCGTTGGAGCGGCCGATCGGGATCAGCCAGGCGAAATTGACGAGGAACATGATCACGGAGGCAAGGGCGCCGGCCACGGACGAGATCAGGATGTCGCGGTTGTAGACGTGACTGAGCTCGTGGCCGATGACGCCGCGCAGTTCGCGCTCGTCCAGGATGCGCAGGATTCCCTCGGTGCAGCACACGGCCGCGTTGCGCGGGTTGCGGCCCGTCGCGAACGCGTTCGGTGCTTCCGTCGGTGAGATGTACAGCCGCGGCATGGGCTGGCGGGCCTGTGTGGAGAGGTCGCGGACCATGCGGTACAGGGCGGGGGCCTCGAACTCGCTCACCGGGCGTGCCCGCATCGCGCGAAGGGCCAGCTTGTCGCTGTTCCAGTAGGCGTACGCGTTCGTCCCGAGCGCGATGACCAGCGCGACGATCAGGCCGGTACGCCCGAAGAAGCTGCCGATGACGATGATGAGTGCGGACAGTCCCCCGAGGAGTACGGCTGTCCTGAGCCCGTTGTGCCGGCGGTGCACGGTACGCCCTCCAAGTGGTGCGGCAGGGGAACCCTTTGCTTGCTTGCTGCTCTGCTTCCACTCTTCAGTGGACCCTCCCGTACTGGTCAACGCCAGACGGGAGGCTCTAGTTCCCTTGTGCGCGCGGCCCGGCGGGTGGGCCGTCCGGGTGATCGGAGGGTGGGTCCACGCGCGGGACAAGCGCGCGGACGGGCTGGAGGGAGGGAGCGGATCGGGCCGGGAGCGGCGGGTCCGGTCGGGGCGGAACGCAGGTCTCCGGTCGGGTCCGGAACGCCGGTCCCCGGTTCTAGAAGAGGCCGGTCTCCGAGAAGCGCAGGACGATCTGGGGCGCACCGGAAAGGGCGATGCCCAGTACGGCCGTCAGAGCGATCGCGGCCGTGATCGGAGCGGGGACGCGGTGGGTGCCCGGCTCGCCCTCGGGGGCGCGGAAGAGGAGCGTCGTCCACTGGAGGTAGTAGAAGAGCGCGATCACCACGTTGACGGCCATGACGACGGCCAGCCAGCCGAGTCCGGCGTCGACGACCGCCGAGAAGACGGTCACCTTGGCGAAGAGGCCGATGATGCCCGGCGGCAGGCCCGCGAGGCAGAGCAGGAAGAACCCGAGCACCAGCGCGGCCAGGGGGTTCCTCGCGTAGAGGCCGCGATAGTCGCTGATGCGGTTGAGAGGGCTCGTACGGGCCACCAGGGCGGCGACGGCGAAGGCACCGAGGTTCACGGCGGCGTACATGAGGGCGTAGGCCACCGTGGAGCCGATGGCCTTCTCCGGGTCCTTGGAGTAGGCGGCGGACGCGATCGGCACCAGGAGGTAGCCGGCCTGTCCGACGGAGGACCAGGCGAGCAGGCGTACCGCGCTGTACGCGCGCGTGGAGCGCTGCCGCAGGGCCCCGACGTTGCCGACCGTCATGGTGAGGGCGGCCAGTGCGGCCAGGGCCGGGCCCCAGACGTCGGCGTACGACGGGAACGCGATGACGGTGACGAGGATCAGCCCGGAGAAGCCGACCGCCTTGCCGACGACCGACAGGTAGGCGGCGATCGGCAGAGGCGCCCCTACGTAGGTGTCGGGCACCCAGAAGTGGAAGGGCACGGCGGCCGTCTTGAAGGCGAAGCCGACGAGGGTGAGGACGACGCCCGTCTGGGCGAGGGTGTGGAACTGTCCGTCGACGTGCTGGATCCGGTCGGCGATCCGGGTGAGGTGGAGGGTGCCCGTCGTCGCGTAGACGAAGCTGACGCCCATCAGGCTCACCGCGGTCGCGGTGACGGACGACAGGAAGAACTTCAGGGCCGCTTCCGAGGACTTCCTGTCGCCGCGCCGGATGCCGACGAGGGCGAAGGCGGGCAGCGAGGCCACCTCGAGGGCGACGATGAGGGTGGCCAGGTCGCGGGAGGCGGGGAGCAGGGCGGCACCCGCGGCCGAGGAGAGCAGCAGGAACCAGTACTCGCCCTCGGGGAGTTCCTTGTCGGCGTCCTTGAGGGCGGTGACCGAGAGCAGGGCCGCGAGGAGCGCGCCGCCGAGGACCAGGAGCTGGATGACCAGGGTGAAGCGGTCCGCGACATAGCTGCACGCGTCCGCGTCGCCGGTCAGGCAGAACGTGGCCCGGTCGCCGTCCAGGAGGGGCAGCAGCAGCAGCGCGGACGCGGCGAGGCCCGCCACCGAGATCCAGCCCAGTACGGCCTTGCGGGCTTCGCCGACGAAGAGGTCGGCGACGAGCACGACGAGTCCGACGACCGCCGCGAGGGTGGGCGGCGCGATGGCGAGCCAGTCGACGGACTGGACCAGGGAACTCATCGGGTGCCTCCTGCGAGGAGCTGCTGTACGGCCGGGTCGGTCAGGCCGAGGAGGGCCCGGGGCCACAGGCCGGCGACGACGGTGAGGGCGACGAGCGGCGTCCAGGCGGCGAACTCGTAGCTCTGCACGTCAGCGAGTTTCGGCGCCTCCTGCGAGGCCGTGCCCATGCAGACGCGGCGCACCACGATGAGCATGTACGCGGCGGTGAGCAGCGTGCCGAACGCGGCGATCGCCATGAACGTCAGATAGGCGGGCCTGCTGAGGTCCTCGGCGGGCTTGAACGCGCCGAACAGGGCCAGCATCTCCCCCCAGAATCCGGCGAGGCCGGGCAGTCCGAGCGAGGCGACGGCGGCGAACGCGAGGAGGCCGCCGAGGCGGGGGGCCTTGCCGTACAGCGCGGCGCCCGTCCGGTCGGCGAGGGCGTCGAGGTCGGTGGTGCCCGTGCGGTCCTTCAGCGCCCCGACGAGGAAGAAGAGCAGGCCGGTGATGAGGCCGTGGGCGATGTTGGCGAACAGCGCGCCGTTCACGCCGGTCGGCGTCATGGTCGAGATGCCGAGCAGGACGAAGCCCATGTGGCCGACGGAGGAGTAGGCGATGAGCCGCTTGAGGTCGCCCTTCGCGCCCTGCTTGGCGAGGGCCAGACAGGCCAGCGAACCGTAGATGATCCCCACCACCGCGAGAGCGGCGAGGTAGGGGGCGAACGTGCGGAAGCCGTCCGGGGTGATGGGCAGCAGAATCCGCACGAACCCGTACGTGCCCATCTTCAGCATGACGCCGGCGAGCAGGACCGAGCCGACCGTCGGCGCGGCGGTGTGGGCGTCCGGCAGCCAGCTGTGCAGCGGCCACATCGGCGTCTTGACCGCGAGCCCGATCCCGATCGCCAGAACGGCGATGACCTGCACGGATGTGCTCAGCGACCGGCCGTTGTCAGTGGCGAGTGCCACCATGTCGAATGTGCCGGCCCTGATTCCGATGAGGAGCAGGCCGAGCAGCATGACGACCGAACCGAGCAGGGTGTAGAGGATGAACTTCCAGGCCGCGGCCTGGCGTTGGGCGCCTCCCCACCGGGCGATGAGGAAGTACATCGGGATGAGCACCATCTCGAACGCGAGGAAGAACAGCAGCAGATCGAGGACAGCGAAGGTCGCGAGGGTGCCGGTCTCGAGGACGAGCAGCAGTGCGACGAATGCCTTCGGGGTCGGGCCCGCGGGCATCTTGAAGTAGGAGTACAGCGCGCAGAGGAACGTCAGCAGCGCGGTCAGCACCAGAAGGGGGAGGGAGATGCCGTCGATGCCGAGGTGGATCCGCACGTCGAGTGCGGGGATCCAGCTGATGTCCGTCGTGGCCTGCATCTTCGACGGGTGGTCGTGGTCGAAGCCGAGTGCGAGGACGATCGCGGCGATGAGGACGACTCCGGTGACGACCACGCCGTGCCGCAGCACGGCCTGCTCGGGAGACTTCCCCTTCAGTCCGGGCGGGGCCGGCAGCAGGGCCGCGGCGGCCCCGATGAGCGGCCCGACGACGATCAACGCGAGAAGAACCTGCATCACGGACTCACTGATATCGATCACGCCTGCTCACGCTCCCGTGGCGACGAGGACGGCGGCGACCACCAGGACGACGGTGCCGGCGAGCAGCGCGCTCACATAGGTCTGCACGTTGCCGGTCTGGGCCCGCCGTACGGCGGTGCCGAGCCAGCGGGGTAGGGCGCCCGCGCCGCGTACGTAGGTGTCGACGACCTCGCGGTCGAGGAACCGGACGAGCTGGGCTCCGGCCTGGACCGGGCGGACGAACAGCGCGTGGTACACGGCGTCGAGGTGGAAGCCGACGGCCGCGTGGCGGTGCAGCGGGCCGAGCAACAGCCGGCCCGGGTCCGCGGGGTCGGGCGCGTAGGCCACGTCTCCGAAGGCGGGCTCGTGGCTGGCGATGGCCTCGGCCTCCACCACTCCGGCGTCTGCGTCGGGGTGGGCCGCGACCGCACCCAGCGGGACGCGGAGAGCCATCGCGGTGGTGTGCCGCCAGGCCCCGTAGGTGATGATCACGCCGACCAGGGCGAGTCCGGTGCCGAGCACCGACGTGGTGAGCACGGGCGTGAGGTCGCGGCCGTCGAACCAGTCGGGGAGCGGCCCGTAGGCGAGGCCGAAGGCGACCGAGGGCACGGCGAGCACCCACAGGACGGCGGTCATGGTGACCGGCTGCCTGCCGTGGTCGGGGGCCTCGGTTCCCTGGCCGTGGAAGGCGAGGAGCCACAGCCGGGTCGCGTACGCGGCGGTGAGGACGGCGGTGGCCAGGCCGGTGATGAGGACGATCCAGCCCGCGGCGCCGGGAGCGTGTTCGGTGTGACCGGTGGCGACGTGCTCGGCGGCGCCGAGGACGGCCTCCTTGGAGAAGAAGCCGCTGAAGGGCGGGATCGCGGCGAGCGCGAGGAGCGCCACGGTCATCGTCCAGTAGGCGTCGGGCACGCGGTTGCGCAGGCCCTTCATGCGGGACATGACGGCGAGCGAGTTGGTGCCGGAGGCGTGGATGACGACACCGGCGGCGAGGAACAGCAGCGCCTTGAAGGCGCCGTGCGCGAGGAGGTGGAAGACGGCGGCACCGCGGTCGCCGACGGCGAGGGCGCCGGCCATGTAGCCGAGCTGGCCGATCGTCGAGTAGGCCAGGACCCGCTTGATGTCGTCCTGGGCGAGCGCGGCGAGGCCGGACCCGGCCATCGTGACGCCGGCCATGACGGCGAGGACGATCATCGCGGCCGAGGATGCCTGGAAGACGGGAAGGAGCCGGGCGACGAAGTAGATGCCGGCGGCGACCATCGTCGCGGCGTGGATCAGCGCGGAGACCGGGGTGGGGCCCGCCATCGCGTCGGGCAGCCAGGTGTGCAGCGGGAACAGTGCCGACTTGCCCGCCACTCCGGCGAGGAGGAGCAGGGCGACCAGCGTCGGGTGGTGCAGTCCGCCGCTCGCGACGGTGCCGAGGACCGAGGTGATGCGGAAGGAGCCGGCGTCGGTGGCCAGCGCGAACAGGCCGATGAGGAAGGGGACGTCGCCGAGCTTGGTGACCAGGAAGGCCTTGAGGGAGGCGGCGCGGGCTTCCGGGGTCTCCCAGTAGTGGCCGACGAGGAAGTACGAGCAGATGCCCATGATCTCCCAGCCGACCAGGAGCACCATCAGGTCGCCGGAGTAGACGACGAGCAGCATCGCGGAGGTGAACAGGGAGACGAGAGCGGCGTACGAGGGGTAGCGCGGGTCGTCGCGCAGGTAGCCCGTCGAGTAGATCTGCACGCAGGTCGCGACGACGCCGACGAGGACGGCGACGAGGGCGGCGAAGCCGTCGATGTGCAGGGCCAGTTCGATGGGGACCGAGCCGGTCGGGGTGAGTTCGGTGTGCGCGTCGATGGCCTGCCCGCCGCCCTGGCGGACGGCGACGGTCACCGCGAGGACGAGTGACGCGAGCGGGGGCAGCACGGCGAGCGGACGGACGAACCCGGGTGCCGTACGGCCCAGCAGGAGGCCGGCGGCGGCGCCCAGGAACGGAAGGAGGGGGACGAGGACGGCGAGGGTGGTCGTGGTCACGCGGTGGCCTCAGCCTTCTCGGCCACGGGGGCGTCGCTGTCGGGGTCGTCGGGGCCGTGGCCCTCGGCGGTGTCGCGGAGCTTGTCGATGTCCGAGGTGCCGCGGTTGCGGTAGACGGACAGGACGATCGCGAGGCCGATGCCGATCTCGGCGGCGGCGATGGCGATGGTGAACAGGGTCAGGGCCTGGCCGGAGTGCAGGGTGTCGCGGGCGGCCCTGGAGAGCCAGACGTCGAAGGCGACGAGGTTCAGGTTGACGGCGTTGAGCATGAGCTCGACGGACATCAGGACCAGGATCGCGTTGCGGCGCGCCAGGACTCCGTACAGGCCGGTGCCGAACAGGAGGGCTGCCAGCACGGCGGGATAGGCGAGGTGCATCAGCGGGCCCCCTGCTTGTCTTCCTGCTTGTCGTCGCGTTCCGTGCCGTTGCGGCCACCGGGGACGCGTGGGGTGGCCGTCGCGTCGGCGTCCGCCTTCGCCTTGCGGGAGAGGACGATCGCGCCGACCAGGGCGGCGAGGAGCAGGACGGAGAGGGCTTCGAAGGGGAGGACCCAGTTCTGGAAGAGGCTCGCTCCGGTGACCTCGGTGGAGCCGGCGGCGGGACCGTTCAGGTCGACCCAGGTCGTGCGGAACGCGTCGACGACGACCCAGACGAGGGCGCCGGTCGCGGCGACGGCGACGGTGAGGGCGGCCCAGCGGTTGCCGGAGTCGGCGTCCGGGGAGCGCCCGATGGGAGCTCGTGTGAGCATCAGGCCGAAGAGAAGGAGGACGACGACGGAACCGACGTAGATGAGGACCTGCACCCAGGCGATGAACTCGGCCGTCAGCAGCAGGTATTCGACGGCCAGGCCGCCGAGCGCCACGACCAGCCACAGGGCCGCGTGCACGAGCTGCTTGGTGGTGACGGAGACGATCGCGGCGCCGAAGGTGACCAGGCCGACGAGGACGAAGGCGATCTCGACGCCCGTCGGGGAGAGGAAGCCGTGGTGTCCGGCGGCGACGGTGGTGGTCGCGCGGGCCACCGTGGCGGTGGCTGCTGCGAAGGTCACGACTGGCCCTCCTGAGGACCGGAGGGAGGTGTGGCCGGAGGCTCCGGCTGCCCGGGCGGCGCGGTCGGCGGTCCGGACGGCGCGGTCGGCGGTCCGGGCGGCGCGGTCGGCGGTCCGGGCGGTGCCGCCTGATCGCCCTGCGCGGAATCGGCCTCCGTCGGCTCTTGCGCCGCCTCGGCCTGCGCGGGACCAGCCTGCGCGGAATCGGCCTGCGGTGCCTCGGCCTGCGCGGGATCGCCCTGCGCGGAATCGCCCTGCGGTGTCTCCGTCGGCCCTTGCGCCGCCTCGGCTTGCGCCGCCTCGGTCCGCGCCGCCTCGGCCTGCGCTGCCTGTTCGGTGGCGAGTTTGTCGGCGGACTTGCGGGCGGCGGCGATCTCCTTGGGTTCCTCTGCGGCGGGGTCGAGGGCGGGTGGGGCCGGGACGGTCCACATCCACTCGCGGAGCTTGTCGCGTTCGTGGGTGAGTTCGTGGATGTCGGTCTCGGCGTACTCGAACTCCGGGGACCAGAAGAGCGCGTCGAAGGGGCAGACCTCGATGCAGATACCGCAGTACATGCACAGGGAGAAGTCGATGGCGAAGCGGTCGAGGACGTTGCGGCTGCGCTCGCGGCCACCGGGGGCGGTGGGCGGCACCGTCTCCTTGTGGGAGTCGATGTAGATGCACCAGTCCGGGCACTCGCGGGCGCACAGCATGCAGACCGTGCAGTTCTCCTCGAAGAGGCCGATGACGCCACGGGTGCGGGGCGGGAGTTCGGGCTGCGCGTCGGGGTACTGCGCGGTGACGGTCTTCTTCGTCATCGTGCGGAGGGTGACGGCCAGACCCTTGGCGAGGCCGGAGCCGGGGATGCGGGAACGGGTGGGCGGGAGGGGCTCGGCCATGGTTACGCGATCACCACCTTGACGATGCCGGTGAGGGCGATCTGGGCGAGGGAGAGGGGGACGAGGACGGTCCAGGAGAGTTTCTGGAGCTGGTCCTCGCGCAGGCGCGGGTAGGTGACGCGGAGCCAGATGACGACGAAGGCGAGGATCGCGGCCTTCAGCAGCGTCCACACCCAGCCGAGGCCGTCGGCGCCCCAGGGGCCGTGCCAGCCGCCCAGGAAGAGGACGGTGGTCAGGCCGCACAGGATGACGATTCCGGCGTACTCGGCGAGCAGAAACAGGGCGAAGCGCAGGCCGGTGTACTCGGTGTACGCGCCGAAGATGATCTCGGAGTCGGCGACGGGCATGTCGAAGGGCGGCCGCTGGAGTTCGGCGAGGCCGGCGACGAAGAACACGATCGCGCCGACGATCTGCCAGGGCAGCCACCACCAGTGGAAGGCGTCCACGATGCCCGGCAGCGAGACCGTGCCGGCGGCCATCGCGACCGAGGCCGCCGTCAGGAGCATGGGGAGTTCGTAGGCGAGGAGCTGGGCGGCGGTGCGCAGGCCGCCCAGGAGGGAGAACTTGTTGGCCGAGGCCCAGCCCGCCATGAGCGAGCCGAGGACGCCCACGCCCATCACGGCGAGGACGAAGAAGATCCCCGCGTCGACGACCTCACCGACCGCGCCCTCACCGGGGCCGATGGGGATCGCGAGGAGGACCAGGAGGTACGGGAGGAGCGCCACGGCGGGCGCGAGCTGGAAGATGCGGCGGTCCGCCCCCGCCGGGACGATGTCTTCCTTCTGCGCGAACTTGACTCCGTCCGCGACGAGTTGGGCCCAGCCGTGGAACCCGCCCGCGTACATCGGGCCGAGACGGCCCTGCATGTGGGCCATCACCTTGTGCTCGGTCTGGCCGACGATCAGAGGGAACGTCAGGAACACGACGAAGACGACGATCAGGCGGAGGGCGACGTCGAGAGCGTCGTTCACTGCGGTCCTCCTGAGGGGTCGTCGTCAGGGCTTGGGGCGGGCGCGGACTCGGGGTCTTCCGCGGAGGCTGACGCGGGGTCGGGGTTCTCGGGGTCTGACGCGGGGTCGGGGTCCGAGTCCGACCCGGACACCGGACCGCGCGCCGGATCAGCACCGGGTTCGGCCTTCGGCTCGGGCGTCGGCCCTGGCGCGGGCGTCGATTCCGGCACTGGTCCGCTACCGGCCTCGCCTCCGGCCTCCGGCTCATGCGCGGGCGTCGACTCCGGCCGTGGTCCGCTCTCGGCCTCCGACCCGGGCTCGGGCGTCGATTCCGGCACTGGTCCGCTACCGGCCTCGCCTCCCGCCTCCGGCTCGGGCGCGGGCGCCAATTCCGGCACTGGTCCGCTACCGGCCTCGCCTCCGGCCTTCGGTTCCGGCGCTGCTCCGCTCCCGGCCTCGCCTCCGGCCTCCGACTCGGGCGCGGGCGTCGATCCCGGCGCCGGTCCGCTCTCGGGCCCGGCCTCGGCTCCGGCCTCGGGCGCCCTCTCCGGCGCACGGTCGGCCTTCGGCTCACGCTCGGGCTCGGTCCTCGGCTCGCGCTCCCGCTTCGGCTCCCGTTCCTCCTTCGGCGTCGCGTCCTCGAACGCGGGCTTCGGCTGGTGCCAGGGGGCGTCGGCCGCCGGGGCACCCGGAGCTGTCGGAGTATCCGGAGCCGCAGGAACCGCAGGAACCGCCGGCCCGGTGCGAGGCGTCGCCCCGGACGGAGCGCTCGCCCCGGACGGGGCGCTCGGCCCGGAGGCCGGCTCCGTTGGGTCCGAAGGTGCGACCTCAGCTGGTGTGACCGTCGCGGCCCGCTGGCTCGCCGAGCCCTGGCCCGCGCTGCGCGTGCGGCGGGCCGGGCGGGCCGTCTCGGTACCGGGAGCCGCACCCTCGACCGCGCCCGCGGACGCCGCTCCCTCCGGAGCAGCACCCGCCGCGGAATCCGAAGGCGTCTGGCCGGCCGAGCCGTCGGCCGCCGTGCGGGTCCTGCGGACCGGGCGGTCGCCGGCGGCGCGGGCCGCGCCACGGGCGGGCCGGGACGGCGCCGGGGGGAGCTGGCCCTTGAGAGGGCCCCATTCGTTGGGGTCGGGGACACCGGGCGGGAGCATCTGGCGGCGCTTCGGGCCGCCGTGCTCGGACTCGCCGGGTTCCTTCGCGCCGGGCCAGGCCTTGGCGACGCGGGCGGCCAGGACGAAGTCCTTGCGGAGAGGGTGGCCCTCGAAGCCCTCCGGCAGCAGCAGGGGGTCGAGGTTGGGGTGGCCCTCGAAACCGACGCCGAACATCTCGTGGGTCTCGCGCTCGTGCCAGCCGGCGCCCGCGTAGACGGAGACGGCCGACGGGAGGACCGGGGTGGCGTGCGGGACGGTCGTACGGACGAGGAGGCGGCGTACCGGGGACAGGGCCACGACGTGGGCGCTGACACGGAAGCCGGTGCCGGGTTCGTCGACGGCGCTCAGCCAGTCGAAGTAGGTGCAGCCGAGGGTGTCGCGGGCCGTTTCGAGGGCCGCGATCCAGGCCGTGGGCGGTACGTCGACCGTGAGGACCTCGTAGGACTCCTCGGCCGTGGCGTCGGGGCCGAAGAGTTCCTCGGCGGGGGCGGGGAGCCAGCCGACGGTCATCGGTCCTCCTCGCCGGGAGCGGGGGCGGGAGCGGGAGTGTCGGTCGCGGAAGGTGCCGCCCCGGGGGCCGGTGAGGTCGGGCCCTCACCCGACTCGGGCGGCAGGGATGCCGTGCCCGCGGGCACCGGCGGCTTCACCAGGCCGCTCTGCAGAGCCGCAGCAGAGGGCCGGGCCGTGCCGTACCGCTCCCCCAGCGACTCCCGGGCGATCTTCTCCTGGAGCTTGAGGATGCCCTGGAGTAGCGCCTCGGGGCGGGGCGGGCACCCCGGGACGTACACGTCGACGGGGATGATCTGGTCGACGCCCTTGGTGACGGAGTACGAGTCCCAGTAGGGGCCGCCGCAGTTGGAGCAGGCGCCGAAGGAGATGACGTACTTCGGCTCGGGCATCTGCTCGTACAGGCGCTTGACGGCGGGCGCCATCTTGTCGGTGACCGTGCCGGACACGACCATCAGGTCGGCCTGGCGGGGACCCGGCGCGAAGGGGATCACGCCGAGCCGGATGAAGTCGTGGCGGGCCATCGACGCGGCGATGAACTCGATCGCGCAGCAGGCGAGGCCGAAGTTGAAGACCCAGAGCGAGTAGCGGCGGCCCCAGTTCAGGACCACCTTCATCGGCTCGGGGGCGAGCCGGGCGAGCGCGCCGAGCCGCTTGGGCTCGGGCAGCAGGACCGGCTCCGGGGCCGAGGGGGTCACGTCCATGCGAGGACGCCCTTCTTGTATGCGTACAGCAGGCCCACGGCAAGGAAGCCGAGGAAGATGAACATCTCGACGAGGGTGGCGGCGCCGTAGCCGGGAGCGGCGAAGACCGTGGCCCAGGGGAACAGGAAGATCGAGTCGACGGCGAAGATGACGTAGAGGAACGCGTACACGTAGTAGCGGACCTGGGTGTGGGCCCAGCCCTCGCCGACGGGGTCGACGCCGCACTCGTACGTCAGGAGTTTCTCGGGCGTGGGGACCACGGGCCGCAGCAGGCGGCCCGCCCCGAACGCGACGGCGACGAAGAGCACGCCGACGACGGCGAGCAGTCCGACGACGGAGTACGACTGGAAGTAATCCGCCGCGACGACGGTCCCGGTCGCCGTGACAACGGTCGGTTCCGGCACGTCAGCCCCTCACTCCCTGACCTCGTTGCGCCCCGTCGTGCGCCGTCGCGCAGTCGGTGATGCGCCGTGTTCGACGATCTGTACGGACGGGAGTCTAGGGCCTGCTAAAGAGAGCGTAAGCAGCCCGTCACGCCTCGACCATCCCCCGACCACCGGGCACGCGTTCACGTCTCACTGTGTGAACGGCTCCCCGCCGGTATCTCGTGTCCCGTCCCGCCGTCACCCCTGAGGGTGGGGTTATCCCCAGTGCATCGCGGCGGCCCACCTCATGGCGCGGCGGCGCGCCGCCGGGCAGGCTAGCGGATATGACCGAACGCATCACGCCCGCCGGTCCGTCGGACGGACCGTCCGACGGCGACCGGCCGCCTCCCGCGCGCTTCGCCCTCGACCAGCAGACCTGGAAGGAGATCGCGCATCTCCTGCTGAACCTGCCGGCCTCGCTCATCGGTTTCGTGTACGTGGTGACGATGCTGGCAACCGGTGCCGGGCTGGCGGTGACGGTCGTCGGACTGCCGCTGCTCGCGGGCGGGCTGCGCGGTTCGCGGCAGCTGGGCAAGGTGGAGCGGGCGCGGGCGCGGCGGCTGTTGGGGCTGCGGATCGACGAGCCGAGCCCGTTGCCGGTGCGGCGGGCCGGGCTCTTCGGCTGGCTGTGGTCGAGCCTGAAGGACCCGGTCGCCTGGCGCGCGACGCTCTACGACTTCATACGGCTGCCTTGGGGCATCGCCACCTTCGTCATCACGCTGGTGTCGCTGTTCGTGCTGTGGCCGGTGCTGCCGTTCCTCGCGCGGGGGCTGACGAACGTGGACCGGGCGCTGGTGCGCGGACTGCTGTCGCCCGACGACGCGCTGGAGCGGCGGATCGCCGAGCTGGAGTCCGACCGCGGGGTGGTGGTGGACGCGGCGGCCGCCGATCTGCGCCGCATCGAGCGCGATCTGCACGACGGGGCGCAGGCCCGGCTGGTCGCGCTGGCGATGGGCCTCGGTCTGGCCAAGGAGAAGCTGCTGGAGGATCCCGACGCGGCGGCGGTCATGGTCGACGAGGCGCACGGCGAGGTGAAGCTCGCCCTGCAGGAGCTGCGCGACCTGGCGCGCGGTATTCATCCGGCGGTCCTCACCGACCGAGGACTGGACGCGGCCCTGTCCTCGGTGGCCTCGCGGTGCACGGTGCCGGTGAAGGTGACCGCCGACCTGGAGGCGCGGCCGGCCGCGGCCATCGAGGGCATCGCCTACTTCACCGTCTCCGAGCTGCTGCAGAACGTCAGCAAGCACAGCGGTGCGCGTTCGGCGTCCGTCGACGTGTGGCGGTCGGACGACCGTCTGCTCATCCAGGTCCGCGACGACGGCCACGGCGGCGCGGGCCTCGACCGCGGCAGCGGCATGGCGGGGCTCGCCGATCGGCTGGGGGCGGTGGACGGCCTGTTCGTCGTCGACTCGCCGGAGGGCGGCCCGACGGTCGTCACGGCCGAACTCCCGTGGCGGGCACGCGAGGACGGGCCCGCGCGGTAGCGCGTGCGGCGGCACACCCTCTCCCGGACACCAAGGAAAGGCCGCCGCTCCCGGACCGAAGGAAAGGCCGCACGGTGGACCACCGTGCGGCCTTCGGCGTCCGACCGGTGCTGACAGAGGTTGCGGCCCGTACGGGAAGTGCGGCCCGTGGGGCGCGTGGCCCCGTGCGGGAGGGGCGGCCCGTAGGTAGGGAAAACCCCCGGACCGAGACGCCGACCCGCTCCATGGTCCGTGGGCGGCGCGGACAGCAGAGTAGGGGTACGAGCCGACGCGCGGAACGAGTCGAGGCGCAGGACGCGACGAGAGAACGGACGGACCGATGGCCACGGAGTACGGAAACGGATACGGGCACCGGAGCGGGCCCGGATTCGACGGGGCGGGCGCCACGGAGCGGCGACACCGTCTTCCGGCCCCGCTGCGGGCACCGATCGAGGCCCGGAGCTGGCGGGAGTTCGGCTACGTGATGCTGGGCCTTCCGCTCGGCATCCTCATGTTCACGTTCGCGGTCACGATGGTGTCGCTGGGCGCGGGCCTGCTCATCACCTTCCTGGGCGTCCCGGTGCTCGCCGCCGCGCTGGCCGGCTGCCGCGGCTTCGGCTCGCTGGAGCGGGCGCGGGCGCGCGGGCTGCTGGGTGTCGAGGTGGCCGATCCCGAGCCGCTGCGGATGCGCAAGCAGGGTCCGATGGCGTGGATGGGCGCGGTGCTCAGGAGCGGCGCCTCGTGGCGGCATCTGCTGTACGCGGTGGTCCAGTTCCCGTGGGCGGTGTTCTCCTTCACGGTGGCGCTGAGCTTCTGGCTGTACGGGTGGGCACTGCTGACATACCCCCTGTGGTTCTGGGTCTTCCCGATGTACGCGGGCCAGGGCGGCCTCCAGCTGTACGGCGACGGAACGCACTCGGTGTACCTGGACAACCCGTTCGAGATCACGATGACCGCGCTGCTCGGGCTGCTGTTCACGATGGCGACCCCGTGGATCGTGCGGGCGCTGACGACCGTGGACGGGCTGATGGTGCGCGGGCTGCTCGGCCCGTCGCGGCTGGCGACCCGTGTGGTGGAGCTGGAGTCGGACCGGGGCGTGGTCGTCGACACCGCGGCGGCCGACCTGCGGCGCATCGAGCGCGATCTGCACGACGGGGCACAGGCCCGGCTCGTCGCGCTGGCGATGGACCTGGGTCTCGCCAAGGAGAAGCTGACCGAGGACCCGGAGGCCGCCGCGCGGATGGTCGGCGAGGCGCACGGCGAGGTGAAGACGGCGCTTCAGGAACTGCGGGACCTGGCGCGCGGTATCCACCCCGCGGTGCTGACCGACCGGGGGCTCGACGCCGCGCTGTCCTCGGTGGCCTCGCGGTGCACGGTTCCGGTGCGGGTGGAGGTCGACCTGCCGGCCCGGCCGATGCCCGCCATCGAGGGCATCGCCTACTTCACCGTCTCCGAGCTGCTGCAGAACATCAGCAAGCACTCCCGGGCGACCCGGGCGAGCGTGGACGTGTGGCGGGTGGAGAACCGGCTGATGCTCCAGGTCGTGGACAACGGGGTCGGCGGCGCCGACGCCTCCTCGGGTTCGGGCCTCGCGGGCCTCGCGGAACGGCTCGACGCGGTCGACGGGATCCTCGTCGTGGACTCGCCGGCCGCCGGACCGACCCGGATCACGGCGGAACTGCCCTGGCGGGGCTGAACCGCCCCTGCGGGCCGGCACTCCGTCGCGGGGCGGATACGGCTCAGCGGGACAGGACCGGGCGGGGCCGGCAGGCCCCGCCACACCGCGCGCCCCTCCGGGATCACCGGCCGGGCGCGCGGCACACCCGTCCGGAAACGCCGGGCGGGCTGACGCGTCACCCTCCGGAACCGCACCTCCACGGACCCCTGGCGTATTCACGCCGCCCGGGCGCGCCCCGATCGGAATGCTGGAATGCTGGGGTCTGTCGTACGACCGCGGTCGTACGAGCGGGGACGAACCCGGCGGGTCCGGGGACGGCCCGGGGTGGGCTCTGGGGGGCCGAAGAATCGTGGAGGACAGGGTGCGGGTCGTCATCGCCGAGGATTCAGTGCTGCTCAGGGAGGGCCTGACCCGGTTGCTGACCGACCGGGGGCACGACGTGGTGGCGGGGGTCGGGGACGGCGAGGCGCTGATCAAGACCATGGCGGAGTTCGCGGCGCAGGACGCGCTGCCGGACGTGGTGGTCGCCGATGTACGGATGCCGCCGACGCACACCGACGAGGGCGTGCGGGCGGCCGTGCAGCTGCGCAAGGCGCATCCCGGACTCGGTGTGCTCGTGCTGTCACAGTACGTGGAGGAGCGGTACGCCACCGAACTGTTGGCCGGTTCCAGCCGTGGCGTCGGTTACCTGCTCAAGGACCGGGTCGCCGAGGTGCGCGAGTTCGTGGACGCCGTGGTGCGGGTGGCTCAGGGGGGTACCGCGCTCGACCCCGAGGTCGTGGCGCAGTTGCTCGGCCGCAGCCGCAAGCAGGACGTGCTGGCCGGACTGACGCCGCGGGAGCGGGAAGTGCTCGGGCTGATGGCCGAGGGCCGGACGAACTCGGCCGTCGCCCGCCAGCTGGTGGTGAGCGACGGGGCCGTCGAGAAGCACGTCAGCAACATCTTCCTGAAGCTCGGACTGTCCCCGAGCGACGGGGACCACCGGCGTGTTCTGGCCGTTCTGACCTATCTGAACTCCTGACCATCTGACACTGTGTCAGTTGTCGTACAGAACCAGGAGGCAGACCGGGAGCGTCGTTCGGAGTGAGAGCCGAGGGCGGGGAAATTATGACAAGTCAGGGCGTCAGGCCGTCTCAAAATGGTGTCCATCATGCGAATGGCCGAAGGAAGGCGACCCTTACGGACGTAGGGTTGAAAAGGGAAGGGTCTACGGCAGGACCACTCCCGGACAGCCGCCTCAAAGGAGGTCCAGTTCAGTGACGAGCCAGGTCAGTAGCCCAACGGAGCAGGCCGACGACGCCCTCGTGGGAGAACAGCGCAAACCGGTGGGGACGAAGGACGTCCGCCGCCTCGACCGGGTCATCATCCGCTTCGCGGGGGACTCGGGTGACGGGATGCAGCTCACCGGTGACCGTTTCACTGCGGAGACGGCCTCGTTCGGCAACGACCTCTCGACGCTGCCGAACTTCCCGGCCGAGATCCGCGCGCCCGCAGGAACCCTGCCGGGCGTTTCTTCTTTTCAACTGCACTTCGCCGACCACGACATCCTCACGCCGGGTGACGCCCCGAACGTTCTGGTGGCGATGAATCCGGCGGCGTTGAAGGCGAACATGGCCGATGTGCCGCGGGGTGCGGAGATCATCGTGAACACCGATGAGTTCACGAAGCGGGCGATGCAGAAGGTCGGATACGCGACCAGCCCGCTGGAGGACGGTTCCCTCGACGGATACAGCGTGCACCCCGTCCCGTTGACGACGATGACGGTGGAGGCGTTGAAGGAGTTCGACCTCTCGCGCAAGGAGGCCGAGCGGAGCAAGAACATGTTCGCGCTGGGGTTGTTGTCGTGGATGTACAACCGGCCGACGGAGGGGACGGAGAAGTTCCTGGCGACGAAGTTCGCGAAGAAGCCGCAGATCGCGGCGGCGAACCTGGCGGCTTTTCGGGCGGGTTGGAATTTCGGGGAGACGACGGAGGATTTCGCGGTCTCCTATGAGGTGGCTCCGGCGGCGCAGACGTTCCCGACGGGTACGTACCGCAACATCTCGGGGAATCTGGCGCTGTCGTACGGTCTGATCGCGGCGTCGCGGCAGGCGGATCTGCCCCTGTATCTGGGGTCGTATCCGATCACTCCGGCCTCCGACATCCTGCATGAGCTGAGCCGGCACAAGAACTTCGGTGTGCGCACGTTCCAGGCGGAGGACGAGATCGCGGGGATCGGGGCGGCGCTGGGCGCCGCGTTCGGCGGTTCCCTCGCGGTGACGACGACGTCGGGGCCCGGTGTCGCCTTGAAGTCGGAGACGATCGGTCTGGCGGTGAGTCTCGAACTGCCGTTGCTGGTCATCGACATCCAGCGCGGCGGACCGTCCACGGGTCTGCCGACCAAGACGGAGCAGGCCGACCTGTTGCAGGCGATGTACGGCCGCAACGGCGAAGCCCCGGTGCCGGTGGTCGCGCCCATGACGCCGGCCGACTGCTTCGACGCCGCGATGGAGGCGGCGCGGATCGCGCTGACGTACCGGACGCCCGTACTGCTCCTCTCCGACGGCTACCTCGCGAACGGCAGCGAGCCCTGGCGCGTCCCCGAGGTGGATGAACTCCCGCACCTGCGCGTCCAGTTCGCCCAGGGTCCGAACCACACCCTGGACGACGGCACCGAGGTCTTCTGGCCCTACAAGCGGGACCCGCAGACCCTCGCGCGCCCCTGGGCCGTGCCCGGAACGCCGGGCCTCGAGCACCGGATCGGCGGGATCGAGAAGCAGGACGGCAGCGGGAACATCTCCTACGACCCCGCCAACCACGAGTTCATGGTCCGCACCCGCCAGGCCAAGATCGACGGCATCGACGTTCCCGACCTCGACGTCGACGACCCCACCGCGGGTACCGACGAGGCCGCCGACACCCTGGTCCTGGGCTGGGGTTCCACCTTTGGGCCGATCACCGCGGCCGTGCGCCGACTGCGTGCCGCGGGCGTTCCCATCGCGCAGGCCCATCTGCGGCACCTCAACCCCTTCCCGCGCAACCTCGGTGAGGTGCTGGGGCGTTACGACAAGGTGGTGATCCCGGAGATGAACCTGGGACAGCTCGCCACCCTGATCCGGGCCAAGTACCTGGTGGACGCCCGCTCGTACAACCAGGTCAACGGCATGCCGTTCAAGGCTGAGCAGCTCGCCACGGCTCTCAAGGAGGCCATCGATGGCTGAGACGTCCACGGAAGGCACGGGCACGATCGAGTCGCTCTCCCTCGTCCCCAAGGCCGAGGCCAGACAGTCCATGAAGGACTTCAAGTCCGATCAGGAAGTGCGCTGGTGCCCGGGCTGCGGTGACTACGCGGTCCTGGCGGCCGTGCAGGGGTTCATGCCGGAGCTGGGGCTGGCGAAGGAGAACATCGTCTTCGTCTCCGGGATCGGCTGTTCCTCGCGGTTCCCGTACTACATGAACACCTACGGGATGCACTCGATCCATGGCCGGGCCCCGGCGATCGCGACCGGACTGGCGTCCTCGCGGCGGGACTTGAGCGTGTGGGTCGTCACCGGCGACGGTGACGCGCTCTCCATCGGCGGCAACCACCTCATCCATGCTCTGCGCCGCAACGTGAATCTGAAGATCCTGTTGTTCAACAACCGGATCTACGGGCTGACCAAGGGGCAGTACTCGCCGACCTCGGAGGTCGGGAAGATCACCAAGTCGACGCCGATGGGGTCGCTGGACGCGCCGTTCAACCCGGTGTCGCTGGCGATCGGCGCGGAGGCCTCGTTCGTGGCCCGCACGGTCGATTCCGACCGCAAGCACCTCACCGAGGTACTGCGGCAGGCCGCGGCCCACCCGGGCACGGCGCTGGTGGAGATCTACCAGAACTGCAACATCTTCAACGACGGCGCCTTCGAGGTCCTCAAGGACAAGCAGCAGGCCGAGGAAGCCGTCATCCGTCTCGAACACGGCCGGCCCATCACCTTCGGCACCGACCAGTCCAAGGGCGTCGTCCGCGACCCCGCCACCGGAGACCTGAGGGTCGTGGCCGTCACGGACGAGAACCGGTCGCGGATCCTCGTGCACGACGCGCACTCCCCCAGCCCCACCACCGCGTTCGCGCTGTCGCGCCTCGCCGACCCCGACACCCTGCACCACACCCCCATCGGCGTGCTCCGCTCGGTCGAACGGCCGGTCTACGACACGCAGATGGCGGACCAGCTCGACGCGGCCATCGAGCAGAACGGCAAGGGAGACCTCGGCGCACTGCTGGCCGGAGGAGACACCTGGACCGTCGTCGGCTGACCCCGGCCGGACCGCGGCACAGCCGATGCCTTCGGCCGTGCCCCGGCACCGTTCGCCACTCACCGTCATGACGAGACCCGGGCCTCAGGGCCCGGGTCTCGTCGCGTCCGGAGCCCCTAGGAGGCCCGGGCCCTGAGCGCGCGGGTCTCGTCGTACGCGGCGCGGGACTGCTCCACGTCGGCCATCCGCTTCTTGGTCCACATCGCGAGCCCCCGCACCTGCTCCGCGGCCTCGCGGCCCAGCTCGGTGAGCGAGTAGTCGACGCGCGGCGGGATCACCGGCTTCGCGTCACGGTGGACCAGCCCGTCCCGCTCCAGGGTCTGCAGCGTCTGGGTCAGCATCTTCTCGCTGACCGGCCTGCCGACCCGGCCCACCGCCCTGCGCAGCTCACTGAACCGGTACGGACGCTCCAGCAACTCGATCAGGACGAGGACGCCCCAGCGGCTGGTGACATGTTCCAGGACCAGGCGGTAGGGGCACATCGCCTCACCGGCGTCGTACCCGTCCGCTGCCTTGCTACTTACGACCATGCCAGTACCTTACTTCAAGGTGGGTACTTTCCAACAGTTAGTGCAGCTCCTAGGGTGAGTGTCATCCGCACCCCACAAGGAGATGTACGTCATGAGCATTGTCGTCACCGGAGCCACCGGACACCTCGGCCGTCACGTCGTCGAGCAGCTGCTGGAGAAGGTCCCGGCCGAGCAGATCACCGCCGTCGTACGCGACGAGGCCAAGGCCGCCGACCTCGCGGCCCGGGGCGTACGGCTCGCGGTCGCCGACTACAGCGCGCCCGCCACCTTCAACGGCCTGCTCTCGGCCGGTGACAAGGTGCTGCTGATCTCGGGCAACGAATTCGACAAGGACCGCGTCGGGCAGCACCGGGTCGTCATCGACGCCGCCAAGGCGGCCGGTGTCGCCCTGCTCGTCTACACCAGCGCCCCCGGTGGCCTCACGGCCGCCCTCGCCGACGACCACCGCGCCACCGAGGAGGTCCTCCTCGCCTCCGGAGTGCCCTACACGCTGCTGCGCAACGGCTGGTACCACGAGAACTACACCGAGAACCTCGCCCCGGCGCTGGAGCACAACGCCGTGGTGCAGGCCGCCGGTGACGGCCGGATCGCCTCCGCCTCGCGCGCCGACTACGCCGCCGCCGCGGTCGCGGTGCTGACCGGCGAGGGCCACGAGAACGCGACGTACGAGCTGAGCGGCGACGAGGCATGGGGATTCGCCGAGTACGCCGCCGAGCTGAGCCGGCAGACCGGCAAGGAGATCGTCTACAGCCCCGTCTCCCCCGAGACCTTCACCGGCATCCTGACCGGCGCCGGGCTGCCCGAGGTTCTCGCCGGGATCCTCACGGGCGTCGAGTCCTCCATCGAGAAGGGCGAGCTGGCCGCCACCAGCGGCGATCTTTCGCGGCTGACCGGGCGTCCGACCACCCCGATCGCGGAGGCCGTCGCCGCCGGGCTGAAGGGCTGATCCCGCCGGCCGACGGGCCGATTCCGCGGCCCGCCCGCCTCGGATCCGGGGTGCCGAGGCCCCACCCGCGCCTGTCATGACCGTATGGCGATACGGGCATGACAGGCGCAGGTTCGCGGCGCTACCTTCTTGGAGGCCGCACGCGGGTTCCGACGGCTCGGGACCTGAGGCGGTGGGGGCGCGGTGGGCGTCCGGGAGCGCGCGAGAAGGAGTTGCCGGTGGCCAGGAAGCCGAGGGGCGAGCAGCACATAGGTCTGCTGAACGGCTTCGCCGCCTATGGCATGTGGGGGCTCGTCCCCCTCTTCTGGCCGCTGCTCAAGCCGGCCGGGGCGACCGAGATCCTCGCGCACCGGATGGCGTGGTCGCTGGTGGTCGTCGGTGCCGTGCTGCTCGTCATGCGCCGGTGGGCCTGGGCGGGCGAGCTGTTGCGGCAGCCGCGCAAGCTGGGGCTCGTCACCGTCGCCGCCGCGGTCATCACCGTCAACTGGGGCGTCTACATCTGGGCGGTGAACTCCGGGCACGTGGTCGAGGCCTCGCTCGGGTACTTCATCAACCCCCTCGTCACCATCGCGATGGGCGTGCTGCTCCTCAAGGAACGGCTGCGGCCGGTCCAGTGGGCCGCCGTCGGGGTCGGGCTCGCCGCCGTCGTCGTCCTGACCATCGGGTACGGCCGGCCGCCGTGGATCTCCCTCTGCCTCGCCTTCTCCTTCGCCACGTACGGCCTCGCGAAGAAGAAGGTCAACCTCGGCGGCATCGAGTCGCTCGCCGCCGAGACCGCGATCCAGTTCCTGCCGGCGATGGCGTACCTGCTGTGGCTGGGGTCGCACGGTGACGCGACGTTCGGCACGGAGGGGGCGGGGCATGCCGCGCTGCTCGCGGCGACCGGCGTGGTCACCGCGATCCCCCTGGTCTGCTTCGGCGCCGCCGCGATCCGCGTGCCGCTGTCCACGCTCGGCCTGCTCCAGTACCTGGCGCCCGTCTTCCAGTTCCTCCTCGGCATCTTCTACTTCCACGAGGCGATGCCCGCCGAGCGGTGGGCCGGGTTCGCGCTCGTCTGGGTCGCCCTGTCGCTGCTCACGTTCGACGCGTTGCGGACGGCCCGGCGGGGTGCGCTGGCGCTCCGGGAGTCCGCCCGTGCGGGGGGCGCCGCCGAGGCGGCGGTCCCTGTCGTGTCGGAGCGCGCGTAGCGCCGGGTCCGGTGCGGCCCCCGGGACGGCCGGGTGGGGCGAAGAGAGCGAAAACCCGCTTCACGCGCGGGCGGCATGAAGGATGCGTATAAGTGAAGGCATGACGCCGACTCCCGTACCCGTCCACTGGAAGCTCGTCATCGACGCCGCCGACCCGCACGCGCAGGCCGACTTCTGGTCCGCCGCGCTCGGGTACACGGTCGAGGACAACAGCGCCCTCATCGAGCAGTTGCTCGGTATGGGTGCCCTGCCCGCCGAGGCCACCCTCGACTTCCACGGCCGCCCGGCCTTCCGTGACCTGATCGCCGTACGGCATCCCGACGACCCCTACGACACCGAGCGCGGCACCGGTCTCGGGCGGCGGATCCTCTTCCAGCGGGTTCCCGAACCCAAGACGGGCAAGAACCGTCTCCACCTCGACCTGCACCCCGGCGAGGGACGCCAGGCCGACGAGGTCGAACGGCTGGGCGCCCTGGGGGCGAACATCCTGCGCGACGTGAAGGAGCCGTCCGGCGCCTGGGTGGTGATGGCGGACCCCGAGGGGAACGAGTTCTGCGTGCACTGACGGCCCGCGGGGACTCGCCCCTCAGCGGTGGTGGGCACGTGTCGGTGCCGGGGCCGCTGTCCGCCGGGCGGCGGGCGACCTGCGGGTCAGTTCCCCCGTCGTCTCGACGCGCTCCTCGTTGAGCGCGTGCGCCGCGGCCGGGGTCGGCCCGGTGCGCAGATGCGCCGCCACGGTCGGCGGCAGCTTCCCGCCGACCGCAAGATCGGCCGCGACGTGGGAGCGGAGCACCGCGACCACCGCGAGGTGACGCCGCAGCTGCTCCGGAGGGAGCGACGCCACGGAGACGTTCACGGCGGCGCGTACGTCCGCCGGATTCGTCGGGACGGGCGCGGCGCCCTCGGAGTTCGGCACGCGGGAGCCGGAGGCCGTCGTACGGTTCCGTGCGTTCCTGTCACCCGGACGGGCCGAGGGATCGGACACCGGCGGCTGGACGGTGCGCCAGCTCATCGTGCCGGTGAGTTCATTGACGCTCACCTCCACCCGGGGGCGCGGGGCCGTCCCGGTGGCGGCGCGGTGGGACACCGGTGAGCGGCTGTACGCGGCGGTGACCCGGGCGCGATCGAGCACGGCAGCGGGGACGGACGCCGACACGGAAGCGGCCGCGGTACCGCTCGTGGAAGAGGCGTGGGTGGGCTGCTGTGACGGGAGTGCGGGCCTGCTCCTGACCTGGCCGGCGGCCTTCTCGATGTCCTCGGCCCGCCGGTCGCCGGGCACTCTCCTCTTTCCCGATCGCCTCCCCATCGGCTGATCCCCTTCCGTCCCGTGCCCGTGGGTCCGCTTCTCCCCCTTCTCTCCCCCTGATGCGCGGTCGTCACTCGCGCGGGAGCGGGCAGGGTCGGTCAGGGAGTGTCGTTCACAGGGCGCGGGCGCGTTCGGCGAGGCGGCCCATGCGGGTGCGGGCCGACTCCAGTTGACCGATGTCGTCGGCAGCCGGGCCGC
The DNA here is from genome assembly GCF_040607345.1 of Streptomyces sp. NPDC005302. NCBI lineage: Bacteria > Bacillati > Actinomycetota > Actinomycetes > Kitasatosporales > Streptomycetaceae > Streptomyces > Streptomyces sp. NPDC005302. The sequence continues at coordinate 26,816 of NZ_JBEXGN010000021.1, forward strand.
CGTCGGCGGCGAGTTCGGTCCAGACGCCGATCAGGGCGCGCCCGAGGTGCAGGCCCTGGAGCGGGTCGCGCACGGCACGCCACGCGGTGGCCGCGCTCTGCACGTTGCCGTACGCGCCCTCCGCGTCCCGCTGACGCCACCGCACCCGCGCCAGATCGAGCGACAGGTGGAACGACCTCAGCGCGTCGCCGGCCAAGTAGGCGATGTACGCGGTCAGCTCGCGCAGCTTCAGCACCTCGGGGTGCTCTTCGCCGAGCGCCTGCGCGGCCGCGGCGACCGTGCGTTCCGCCGTGCCCGCGGCCTCGTCGATACGGCCCATCTTCACGGCCTCGTTGATCCGCGCGACGGGCTCCGCGTAGAAGGCCGTGGTGCCGCCCCGCCCCGGGTCCGCGTCGTCCGGGTTCGGCGCGAGGACCGCCTCGGCCACGGCGTCGAAGCCGCGCACGGGAGCGGGCTTCGGCTCCGGTTCCCGCTCGGGGGTGAGCAGGGCCAGTGCCTCCATGGCGGGGGCCGACGGCTTCGGCGCGGGGGCGGACGGCGGCTCGGCGACGGGGTCCATCACCGGTGCCGGTCCGAACCGGCCCAGCGGAGCGGGCACTGGTTCCGCCGCCGACCGCAGCACCTGGGTCACGCCACCGCCCGGCAAGGACAGGTACTCGGGCTCGGACTCGGACTCGGACTCGAAGTGCGGCTGCGGCCGCACCTTGCGCAGGACCACGGTGGACGGGGCGGAGGTCACGGGCTTCACCGTTTCGGCGGGTTGGGCGGGCTCGGCGGGCTCGGACGCACTCACCGGTACCGGTGCAGATGCGGGTGCGGATGCAGGTGCGGGCGATGGCGCGGGTGCCGCCTGTGGGGCGGGTGGTGTCTGAGGGGCCAGTGGTGTCTGAGGGGCCGGTGGTGTCCCTTCCGGGCGCGGCGGCATTCCCTCCGGGCGCGCCGGCGTCCGTACCGGCTCCCCCGTGTAGCGGCTGGAGCCGTCGACGGACACCTGAAGCGGCACGACGAAGCCGATGCGTTCGTCGTGCACGCGCGCGAGGACGGGGTGGCCCACCGCCAGCGCGAGGTGGTGGAGGTGCCTGAGGATGGCGGCCTGCACCGGCTCGCCCGGCTCGGCCACGATCGGCCTTCCGTCGGCCGTCGCCACGGCGGGGGCGCCGTCGCCGGACGCCGAGGCGGCGGGCGTCGCCGGTACGCGCACCTCGACCGGGGCCTCCCCGGTGGCCGGCTGCCCCCCGGCACCGGCCGCCGGGTACTGCCGCTGAGGTTCTCGCTGCTGATCGCGGCTGAGTCGAGACATCGGTTCCCTCACGAAGGGGTGGTCGGGGGCGAGGACGGGATCGGGTGGGGGGACGAGGAACAGGGCGGTGGTGTCTCCGCCGCACAGGCGGGGCGGCGGAACACGTGCGGGCCGCGGCCGATCGGGGTCACGGCGGTGACGGTGGTCCCTGTGCTCGTACCCGTTCGCCGGCCGCTACGCACACCTCCGCTACGCCACCCGGTCGCTCCCGTGCGCGTGGTCCTCATCCTCGCCTCCCTCCACACTTCGGTCCCGGCCGGGGTTCCGGACCCACGGACGGCTCTTCGCCGCGGGGTGGGTGTGCCGAACCGGTCGAGCGGCTGCCGCCGTCTCACGATGAGCTCCGGCCGCCCCACGGTCCGGTCGGCCGACGCCTACAGCCGAGTCTCCCCGCTCCCACCTGTTTCCCAGGTCACCACGACGTCACAGGCTCGTCCCAGGGCAGGTCGGACCCCCTGGACAACTAGATGCGTACGCATATATTGTCCACGCATGTAGTCGTCGCGTCGCGTTCCGCGGCGCGTACCCCAGGGGGAGCCATGACCCGGAATTTCCTGTTCGTGCTGGGCAGCAGCCGCGCCGAGGGCAACACCGAGCTGCTGGCCCGCAAAGCCGCCGAGCAACTGCCTCCGGACGTCGGGCAGCGCTGGCTGAACCTGGCCGAACACGCGCTCCCCGACTTCGTGGACCTGCGCCGCGACAGCGACCACGTCCGTCCGCCCACCGGTACCGTCCCGGGGCTGTTCCTCGACGCCACGCTCGCGGCCACCGACATCGTGATCGTCTCGCCGCTGTACTGGTACTCGGTGTCCGGCCTCACCAAGCGGTACCTGGACTACTGGTCGGGCTGGCTCCGCACGCCCGGCATCGATTTCAAGGAGACCCTCGCCGGGCGCACCCTGTGGGGTGTCACCGCCCTCGCGCACGAGGAGCAGGAGGTCGCGGATCCGCTGGTGGGCACCCTGAACAACTCGGCCGCCTACATGGGGATGCGGTTCGGCGGTGTCCTGCTCGGCAACGGCAGCAGGCGCGGCGACGTACTGAACGACGCGGACGCCCTGGCCCGGGCGAAGACGTTCTTCGCGCAGGAACCGCCGCTCGCCCGCTTCCCTTACGAGGTGTGAGCAGCGCGCGTCCGGGTGCCGTCAGGCCGTGATGTCCTTGGCCGTGAAGCGTGCCCACGCCGCCGAACCGAACACGGCCGCGTACAGCGCCTGGAGGCCGAGGTTGCGGGTCAGATCGTCCCAGTAGACCGGCTCGCGCATGAGGTCGGCGAAGGACAGCCAGTAGTGGGAGAAGAAGTACGGCTGGAGCGCGTGCAGTTGCGGGATCTGGTCGAGGATCTGGACGGTGATGAGCAGGCCTACCGTCGTCGCCATGGCCGCGATGCCGCTGTTGGTGAGGGTCGAGACGAACAGCCCGAGCGCGGCCACGCCGATCAGTGACGCGGCGACGACGAGGGCGATGAGCAGCGCCCGGCCGAGCCCCTCGGTGAAGCTGATACGGGTGCCGGAGATGGTGGTCAGCTCGCCCAGCGGGAACAGCAGTACGCCCACCGTGAGCGCCGACACCGTCACGACCAGGGTGGCGACCAGGCAGAACGTCATCGTGGTCGCGTACTTGGTGAGGAGCAGCCGGGTGCGGCCCGCGGGCGCGACGAGGAGGTAGCGCAGGGTGCCCGCGTTGGCCTCGCCGGCGATCGCGTCGCCGGCGATGACCCCGACCGCCATCGGCAGGAAGAACGGGAGGGTCGCGGCCAGCGCCGTGAACACCAGGAACAGGCCGTTGTTGGTGATCTGCGCGATGAACGCCGGGCCCTCGCCGCCGCCTCCGCCCGCGGACGAGCCGTCGCTCGTCTCGATCCGGATCGCCACGCCGATCAGGACCGGCACGGCCGCGAGCACGCCGAGCAGTGCGATCGTCCGCCAGCGCCGGAAGGTGGTCACCAGCTCGCTGCGGAAGAGGCCGAGGGTCCAGAGCGGGTTCGGTCGCCGTCCGGCCGGTGCGGGGCGTGCGGCGGTGGCGGCGCGTGTCGACGGGGTGTCGGTCCCGCTCGTCCCGGCGCTGGCCCGCGCGCCCGGTGCCGATTCCGCCGCGGAGCCGGATCGCGCCCTCGCCTCCGTCGCCCCGTCGGTGGGGACGGGCGCATCCATTGCGGCCGGGGAGCCGGCCCCCGCTTCGGCCCCGGAGTCCGGCTGTGAGCCCGCGCCTTCTCCGGTGCGGCCCGTCTCCGGAAGGCTCTCAGCCCGCGACATCGAAGCCCTCCCCCGTCAGCGCCACGAAGGCGTCCTCCAGCGAGGCCCGTTCGACCCCGAAGCCGCGGACCCGGACACCCGCCGTGACCAACGCGGCGTTCAGTTCGGCGAGTTCGCGGTCCGGCGGTTCAGCGGTCACCCCTGTCTCCGTCACGACGAGATCCGTCACGCCCTGCTCCTTGAGGACCCGGGCCGCGTCTGCCGCGTCCGGGGTGGTCACGACCAGCCGTCCGCGTGCGCCCGCCGCGAGGTCGGCGACGGCGCCCTGGGTGATGAGCCGTCCCTGCGCCATCACGGCGGCGTGCGTACAGACCTGCTCGATCTCGTCGAGGAGATGCGAGGAGAGGAAGACGGTGGTGCCGTCGGAGGCCAGCTCCCTGACCAGGGAGCGGATCTCGCGCATGCCCTGCGGGTCGAGCCCGTTGGTCGGTTCGTCCAGGACGAGCAGCCGGCGGGGCTGGAGCAGCGCGGCCGCGAGACCGAGCCGCTGCTTCATGCCGAGGGAGTACGCCTTCGCCTTCTTGCTGCCCGCGGCCGTCAGCCCGACCCGGTCGAGGGCGGCGGCGACACGCGTCCGCCGGGTTCGGGGGTCGGCCGCCGGGTCGGCGGCGTCGTACCGCAGGAGGTTGTCCCGCCCGGAGAGGAAGCCGTACAGCGCGGGGCCCTCGATCAGGGCCCCGACGTGCGGGAGCACGGCCCGGGTGGCCCGGGGCATGGGCTGCCCCAGGACACGGGCCGTGCCCGAGGTCGGCTCGATCAGGCCCATCAGCATGCGGATGGTGGTGGTCTTGCCCGAGCCGTTCGGCCCGAGGAAGCCGAAGACGCTGCCCGCCGGGACGGTCAGGTCCAGACCGTCCACGGCGAGCTGTCCGCCGCGGTAGCGCTTGCTCAGCGAGCGCGTCGCGATCGCCGCGTCGTCGTCGGACGCGGTGCCGCGCCCGGCGTTCGCCGGATCGGGCTCGGCGGCGGACAGCTCCTCCATGGGCTCCCTCGGTTCGGCGTGCCTGCGGGACTCAGTGGGCCGCGTCGGCCGCCTTGACCAGGGCGGCCTTGGTGACGGCACCGGCGTAGACCTTGCCGTCGTCCGTGATCAGCGCGTTGACCAGGCGGGTGGAGAAGACGGTGCCCGAGCCGAACTTGCCGGTGACGTGGTCGCCCAGGGAGTTCAGGAAACCGTCGACGTCACTGTTGCCCGACGAGCCCTTCCCGCCGGACGGCATGCCCTGGCCGCCGTTGTCGAACACGGCGATCGTGCTCCAGCCCTTGCCGATGGTCTTCACACCGTCGAGGCCCTTGGCCAGGTCCTTGTCACCCTTGGGGAGCGACTCGTCGCCCTTGGGGAGGTCCTTGTCCAGGCCCTGGTGCGGCGTCTTCCCGGCACCCTTGTGGTCGTCGCCCTCGGTGACCTTCGCGCCCTTCGGCGGGGTGAAGGCGAACGTCGAGGCGGCCGGACGGGAGAAGTCGACCTTGGTGAAGCCCGCGTCCACGACGGCCGCGCCACCGCTCGCCGGGGTCAGCGTGAACTTCAGCGGCAGCCCGGTCTTCGCGTCCACCGCGATGCTGATCGCGCCGACCGTCGAGCCGGACTGCCTGGGCTTGACGACCAGCTTGTACGCGTCGCGGCCGGCGACCTGCGCGGTGCCGTCGACGGTCACGGACGTCGTGTCGTCCACGGACTTGAGCGCCTCGTCGGCGAGGTCCTTGGGCGTCGCCGGAACGTCGTGCGGCGCCTTGCCCTTCGCGTCCGCGGACTCGGGAGCGGCCGCGTGGTAGACCTCGTTCGACTTGCTGTCGTACCCCCACACGTGCTTGCCGTTGTGGATGACGCTGTACTCGGCGGCGTTGTCGAGGAGGGAGACCTTGCCCTTGTCCGGGCCGTCGGCGGCGACGCGCAGCGTGTGCGTGCCCGACGCCAGTTCCATCAGCTTGGACTGCGGGTCGGCGGAGGAGCCGCCGTCACCCTTGACGGCCCCGGACGCGAAGCCGCTCGCCAGGCCGCCCAGGTCGGGCAGTCCCAGGTCGGTGGTGATCTTGACCGTGCCGGACAGCTGCTGGACGTCCGACTTGGCGATCTTCTCGATGAGTTGCTGGGCGGTGACCTTCGGCAGGTCGGGGTCCCCGGACGAGGCGAGCGCGGGGACGAGCCCGATGGTCGCCGCCGCCACCCCCACCACCGCGACCGGAACGACGTACCGCGCGGCCCTGTGCCGTCCGGCGCGCACGTCGTCGGCCTCGTCGGTGGCCTTCGCGTTGTCGTCGGTTTCGTACGGTGCCATGTCTGCCTTACCTCCGTCGTCGGCGGCGGCTCTGTGGTCCTGCCCCTGCTCCACCCCTAAGCCGCCATTCTCACCCGAACCGGTGAGGAGTGGTGCTCTCCATATGACCAAATCCGCGCGATGGAAGCGTCAGCCCGCGGAATCAACTCCGCGTAGTCCTGCGGTATGACACGAGAGGGCGGCGCCTCCCCGGACCCGTAGGGGTCGTACCGGGGCGGGCGCCGCCCTCTCCGCGTGTCAGGTCACCGACGGCCCGGCAGAACCGCCGGGAACGCCCGTGTCAGCCGGGCGAACAGCCAGGGGGCCGCTCGACGAACAGCCAGGTGGGCCGCTCAGCCGGCCCGGTGCACCACGGCGTCCGCCAGCTCGACCAGCGCGGCCTTGGCGTCGCACTCGGGCAGCGGGGCCAGCGCGGAGCGCGCGTCCTCCGCGTACCGCACCGTGTCCCGGCGGGCCTGCTCCAGCGCGGGGTGCTCCCGCAGCCGGGTCAGCGCCTCCGCGTGCCGCGCGTCGTCCGTCAGGTCGGAGTCCAGCAGCTCGCACAGCGCGATGTCCTCGGCGAGGCCCAGCCGCTCCGCGCGCTCCCGCAGCCGCAGCACCGGCAGCGTGGGGATGCCCTCGCGCAGGTCGGTCCCCGGGGTCTTGCCCGACTCGTGCGACTCGGAGGCGATGTCGAGGACGTCGTCCGCGAGCTGGAAGGCGACGCCGAGGCGCTCGCCGTACTGCGTCAGCACGTCGACGACCGTCTCGTCGGCGCCCGACATCATGGCCCCGAAGCGGCACGCGACGGCGACCAGCGAGCCGGTCTTGCCGCTCAGCACGTCGAGGTAGTGGTCGACCGGGTCCCGGCCGTCGCGCGGCCCCGCGGTCTCCAGGATCTGGCCGGTCACCAGCCGCTCGAACGCCTCGGCCTGGATGCGGACGGCGTCGGGCCCGAGGTCGGCCAGGATGTACGAGGCGCGGGCGAAGAGGAAGTCTCCGGTGAGGACGGCCACCGAGTTGCCCCAGCGGGCGTTCGCGCTGTCGACACCGCGCCTGACCTCTGCCTCGTCCATCACGTCGTCGTGGTACAGCGTGGCGAGATGGGTCAGCTCGACGACCACGGCCGAGGGCACGACACCCGGCGCGTAGGGATCACCGAACTGGGCTGCGAGCATCACGAGCAGCGGCCTGAACCGCTTCCCCCCGGCACGCACGAGGTGCTGGGCGGCTTCCGTGATGAAGGGGACCTCGCTCTTGGTGGCTTCGAGCAAACCCTCCTCGACAGCCGCCAATCCGGCCTGGACATCGGCTTCGAGAGCCTGGTCCCGCACGCTCAGCCCGAACGGCCCGACGACGGTCACGAGAGGTTCTCCTGTCTGCTGACGATCACATGGCGAACTCGGTCGATCATTCGGTCGATGACACGGTTTGTCGATGTGTCGCTGCCATCACTCAAGTCAGCGTATCCGGTCACGTTTCGATCACCACGAGCGCCCACCGTCCCTCGGCCGAGTCGACTCCGCCGGGAGGAATGCGGCGATGACACCTGTAGGACACACGGATACACGTCCGTATGCCCGGCTCTGCGAGTACCCCTCCTCCCGGGCGGTATCCGGGAGCCGACGGTATGTTCATGATCAGTTGAGACAAGCCGACATACGACGACATGTACCAAGGTCCGGTGTACACGGAAGAGGGTGGCGGTGTCCCGTAGCTCCGTGGCGGCCGAGCCCGGCCCGCCCCCGGCCGACGACACCGCCTTCTTCGGCCGGCCCAGGGGGGCTCCTCACGCTGTCCGGCCTGGAGGTCTGGGAGCGCTTCTCGTTCCTCGGCATGCAGGCGATCCTGGTCCTCTCCTTCGCCGACACGGTGTCCCACGGCGGGCTCGGCATGGCGCCGGGCACCGCGGCGTCGGTCTCGGCGGCCTACGGAACGCTCGTCCACCTGGTCTCCGTCCCCGGCGGCCGGCTCGCCGACCGGATGCTCGGCGCCTACCGCGCGGTCCTGTGGGGCGGCGTCCTGATCGCCTGCGGCCACTACGCCATGGCAGTCCCGGCGGCCGCCGCGACCTGGGCGGGCCTCGGCCTGATCAGCGCGGGGACCGGCCTGCTCAAGCCGAACGTCGCCACCATGGTCGGCAAGCTCTACCGGACCGACGACGAGCGCCGCGACGCCGGTTTCGCCCCCTCCTACATGGCGATCAACATCGGCGCCTTCACCGGCCCGCTGATCACCGCCTGGCTCGGCGACCACGAGGGCCGGCACCGGGGCTTCTCCGCGGCGGCCGTCGGCATGACATTCGGCCTGATCCAGTACGCGGCCGGCCGCCGTCACCTGGCCGGGCGCACCCGGTCCGCGGAATTCGCCCTCGCGCCGGACACCATGCGCCGTGCCGTCCGCGGGATCGTCCTCGGACTGTTGGCCGTCGCTGTCCTCGCCGTGCTGTTCGCCTCCGTCGGCCGGCTGACCATGGACCGCTTCCTGGAGACGTCCGGCATGTCGGCGACCACCAAGCTCGCCCCCGCCGCCTTCCCCAGCCAGACCATGTCCCTCTGGTTCCTGTCGCTCGCGCTCGCCAACGGCATCCAGGCCCAGACGGTGAAGCTCTACGACGACGTCTCCAAGCCCGCCTACTTCGGCGTCAACGGCGCGATCGCGGTGGCCGCGGGCCTGGCCGTGACGGCCCTCGCCCCCTGGCTCCGCCGCACGATGCATCCCGTCCACTGAGGTGACCCGCATGCGCATCCGTACGTCCTTCCCCTACGAGACCGTTCACGAGGACGTCCTCGTCCCTCTCCCGGACGGCACCCGGCTGTACGCCCGGATCTGGCGCCCGGTGACGGAGGAGCCCGTACCGGCGCTCCTGGAGTACCTCCCGCACCGGCTGACCGACTGGACGGCACCGCGTGACCGGCAGCGCCATCCCTGGTACGCCGGGCACGGCTACGCCTCCGTCCGCGTCGACGTGCGCGGTCACGGCAACTCGGAGGGCCTGCCGGGCGACGAGTACTCCGAGACCGAGCTGGCCGACGGGGTCGCGGTGGTGGAGTGGCTGGCCTCCCAGCCCTGGTGCACCGGCCGGGTCGGCATGTTCGGGATCTCCTGGGGCGGCTTCAACTCCCTCCAGATCGCAGCCCTCGCACCCGAGCCGCTCAAGGCGGTCGTCACGGTCTGCTCGACGGACGACCGCTATGACAACGACGTGCACTACACGGGAGGTTCCGTCCTCGCCGTCGACATGCACGCCTGGGCGGCCACCATGCTCGCCTTCGTCGCCCGCCCGCCGGACCCGGTGCACGTCGGCGAGGTGATGTGGCGCGACATGTGGACCGAGCGGCTGGAGGCCGTCGACCCGTTCGTCCACACCTGGCTGGCGCACCAGACCCGGGACGCCTACTGGCGGCACGGCAGCGCCTGCGAGGACTACGGCGCCATCCGCGCGGCGGTCCTCGCGGTCGGCGGCTGGCACGACCCGTACCGCGACACCGTGCTGCGCCTGGTCGAGAACCTGCCGCCGGAGCGCGTACGCGGTCTCATCGGCCCCTGGTCCCACCAGTACCCCGACCGGGGCCTGCCGCCGGGTCCGGCGATCGGCTTCCTCCAGGAGACGCTCCGCTGGTGGGACCACTGGCTCAAGGACGAGGACTCGGGCGCGCTCGCCGTCCCCCTGCTGCGCTCCTACGTGATGGACGCGCATCCCCCGGCGACCGTGTACGAGGAGCTGCCCGGCCGCTGGGTCGGCGACCCCGCGTGGCCCTCGCCGTCGGTGACCCCCGTCCCGTACGCGCTCCAGGGCGCCCCGCTCCTGGTGCGCTCCCCGCAGCACACCGGCGTCGACGCCGGCCGCTTCTTCCCGTTCGGGAACGACGCGGACCTGCCGCCCGACCAGCGCGAGGAGGACGCCCGGTCGGTCTGCTTCGAGTTCGAAGTACCGGAGGAGACGTGGGTGTTGGGCCGGCCCCGGGTCCGCCTGCGGCTGACGTCGACGTCCGCCCGGGGCCAGGTGATCGCCCGGCTGTGCGACGTGACCCCGGACGGCGCCTCCACGCTCGTCACCCGGGGCGTCCTGAACCTGTCGGCGCGCCGTGGCCGCGACCAGGCCGTTCCCTGGGAGCCGGGCACCACGGAGGACGTGGAGTTCGAGCTGAACGGCATCGGCTACGCGTTCCCTCCGGGCCACCGCATCCGCCTGAGCGTCTCCTCGGCGTACTGGCCCTGGGTCTGGCCGCAGCCCGGCTCCGAGGCCGGATTCACGCTGGACCCCGAGGGCAGCACCCTGGAACTGCCGGTACGGACGCGGGAGTCGGACCCCTCCATCACCTTCGAGGAGGCGGAGGAGGCCGAGCCCCTCGGCGTGGTGGTCCCGGTGACGCTCGACGAGCCGCGCCCGGAGCGCCTGGTCCTGCGTGATGTGGCCGCGGGCACCTGGCGTCTGGACGTGGATCCCCGTTACGGCGGCACCCGCGTGTATCCCGACGGCCTGGAGTGCACGGAGGACGCGCGGGAGACGTACACGATCGACGAGTCGGACCCGCTGTCCGCCCGCGCCCGGTCCACCTGGACGGTCCGGCTGCACCGCCCCGACCTGCCCTGGGACACCCGCGTCGAGACGACGTCGGTCATCAGCTGCGACGCGCGGGACTTCATCACCTCGAACGAGGTCGTCTGCCGGGACGGCGACGAGGTCGTCTTCCACCGGACCTGGGAGAAGCGCATCCCGCGCACCGCGGGCTGAAGGAAGCGGGCGGGAACGGCAGTTCACCGGCCGCCCCCGCCCGGCATCCTTCCTGGAGCCGCCCGGCATCTGGCCTGAGGCCGCCCGGCCACTCGGCCGTGAGCCGCCCGGGAGTCGTCAACTCCGCCTCCACGCGGCGCAGTTCACCCGCGCCGGCACCGGCACCGCCTCGGTCCCGCACGCCGTGCGGCCCGCCCGTCCCCCACACCGTGCGGCCCGCCCGGCGGGCGTCCCGGAACTCTCCGCGCCCCGGACAGTGGTGGCGTAATGCCCGACTTGCCCGGCATGCCGCCTTGATGACCCCCGGGCGCGTGAGTTGAGTCACGCGAGAACCAATGGATCACCCGCTGCCCACTCCTTGCCACCCCCTTCGCCAAAGGCAAGTTGAGGATTCAATTCCGGCGCAATCGGACGTTTCACCCTCGCCCTAAACAGGCAAAAGCGATCTTCACCGCCACATCAGGCCTTGTTCCCGACATGTGCAGTCGCATACGTTCTCGTCGCACCGAGCGGATCGCCTAATCCTGCCGCCGCCCGGTAACCCACCCACCCACGCACGGCAGGAGCGGGGGAACCACAGGTAAGCCGCCGATCCGGGAGACCGGACCGGCTAGGGGTGAAGCCGCGCCCAACAGCGCGGCCGGGCATCTCCCGCCCGAACCCGACAGCTCACCTCGTAGGCGTCGGAGAGGACATTTCGTCATGCCCGCAGGCACGCACCGTCACGGCCGGACCACCTTCATCACCCGCGGAATGATCGCCGCCGGAACGGGCGCACTCGCCCTCGCCCTCCCGCTCATGAGCGCGACCGGCGCCCACGCCGCGACCCCCCAGGTCGCGAAGACCGCCAAGACCGCGGTCGTCCCGAACGTCCAGCTCGTCACCTACAAGGTGGTGGCCGGGGACACCCTGACCAAGATCGCGAAGAAGTACCCGTCGAGCGGCGGCTGGCAGAAGCTGTACGCGGCGAACCGCGCGGTCATCGGCGACAACCCCGCCCACCTCCGCACGGGCCTCACGCTGACCGTCGGCACCAAGACCCTGAAGGCTCCGGCCAAGGCGACCACGGCCGCCAAGACCACCGCCACCCAGGCGTCCGCCACCACGTACGCCAACAACCTGGACGGCTGGATCAAGCAGTCCCTGGACATCATGGGCAAGGCAGGCATTCCGGGCAGCTACGACGGCATCCACCGCAACGTGATGCGTGAGTCGTCCGGCAACCCCCAGGCCATCAACAACTGGGACTCCAACGCGGTCGCGGGCACCCCCTCGAAGGGCCTGCTGCAGGTCATCGACCCCACGTTCCAGGCCTACCACGTGGCCGGCACGTCGATGGACCCCTACGACCCGGTCGCCAACATCACGGCCGCCTGCAACTACGCCGCCGACAAGTACGGCTCGATCGACAACGTCAACGGCGCCTACTGATCGCACCGGCGCACCCCGCGCCCCCGCACGACACCGGCCGGCGGCACCTTCGGGTCCGCCGGCGGTGGCGTACCGGCCCGCGGGCGGGAACGACCGGTGCCGTGGGACGGTGGCGGACCGGGTGCGCGGAGCGGTCGCCTTCCTGAGGGTGACGCGCCCGGCGTCCGGCGCCCCGACGCCTCACCCGCCCGGGACCGGGAGTGCTGACGGCACGGCCTGGGACGACGGCGGAAGTCCCGGGCCGGCTCCCTCCTAGAACCCGAAGATCCGTTCCAGGACCACCGCGATCCCGTCCTCCTCGTTCGAGAGGGTGACCTCGTCCGCCACGGCCTTCAGTTCCGGATGGGCGTTGGCCATCGCGACCCCGTGCGCCGCCCAGTCGAACATCGGGATGTCGTTGGGCATGTCCCCGAAGGCCAGCGTCGCCGACCGGGTGAGGCCGAGGTGGGTCGCGGCGAGCGCGAGGCCGGTGGCCTTGGTCACTCCGCATGGCTGGAGTTCGACGGTCCCGGGTCCCGACATGGTGACCGTCGCCAGCGAACCGACCACTCCCCGGGCCGCCGACGCCAACTCGTCGTCGGACAGGGAGGGATGGCGGAGCAGCACCTTGCTGATCGGCTGGGCCCACAGGTCGTCCCGCCGCCGCACCCGCACCGCCGGAAGAGTGGGATGCGGCATCACGTACCCCGGCTCGATGAGCGTCAGCCCGTCCACGCCGTCCTGGTCCACCGCCGCGTACAGCAGGCCGACCTCCGCCTCGATCTTTCCGAGTGCCGTCTCCGCCAACTCCCTGTCCAGGGTCACCGACCACAGCAGCCGGTCCGTCCCCGCGTCGTACAGCTGCGCGCCCTGACCGCACACCGCCAGCCCCTCACCGCCGAGTTCGTCGAGCAGCGGTCGAACGCGGGGCGCGGGACGGCCCGTCACCACCAGGTGCTGGGCGCCCGACGCGGTCACCTTCGCCAACGCGGCCCGCGACCGGTCGGAGAGCGTGTCGTCGCCGCGCAGCAGCGTTCCGTCCAGGTCAGTGGCGATGAGTGAATATGCAGTCGGAGCGGCCATGATCCGAAGAATACGGATCGAACGACACATCGGCCCGGCGTGAACCGGACGACGTCCGGTATCCCGTCAGCAACGCCGTTCACCGTACGGTGGCAGGCGCGTTGCGACCGGTTGGGATCACGCAGGGCCCGCTTCCGCTCGGACGGACTTTCCCGTACAGGAACGATCACAACGGCTCAACACCCCTGATCCGGAACGCCGATCCCCACCGGGCGACCCGGTCGCCCGGACCCTCGCGGAGGATTCCTGACGGACGGGTTGCCCGGTGGGGCCAGTGATCCGGTGGCTCACCCGTGCGCGGCCGCCAGGTGCTTGGCGAGCCGCGGGGAGGCGAACTCCGTGCCGCACACGAAGCGCATCACCGGACCGTACGAGGACGCCGCCGGCAGGCCCGTGAAGTACAGCCCCGGAAGTGAGGAGCGGTACCCGGCGCCCAGCCTCGGCGTGCCGCGACTCGCGACGAGCCCCGCCCGGAGTTCATGCCCGAGGAAGTCCATCGCGGCGATGTCGACGCGATAGCCGGTCGCCGCTATGACGTGGTCGGCGGTGAGTTCCTCGACCCGGCCGCCGAGGGTCCGCACCGTGAGGACGGGCTTCCCGTCGGTGGCCTTCGCGCCGACGATCCGCTGCACCTCACGGACGGCGACCTTGCCCTCGAAACGGTCCCGGAGCCACCACGCACCGAGGGGTCCGAGCACCCGGCGGACCAGGTAGTGCCGGGCCTCGGCGGGCAGATAGCGGTACGGCTGCGGGTAGTAGCTCAGGGCCCACAGGGACCAGGCGCGCCCGAACGGCGACTCGGGACGCAGCTTCGGCTGGTCCCACGGAGGCGCCCCGAAGTCGACCGCCCCCGCGCCCCGGGACACGACACGGACCTGCGCGCCCGCCTCCGCGGCCAACGCCGCCGTCTCCAGGGCGGACTGGCCGGCGCCGACGACGATCAGCTCCTTGCCGGAGAACCGGCGCAGATCGTGGTGCTGCGAGCTGTGCGAGACCGGACCGGAGGGCGTGGGACCGTCCGCCGCCGCCCCGGCCAGCTCGGCGGGCAGGTGGGCCAGCCCGGACAGCCCGGTGGCGACGACGACCGCGCGCGCGGTGAACGACTCCCCGGAGTCCAGCTTGATGTCGAAACCACCGGACCCGTCCGCGTCCCGGCCGCTCCTCCGGTCGACCGAGACGACCCGCACCCGCTCCAGCTCCGGCACGAGCTTCTGCCGGAACCACTCCCCGTACGCGATGAACGTCTCGACCGGGATGATGTCCTCGTCCGTGACGAGGCGCGGTATCCCCGCCGCCACGCAGTAGTCGCCGAGGGTGTGCCCCCGCTGCGGGGCGTCGATGTTCGAGGCGGCCGGAGTCGACTTGAGGAGCATTCCCTCGGGCATGTGGTCGCGCCAGCTCACCATGGGTTCGCCGAAGACCCGCACCGGAATGCCCCGCGCCCGCAGATGGGCGGCGGTGGACAGTCCGAACGGCCCCGCGCCGATGACTGCTACGGGATGAATCACGAAGTCCCTCCCCAGGACGTACTACGTCTACTTCGCGGTGGAACTGCTGCTGCCGCCGCGGCGGTTGGTCCGCCACAGTTGGTACAGATGCTTCGCGCCCGGCCGCACGAAGCGCGCGAGCATCGTGAAGAACGGCCGCAGGTCGTCACCCGCGAGCCAGGCCAGCTCCGTACCGCTCGCGCGGGCCGGCGCGTGCGGTGTCGTGTAACCACTACGCCGGTAGGCGAGCAGCGCCGGCAGGTCGATGTTCTCCACGATGTACCGGTGGCCGGCGCGCTGTTCCCCCTCCGGAACGGCCCGGCCGGTCAGGTTCAGGTGCAGGGCACGGACGACATCGATCCCCGACTCGCTCTCGAAGAGCCGGAACTGGGCGCCCATGCGCGGGTTGAAGTCGAGCAGCTTGTACTGACCGTCACGGCGGTCGAAACGCAGGTCGAGGTCGATGATTCCGGTGAAGCCGATCTGTTTGATGAAACGTGCGGCGATGTCCGCGAGTTCCGGATTGTCGACGACGTACGCGTTCGCCGTCATGCCCGCGTGCGGCGGCCAGGAGCGGACCTTGACGCCGGTGAACATCGCGAGCGGTGTCGAGTCCGCGTCGAAGCAGGCGTGCACGATCCAGTCCTCCGCGTCCTCCCTCGGCAGGTACTCCTGGAGGATCACGCCGGGCTGCGGCCCCCAGTCGCGGGCGAGCGCCAGCAGCCCCTCGCGGGTCGCGATCCGGGTCGTCCCGTTCACCGCGGGCCGGCTGCGGCGCACGAAGGCCTCGCGGTTCTTGGCGACGAGCGGGAAGCGCGCCTTCTCGGCGAACGTCTCGATCTCCTCGTACGACTGCGGGAAGGCCGCGGCGGGGCTGGGGATGCCGTGTTCCACGCACAGTTCGTGCAGCCCCTGCTTGCTGGCGAGCCGACGCGGCAGTTTGGCGTCCACCCTCGGGAAGAGGAAGCGGCCCGCCAACTCCTCCTGGTGCTCGGCGATCAGCACCGCGGCCTCTTCGTCGGTCGGGACGAGGACCGTGGGGCGGCCGATGCGCCGGCCGACGCGCAGCAGCCCCTCGACGAGCTGTTCGGGTTCCTCCGTCCCCGTGGTCGGCCACACGAACGCGCGCCGCAGATAGCGCGAACTGGCGGCCGGCGTGTACCGGTCCTCGGTGATGGCGTACATGGGTATGCCGAGCCGGCCCAGGCTCCGGATGGCGCCCACACCGCCGTGATGCAGCGGGTAGTCGCCGAACTTGACTATGAGGCCCGGGACTTCACGGTCGGCGTCGACCGGCACACCGCTGGAACTCCTGGCCATGGGTCCCCCCACATGTCCCCCCTACGGACCGGACCCACCCCGTCCGTGTCCCCCAAAGGACGCTAAGCCGGAATTGCCACCTCCGACAAGGCCATTTCGGACATTGCAAACTCTTTAGACACTGCCGCTGCGGGCCCACTCCCCCGTAACGTGTGCCCCGACCACAGGAAACGCGTGGAACGCATGGATCACATGGCGCGTACGAACCCGAAAGCGAGGCACCTACCGATGCCCCCCTTCGATGTCCCCGAGGGCGATCCCTTCGGCCCGCACAACCTCCCGTACGGCGTGTTCTCCCCGACCGGCGCGGCGGGTGCCGCGCAGCGGCGCGTGGGCGTACGCCTCGGCGACCATGTGCTGGACGCGGGTGCCGCGGCCCGTGCGCTCGGCTCCCCGTACGCCGGGCTGCTCGCGCAGCCGACGCTCGACCCCCTGCTCGCCGCGGGCCGCACCGCCTGGTCCGACGTCCGGCGCGCGCTGACGGCCTGGGTGACCGTCCCGGCCCACCGGGACACCCTCGCTCCGCATCTCCATCCCCTCTCCGAGGTGACACTCCACCTCCCCTTCACCGTCGCGGACTACGTCGACTTCTACGCCTCCGAGAACCACGCCCGGAACGTCGGCCAGATCTTCCGTCCCGACGCCGCCGACTCCCTCACGCCCAACTGGAAGCACCTGCCGATCGGCTACCACGGCCGCTCCGGCACGGTCGTGGTCTCCGGCACGGACGTCGTGCGCCCGTCGGGTCAGCGCAAGGCCCCCGCGGACGCCGCCCCCGTCTTCGGCCCGTCGATCCGCCTGGACATCGAGGCGGAGGTCGGCTTCGTCGTCGGCGCCGCCACGAAGATGGGCCACCCGGTCGGGATCGGCGACTACCGCGACCACGTCTTCGGGCTCTGCCTCCTCAACGACTGGTCGGCCCGCGATCTCCAGGCCTGGGAGTACGTCCCCCTCGGCCCGTTCCTCGGCAAGTCCTTCGCCACGTCGGTGTCGGCCTGGATCACGCCGCTCGACGCGCTCGACGACGCCCGTGTCGCGCCCCCGGCCCGCACGCACCCCCTCCTCCCCTACCTGGACGACGCCACCGAGGACCCGGGCGGCTACGACCTCCGGATCTCCGTCGCCGTCAACGGCCACGTCGTCTCCGAGCCGCCCTTCTCCACCATGTACTGGACGGCCGCCCAGCAACTGGCGCACATGACGGTCAACGGCGCCTCCCTGCGCACCGGCGACCTGTACGGCTCGGGAACCGTCAGCGGCGCCTCCGACGCGGAGCGCGGCTCCCTGCTCGAACTCACCTGGAACGGCCGCGACGCCCTCGAACTCCCCGACGGCAAGCGGACGTTCCTGGAGGACGGCGACGAGGTCACCCTGACGGCCTGGGCGCCGGGCCCGGGTGGCACCCGGGTCGGCCTGGGCGAGGTCCGGGGCCGCATCACCCCGGCCGTCACCCCGGCCGTCACCCCGTAACGGACGGCCCGTCGCCGGGCCGTCCCTCGAAGGAGAGACGGGAGACGGAGGGGGACGGGAGACGGAGAGACGGAAAGTCCGTGTCACGGTGGCCAGGGCCCTGGCCACCGTGACCCGTTGCAGGACCGGCCAGGGGCCCGCGCGGAGCGGAACTGGTTCGGCCACGGCGGCAAGCCGGGTCCGCCTCCGTGTCTCGTCGGGCCCGGCGGCGTCCCGGGCCCGCCGCACGGCCACACGGGACCCGTGTTCTGGCTCAGTGCTCTCGGCCTGAGTCCTCGACCGGGACCTCGGCAGATGGACTCGGCCCGGTGTCCGCGCCCGGCGCCTCCGGCGGTGTGCTCCGTCGGTGCACTCCGCCGGTGTGCTCGGTCGGTCCCTCGCCCGGCGGCTGGGCGTCGCGCGCTACATCCAGTCCTCGGGCTCGGGCTCCTGGTCCAGTTCGGGCCAGTCCGGGTCGGGTCGGTGGTCGGCCGCCGGTGCGGGAGCCGAGGCCGCGGCTGCCGGCGCCGGGGCGACCGATGCCGGAGCGGCCGGTGCCGGGGCGGTCGCGGGTGCGCCGCCGTCCAGTGAGGCCAGCACCGCGATCACGCCCTCCCCGTACGTGGCGAGCTTCTTCTCGCCCACGCCGCTGATGGTGCCCAGGTCCTTCACCGAGGTGGGCCACAGCGTGGCGATCTCCCGCAGCGTGGCGTCGTGGAAGATGACGTACGCCGGGACGCCCTGCTCGCGTGCCTGCTCGCCGCGCCAGGCACGCAGCGCCTCGAAGGCGGGGACGAGTTCGGCCGGCAGCTCGGCCGCCGCGGCGGCGGCCTTGGCCTTCCGCTCGCTCTTGGAGCCGGACGACCGGGAGGCCACCGGCTTCGGCGGCTCCTTGCGCAGCGGCACGTCCCGCTCCCGCCGCAGCACGGTCCCGCTGCCCTCGGTCAGCACCAGCGTGCCGTACTCCCCCTCGACCGCGATCAGGCCCTGGGCCAGCAGCTGTCTCGCGACACCGCGCCATTCGGACTCGGCCAGCTCCTCGCCGATCCCGAAGACGGACAACTGGTCGTGGTCGAACTGGATCACCTTGGCGGTCCGGCGCCCGAGCAGGATGTCGACGATCTGCCCCGCGCCGAACTTCTGTCCCCGCTCCCGCTGCAGGCGCACCACGGTGGACAGCAGCTTCTGCGCCGCCACCGTGCCGTCCCAGGTCTCGGGGGGCGTCAGGCAGGTGTCGCAGTTCCCGCAGGCCGGGGTGTTCGGGTCCTGGCCGAAGTAGGCGAGGAGCTGGGATCGCCGGCACTGCGCCGTCTCGCACAGGGCGAGCATCGCGTCCAGGTGGGAGGCGGCGCGACGGCGGAACGCCTCGTCCCCCTCCGAGCCCTGGATCATCTTGCGCTGCTGGACCACGTCCTGCAGGCCGTACGCCATCCACGCCGTGGACGGCAGTCCGTCCCGGCCGGCCCGGCCCGTCTCCTGGTAGTACCCCTCCACCGACTTCGGCAGGTCGAGGTGCGCGACGAACCGTACGTCCGGCTTGTCGATGCCCATGCCGAAGGCGATCGTGGCGACGACCACGAGTCCCTCCTCCCGCAGGAAGCGCGACTGGTGGGCGGCGCGGGTCCCCGCGTCCAGGCCCGCGTGGTACGGCACGGCCTCGATGCCGTTGCGCGAGAGGAACTCCGCCGTCTTGTCCACGGAGTTGCGCGACAGGCAGTAGACGATGCCCGCGTCGCCCGCGTGCTCCTCGCGCAGGAAGGACAGCAACTGCTTCTTGGGGTCGGCCTTGGGCACGATCCGGTACTGGATGTTGGGGCGGTCGAAGCTCGCCTCGAAGTGGCGGGCGGCCGGCATGCCCAGGCGCTGGGTGATCTCCTTGTGCGTCGCACGGGTGGCCGTGGCCGTCAGCGCGAGCCGCGGGACGTCCGGCCAGCGCTCACCGAGCAGGGACAGCGCCAGATAGTCGGGGCGGAAGTCGTGGCCCCACTGCGCGACACAGTGCGCCTCGTCGATCGCGAAGAGGGAGATCTTGCCCCGGGAGATCAGGTCCAGCGTGGACTCCAGGCGCAGCCGCTCCGGGGCGAGGTAGAGCAGGTCGAGCTCGCCGGCCAGGAACTCGGCCTCGACCACGCGCCGCTCGTCGAAGTCCTGCGTGGAGTTCATGAACCCGGCGCGCACGCCCAGCGCCCGCAGCGCGTCCACCTGGTCCTGCATGAGCGCGATGAGCGGCGAGACCACGATGCCCGTACCTGGCCTGACCAGGGACGGAATCTGGTAGCAGAGGGACTTGCCGCCGCCGGTCGGCATCAGGACGACGGCGTCACCGCCCGCCACCACATGCTCGATGATCGCTTCCTGCTCGCCGCGGAAGGCGTCGTATCCGAAGACCCGGTGGAGGGTGGCCAGTGCCTCACTCCCGCCCAGCGTCTCCGTCGCGTCCGCTCCGGTCATCACACCCGTCCCGCCCATCGTCCTGTCCCCCGTACGTCGCGCCTCGACCACTGCGTCCACGATAGGGGTCCGCGCCGACAGTCCGAGAGTTGTCCACAGGCTGCGACCGCCCGACTTCCCTACGCATCGGAACGCGCCCGGCCCACGATGGACGCGAATCGCGCACTCGCCCCACTGAGGCCGATGGGCCCACGCGAACGGGCCGGGCCCCGCTCCCAGGAGAGGAGCGGGGCCCGGCCCGTGTGACGCGGGGTTCAGCGCACGAAGACCCCGGCCTGGCCGGCCAGGTCCAGGAAGTACTGCGGCGCCACACCCAGCACCAGCGTGACCGCCACGCCCACCGCGATGGCGGTCATGGTCAGCGGCGACGGCACGGCGACCGTCGGCCCCTCGGGATGCGGCTCGCTGAAGAACATCAGCACGATCACGCGAATGTAGAAGAACGCGGCGATCGCCGACGAGATCACACCGACCACGACCAGCGCGCCCGCGCCGCCTTCCGCCGCCGCCTTGAACACGGCGAACTTTCCGGCGAACCCGGAGGTCAGCGGAATGCCGGCGAAGGCGAGCAGGAAGATCGCGAACACGGCGGCCACCAACGGCGACCGGCGCCCGAGCCCCGCCCACTTGGACAGGTGCGTGGCCTCTCCTCCCGCGTCCCGGACCAGCGTGACGACCGCGAAGGCGCCCACCGTGACGAACGAGTACGCGCCCAGGTAGAACAGCACCGACGAGACGCCGTCGGGCGACGTCGCGATGACACCCGCGAGGATGAATCCCGCGTGCGCGATCGACGAGTACGCAAGCAGCCGCTTGATGTCGGTCTGGGTGATCGCGACGATCGCGCCGCCCAGCATGGTGACGATCGCCACCGCCCACATGACCGGCCGCCAGTCCCAGCGCAGCCCTGGCAGGACGACGTAGAGCAGGCGCAGCAGCGCGCCGAACGCGGCCACCTTCGTCGCCGCCGCCATGAAGCCGGTGACCGGGGTCGGCGCTCCCTGGTAGACGTCGGGTGTCCACATGTGGAAGGGCACCGCGCCGACCTTGAAGAGCAGGCCCATGACGACCAGGGCGGTGCCGATGAGCAGCAGGACGTCGTTGCCCATCGTGCCGGCGAGTGCCGGGTCGACGCTGGTGATCGTGCCGTCGACGACCTGCGAGATCGTCGCGTACGACACGGAGCCCGCGTAGCCGTACAGCAGGGCGATGCCGAAGAGGGTGAACGCGGAGGCGAAGGCGCCGAGCAGGAAGTACTTCACCGCGGCCTCCTGCGACATGAGCCGCTTACGGCGGGCCAGGGCGCAGAGCAGGTACAGCGGGAGCGAGAAGACCTCCAGCGCGATGAACAGCGTCAGCAGGTCGTTGGCGGCCGGGAAGACCAGCATGCCGCTGATCGCGAAGAGCAGCAGCGGGAACACCTCGGTGGTGGTGAACCCGGCCTTCACGGCCGCCTTCTCGCTGTCGCTGCCGGGCACGGAGGCGGCCTGCGCGGCGAAGGAGTCGACGCGGTTGCCGTGCGCCTCGGGGTCGAGGCGCCGCTCGGCGAAGGTGAATACGCCGAGCACTCCGACCAGCAGGATCGTTCCCTGGAGGAACAGGGCCGGTCCGTCGACCGCGATGGCACCCATCGCGGCGATGTGCGCCTTGGTGGTGCCGTATCCGCCGGCCGCGAGCGCGACCACCGCGGCGAACGCGGCGGCGAGTGCGACGACGGAGACGAACAGCTGTGCGTAGTAGCGGGACTTGCGCGGCACGAACGCCTCGACCAGGACCCCGATGATCGCGGCACCCAGAATGATCAAGACGGGGGACAATTGCCCGTATTCGATCTTCGGTGCGTTGATCTTGGGGATCGGGTCGGCCGCGACGGCCGCCGTTGTCCACAGGCTGTGGACGGCTGATGCGCTCACTTGGCCGCCTCCACCGCGGGCTGGGGGTCCGTCTTGTGTACATCTGACATGGTCTGCTTGACCGCCGGGTTGACGATGTCGGTGACCGGCTTCGGGTAGACGCCCAGGAAGATCAGCAGAGCGATCAGCGGGGCGACCACCAGGAGCTCGCGCACCCTGAGGTCCGGCATCTCGGCGACCTCCGCCTTGACCGGGCCCGTCATCGTCCGCTGGTACAGGACGAGGGTGTAGAGCGCGGCCAGGACGATGCCGAAGGTGGCGATGATGCCGACGGCCGGGTAGCGCGTGAACGTGCCGACCAGGACCAGGAATTCACTCACGAAGGGCGCGAGCCCGGGGAGCGAGAGGGTCGCGAGACCGCCGATCAGGAAGGTGCCCGCGAGCACCGGGGCGACCTTCTGCACCCCTCCGTAGTCGGCGATCAGGCGCGAGCCGCGCCGCGAGATCAGGAAGCCGGCCACCAGCATCAGGGCGGCCGTCGAGATCCCGTGGTTGACCATGTAGAGCGTCGCGCCCGACTGGCCCTGGGTGGTCATCGCGAAGATGCCCAGGATGATGAAGCCGAAGTGCGAGATCGACGCGTACGCGACCAGCCGCTTGATGTCCCGCTGTCCGACCGCGAGCAGCGCACCGTAGATGATGCTGATCAGCGCCAGGACGAGGATCACGGGCGTCGCCCACTTGCTGGCCTCCGGGAAGAGCTGGAGGCAGAAGCGGAGCATCGCGAAGGTGCCGACCTTGTCGACGACCGCCGTGATCAGCACCGCGACCGGTGCGGTGGCCTCACCCATGGCGTTGGGCAGCCAGGTGTGCAGCGGCCACAGCGGCGCCTTCACCGCGAAGGCGAAGAAGAAGCCGAGGAACAGCCACCGCTCGGTACTGGTCGCCATGTGCAGCGACCCGTCGGCCCGGGCCTGGACGATCTCCTGGAGCGAGAAGTTCCCCGCCACCACGTACAGCCCGATCACCGCGGCCAGCATGATCAGGCCGCCGACCAGGTTGTAGAGGAGGAACTTCACCGCGGCGTAAGAGCGTTGGGTCGCCGCCGCCTCGTCACCGTGCTCGTGGGCACGGTCCCCGAAGCCGCCGATGAGGAAGTACATCGGGATGAGCATGGCTTCGAAGAAGATGTAGAAGAGGAAGACGTCGGTGGCCTCGAAGGAGATGATCACCATCGCCTCGACGGCCAGGATCAGGGCGAAGAAGCCCTGCGTCGGCCGCCACCGCTTGTTGCCGGTCTCCTGCGGGTCGGCGTCGTGCCAGCCCGCGAGGATCACGAAGGGCATCAGCAGCGCGGTGAGCGCGACGAGCGCCACCCCGATGCCGTCCACACCCAGCTCGTACCGCACCCCGAAGTCCGCGATCCAGGCGTGCGATTCGGTGAGCTGGTAGCGGTCGCCGCCCGGGTCGAAGCGCACCAGGGTGACCACGGCGAGCGCCAGGGTGCCCAGGGAGACCAGCAGCGCGAGCCACTTGGCGGCGACGCGCCGCGCGGCCGGCACGGCGGCCGTGGCGATCGCCCCGAGGGCCGGGAGCACCGCCGTCGCTGTCAGCAGAGGAAAGGACATCGGCATCAGACCGCCCTCATCAGCAGGGTCGCGGCGACGAGGATGGCCGCACCGCCGAACATCGAGACCGCGTAACTGCGCGCATAGCCGTTCTGCAGCTTGCGCAGCCGCCCGGAGAGACCGCCCATCGAGGCGGCCGTCCCGTTGACGACTCCGTCGACCAGCGTGTGGTCGACGTACACCAGGGAGCGGGTGAGGTGCTCACCGCCGCGCACCAGCACGACATGGTTGAAGTCGTCCTGGTACAGGTCGCGTCGGGCCGCCCGGGTGAGCACGGATCCGCGCGGGGCGACGACCGGGACGGAACTGCGGCCGTACTGGAGGTAGGCGATTCCCGCGCCGACGACCAGCAGCACCATCGTGGCCACGGTGACCGTGAGGGCGCTGACGGGCGAGTCGCCCTCCGAGTGCCCGGTGACCGGCTCCAGCCAGTGCAGGAAGCGGTCGCCGATGCTGAAGAAGCCTCCGGCGAACACCGACCCGAAGGCCAGCACGATCATGGGGATCGTCATGGAACGGGGCGACTCGTGCGGGTGCGGCTCATGGCCGTCCGCGTCGGACTGCCAGCGCTTCTCGCCGAAGAACGTCATGATCATCACGCGCGTCATGTAGTACGCGGTGATCGCGGCGCCCAGCAGGGCCACGCTGCCGAGGATCCAGCCCTCGGTACCGCCCTTGGCGAAGGCCGCCTCGATGATCTTGTCCTTGGAGAAGAAGCCGGACAGGCCCGGGAAGCCGATGATCGCGAGGTACCCGAGGCCGAACGTCACGAAGGTGACCGGCATGTACTTCCGCAGACCCCCGAACTTCCGCATGTCCACCTCGTCGTTCATGCCGTGCATGACCGAACCGGCGCCGAGGAAGAGTCCGGCCTTGAAGAAGCCGTGCGTCACCAGGTGCATGATCGCGAAGACGTAGCCGATGGGGCCGAGGCCCGCGGCGAGCACCATGTAGCCGATCTGCGACATGGTCGAGCCGGCCAGCGCCTTCTTGATGTCGTCCTTCGCGCAACCGACGATCGCACCGAACAGGAGCGTGACGCCGCCCACCACGGTGACGACGAGCTGAGCGTCGGGCGCCGCGTTGAAGACGTTCGCCGAGCGCACGATCAGGTACACACCGGCGGTCACCATGGTCGCCGCGTGGATGAGGGCCGAGACCGGGGTCGGGCCCTCCATCGCGTCCCCGAGCCAGGACTGCAGCGGCACCTGGGCCGACTTGCCGCAGGCCGCGAGGAGCAGCATCAGGGCGACAGCGGTGAGCTTGCCCTCGGTGGCGTCCCCGACCAGACCCGGGTGCCCCTCGGTGCCGAGCAGCGGCCCGAACGCGAAGGTCCCGAAGGTCGTGAACATCAGCATGATGGCGATGGACAGGCCCATGTCGCCGACGCGGTTGACCAGGAAGGCCTTCTTCGCGGCGGTGGCGGCGCTGGGCTTGTGCTGCCAGAAGCCGATCAGCAGGTACGAGGCGAGACCGACGCCCTCCCAGCCGACGTACAGCAACAGGTAGTTGTCGGCGAGGACGAGCAGCAGCATCGCCGCCAGGAACAGGTTCAGATAGCCGAAGAAACGGCGGCGGCGCTCGTCGTGCTCCATGTACCCGATCGAGTACAGGTGGATGAGCGAGCCGACGCCGGTGATCAGCAGCACGAACGTCATCGACAGCTGGTCGAGCTGGAAGCCGACGTCCGCGCGGAAGCCCCCGACGGGGATCCAGGTGAACAGGTGCTGGGTCAGGGACCGGTCCTCGGCGCCCTTCCCCAGCATGTCGGCGAAGAGCACGGCGCCGATCACGAAGGAGGCAGCCGCGAGCGCGGTGCCGATCCAGTGGCCGACGGCGTCCAGCCGCCGGCCGCCGCACAGCAGTACGGCCGCTCCGAGCAGAGGCGCCGCGACGAGCAGCGCAATCAGGTTCTCCACGATTCAGCGACCCCTTACAGCTTCATCAGGCTGGCGTCGTCGACCGAGGCCGAGTGGCGGGAACGGAACAGCGACACGATGATCGCGAGCCCGACCACGACCTCCGCGGCGGCGACGACCATCGTGAAGAAGGCGAAGATCTGGCCGTCGAGGTTGCCGTGCAGGCGGGAAAAGGCGACGAACGCGAGGTTGCAGGCGTTGAGCATCAGCTCGATGCACATGAACACCACGATCGCGTTCCGCCTGATCAGCACACCGGTGGCGCCGATCGTGAACAACAGGGCGGCGAGATAGAGGTAGTTGACCGGATTCACTTGGACGCCTCCTCCGACTTCGTGCGCTCCAGGCGCTCCTCGGCACGCTGTTCCAGCGCCTTCAGGTCGCTCAGCGCGTCGGCCGACACGTCACGGACCTGCCCGCGGTCGCGCAGCGTCTTCATGACGGTCAGCTCGGACGGAGTGCCGTCCGGGAGCAGGCCGGCGACATCCACGGCGTTGTGCCGGGCGTAGACGCCGGGGGCCGGCAGCGGCGGCAGGTGCTTGCCCTCGCGGACGCGCTGCTCGGACATCTCCCGCTGCGTCTTGGGTCGCTCGGTGCGCTCGCGGTGCGTCAGCACCATGGCGCCGACGGCGGCCGTGATGAGCAGGGCGCCGGTGATCTCGAAGGCGAACACGTACTTCGTGAAGATGAGGGCGGCGAGGCCCTCCACGTTGCCGTTCGCGTTCGCCTTCGCCAGGCCGTCGAAGTCCTTGATGGACGCGTTGCCGATTCCGGCGAACAGCAGGACGCCGAAGCCGAGTCCGCAGAGCAGGGCCAGCCAGCGCTGCCCCTTGATGGTCTCCTTCACGGAGTCCGCCGCGGTGACACCGACGAGCATGACGACGAAGAGGAACAGCATCATGATCGCGCCGGTGTAGACGACGATCTGGACGATGCCCAGGAAGTACGCGCCGTTGGCGAGGTAGAAGACCGCCAGGACGATCATGGTCCCGGCGAGGCACAGCGCGCTGTGCACGGCCTTCCTCATGAGGACGGTGCACAGGGCGCCGATCACCGCGACCGTACCGAGGACCCAGAACTGGAAGGCCTCACCGGTGGAGGTCGCGTACGCGGCCAGCTCGGTCATGCCTCCGCCCCCTTTTCGGCAGCCGTGCCCGACGGACTCCCCGAAGGGCTCCCCGACGGGTAGGACTCGCCCTTGGAGACGGCCGTCTGACGCTCGGTGCCGGGCGCCGCCTCGGTCACCAGGCCCCGGTAGTAGTCCTGCTCGTCCGTACCCGGGAAGATCGAGTGAGGCGAGTCGACCATGCCCTCCTCCAGACCGGCGAGCAGCTGCTCCTTGGTGTAGATGAGGTTGGCGCGGCTGCTGTCCGCGAGCTCGAACTCGTTCGTCATCGTCAGCGCGCGCGTGGGGCACGCTTCGATGCACAGGCCGCACAGGATGCAGCGGGCGTAGTTGATCTGGTAGACGCGGCCGTACCGCTCGCCCGGGGAGTAGCGCTCCTCCTCGGTGTTGTCCGCGCCCTCCACATAGATGGCGTCCGCGGGGCAGGCCCAGGCGCACAGCTCACAGCCGACGCACTTCTCCAGGCCGTCCGGATGACGGTTGAGCTGGTGCCGGCCGTGGAACCGAGGCGCTGTGGTCTTCTGCTGCTCCGGGTACTGCTCGGTCAGCCGCTTCTTGAACATGGCCTTGAAGGTCACGCCGAAACCGGCGACGGGGTTCTGGAAACCCGGTTTGGTCTCCTTCGGCTCCTCAGCCATCGGACCCCTCCTTTCCGTCACGAGATCCGGCGATCGATCCGTCACTCGCAGTATCGGACCCGCCACTGACAATCAACTCCCGCTCCCGGCGCGGGCTGCGCCGCGGCACCGGGGGCAGTTCCTGACCGGGCAGCGGCGGCACGGGGAACCCGCCCGCCATCGGGTCGAAGGCGGCGGGCTCGGCGGGTGCTTCCTCGGCCTTCTGCTTGTCGCGGAAGATGTCCGCCGCGAACGACAGCAACAGCAGGAAGAGGACGCCTCCGCCCACGTACAGGGCGATGTCCGCGAAGTCGTAGTTCTCGTTGCGCAGCGTCCGGACGGTCGCGACGAGCATCAGCCAGACCACCGAGACCGGGATGAGGACCTTCCAGCCCAGCTTCATCAACTGGTCGTAGCGGACACGCGGCAGCGTGCCGCGCAGCCAGATGAAGAAGAACAGCAGCAGCTGCACCTTCACCACGAACCAGAGCATCGGCCACCAGCCGTGGTTGGCGCCCTCCCAGAAGGTGCTGATCGGCCACGGAGCCCGCCAGCCGCCGAGGAAGAGCGTCGTCGACACGGCCGAGACCGTCACCATGTTCACGTACTCGGCGAGCATGAACAGCGCGAACTTGATGGACGAGTACTCGGTGTTGAAGCCGCCGACGAGGTCGCCCTCGGACTCCGGCATGTCGAAGGGCGCCCGGTTGGTCTCGCCGATCATGGTCACGATGTAGATCAGGAACGACACCGGCAGCAGCACGATGTACCAGCGGTCGTGCTGCTGCTCGACGATCGTCGAGGTCGACATCGACCCGGAGTAGAGGAACACCGAGGCGAACGCGGCGCCCATGGCGATCTCGTACGAGATCATCTGCGCGCAGGACCGCAGGCCGCCCAGCAGCGGATAGGTCGATCCGGAGCTCCATCCGGCGAGCACGATCCCGTAGATGCCCACCGAGGCCACCGCGAGGATGAAGAGCATCGCGATCGGCAGGTCGGTGAGCTGCATCGTGGTGCGCTGGCCGAAGATCGAGACCTCGTTGTCCGCGGGCCCGAAGGGGATCACCGCGATCGCCATGAACGCCGGGATGGCGGCGACGATCGGTGCGAGGACGTAGACCACCTTGTCCGCGCGCTTGACGATGACGTCTTCCTTCAGCATCAGCTTGATGCCGTCGGCGAGCGACTGGAGCATCCCCCACGGACCGTGCCGGTTGGGGCCGATGCGCAGCTGCATCCAGGCGACGACCTTGCGCTCCCACACGATGGAGAACAGCACGGTCACCATCAGGAAGGCGAAGCAGAACACCGCCTTGACGACGACCAGCCACCAGGGGTCGCGGCCGAACATCGAAAGGTCTTCAGCGGCGAGGTACGGCGTCATGCCTCCACCTCCTTGGGGGCCTCGGCGGCGATGGTCGCCGGGCCGATGCGAACGAGTGCGCCGGGCAGCGCCCCGGTGTCGGAGGCGACGCCCCCGCCGGTCGAGTTCAGCGGGAGCCAGACCACCCGGTCGGGCATCTCGGTCACCTGGAGCGGGAGTTCGACGACTCCGGCGGGGCCTGTCACGGCGAGGAGATCGCCGTTCTTGACGCCCGCCTCGGCGGCCGTGGCGGCCGACACGCGCGCGTGGGCGGCGTGCCGGGTCCCGGCGAGCGCGTCGTCGCCCTGCTGGAGGCGGCCCTGGTCGAGGAGCAGCCGGTGCCCGGCCAGTACGGCCTCACCGGCGGCCGGACGCGGCAACTGCGTCCCGGTCTCCAGGGGTTCGGTGGCGTGCGGCCCGTCCCAGGCGCCGAGCCGGTCCAGCTCGCCGCGCGCCGTCCGCAGATCCGGAAGTCCCAGGTGTACGTCCATGGCGTCGGCCAGCATCTGCAGCACGCGCGCGTCGCTGGGGGCGAGACGCCGGGTCATCTGGTCGGGCTTGAGGGCCGCCTCGAAGGAGCGCACCCGGCCTTCCCAGTTGAGGAAGCTTCCGGCCTTCTCGGCGACGGCGGCGACGGGCAGGACCACGTCCGCCTGGTCGGTGACCTCGCTGGGCCGCAGTTCGAGCGACACCAGGAAGCCCACCTCGGCAAGTGCCTCACGCGCGCGTGCCGGGTCGGGAAGGTCGGCGACCTCCACACCGGCGACGACCAGGGCACGCAGTTCGCCTCCGGCGGCGGCCTCGACGATCTGGCCGGTGTCGCGGCCGTAGCGGTGCGGGAGTTCGGAGACGCCCCAGACGGCGGCGACCTCCTCCCGCGCGCGCGGGTCGGTGGCCGGACGTCCGCCCGGCAGGAGCGACGGCAGCGCGCCCGCTTCGATCGCACCCCGCTCGCCCGCCCGGCGCGGAAACCACACCAGCTGGGCCCCTACGGCGGCGGCGGCCCGTACGGCGGCGGTGAGCCCGCCGGCCACGGCGGCCAGCCGCTCACCGACGGCGATCACCGAACCCTTGCCGCGCAACGCGTCCGCGGCCGTCGCACCGTCTCCTTCGAGACCGACCCCGCTCGCGAGCGCGGCCAGCCACTCGGTCTCGGTGCCGGGCGCCGCCGGCAGCAGGGTGCCGCCCGCCTTCGCCAGACCGGGGGTGGCGTGCGTGGCGAGCGCGTAGGTCTTCTGACCGTGCCCCCGCCAGGCCTTGCGCAGCCGCAGGAAGACGCCGGGCGCCTCCTCCTCGGACTCGAAGCCCACCAGCAGAACGGCGGGCGCCTTCTCCAGCAGGGTGTAGGTGACGCCCGTACCGTCGAGGTCCCGTCCGCGTCCGGCGACCCGGGCGGCCAGGAAGTCGGCCTCCTCGGAGCTGTGCACGCGCGCGCGGAAGTCGATGTCGTTCGTGTCGAGGGCCACCCGCGCGAACTTGCTGTACGCGTAGGCGTCCTCGACGGTGAGCCGGCCGCCGGCGAGGACACCGGTGCGGCCGCGGGCATTCGTCAGCCCCTGTGCCGCCGCCTCCAGGGCCTCCGGCCACGAGGCCGGCTCCAGGACGCCCTCGGCGTTGCGGACCAGAGGGGTGTCGAGACGGTCGCGCTGCTGCGCGTACCGGAACCCGAACCGCCCCTTGTCGCAGACCCACTCCTCGTTGACCTCGGGGTCGGTGGCGGCGAGACGCCGCATGACCTTGCCGCGCCGGTGGTCGGTGCGTGTCGCGCAGCCGCCGGAGCAGTGCTCGCACACCGACGGCGAGGAGATTAGGTCGAAGGGGCGCGAGCGGAACCGGTACG
This sequence comes from Streptomyces sp. NPDC005302, assembly GCF_040607345.1. Classification (NCBI taxonomy): domain Bacteria; kingdom Bacillati; phylum Actinomycetota; class Actinomycetes; order Kitasatosporales; family Streptomycetaceae; genus Streptomyces; species Streptomyces sp. NPDC005302. The sequence continues at coordinate 56,913 of NZ_JBEXGN010000021.1, forward strand.
CCGCCGACGTCAGCGCGCCCACCGGGCAGATCTGGATCGTGTTCCCGGAGAAGTACGACTCGAAGGGATCGCCGTCGCCGGTGCCGACCTGCTGGAGAGCGCCCCGCTCGACCAGCTCGATCATCGGGTCGCCCGCGATCTGGTTGGAGAAGCGGGTGCAGCGGGCGCACAGCACGCATCGCTCGCGGTCGAGGAGCACCTGTGTGGAGATCGGTACGGGCTTCTCGTAGGTCCGCTTCTTGCCTTCGAAGCGGGACTCGGCGCTGCCGTGCGACATCGCCTGGTTCTGCAGGGGGCACTCGCCGCCCTTGTCGCAGACCGGGCAGTCCAGCGGGTGGTTGATGAGCAGCAGCTCCATCACACCGTGCTGCGCCTTCTCGGCGACCGGCGAGGTGAGCTGCGTCTTGACGACCATCCCGTCCGTGCAGGTGATCGTGCAGGACGCCATCGGCTTGCGCTGGCCCTCGACCTCGACGATGCACTGGCGGCAGGCGCCGGCCGGGTCGAGGAGCGGGTGGTCACAGAACCGGGGGATCTCGATGCCGAGCTGTTCCGCGGCCCGGATGACCAGGGTGCCCTTGGGCACGCTGATCTCCACGCCGTCGATCGTCAGCGCGACGAGGTCCTCCGGGGGGACCGCCGCTTCCCCGCCTCCGGAGGGAGCGCTGGTAGTCACTGTCATGCGTTCACCTCCGTGTGCTTGTCCGCCCAGGCCGTCGACCTGGCCGGGTCGAAGGGGCAGCCGCGGCCCGTGATGTGCTGCTCGTACTCGTCGCGGAAGTACTTGAGCGAGGAGAAGATCGGCGAGGCGGCACCGTCGCCGAGGGCGCAGAAGGACTTGCCGTTGATGTTGTCGGCGATGTCGTTGAGCTTGTCGAGGTCGGACATCACGCCCTTGCCGGCCTCGATGTCGCGCAGCAACTGCACGAGCCAGTAGGTGCCTTCGCGGCAGGGCGTGCACTTGCCGCAGGACTCGTGGGCGTAGAACTCGGTCCAGCGGGTGACGGCCCGGACGACGCAGGTCGTCTCGTCGAAGCACTGGAGTGCTTTCGTGCCGAGCATGGAACCCGCGGCGCCCACTCCTTCGTAGTCAAGAGGGACGTCGAGATGCTCGTCGGTGAACATCGGGGTCGAGGAGCCGCCCGGCGTCCAGAACTTCAGCCGGTGACCGGCGCGCATCCCGCCGCTCATGTCGAGGAGTTGGCGCAGCGTGATACCGAGCGGCGCTTCGTACTGGCCCGGGCTGGTGACATGGCCGCTGAGCGAATAGAGCGTGAAGCCAGGAGACTTCTCGCTGCCCATCGACTTGAACCATTCCTTGCCCTTTTGGAGAATTGCGGGAACTGACGCGATGGACTCGACGTTATTCACAACAGTCGGGCACGCATAGAGTCCCGCGACAGCAGGGAAAGGAGGGCGGAGCCGCGGTTGTCCACGGCGGCCTTCGAGCGAGTCGAGCAGCGCGGTCTCTTCACCGCAGATGTACGCGCCCGCGCCCGCGTGCACGGTGAGCTGGAGGTCGAGTCCGCTGCCCAGGATGTTCTCGCCGAGGTAGCCCGCCTCGTACGCCTCGCGTACGGCTTCGTGCAACCGCCGCAGGACGGGGACCACTTCACCCCGCAGATAGATGAACGCATGCGAAGACCTAATGGCATAACACGCGATCACAATGCCCTCGATGAGGCTGTGCGGGTTCGCGAAGAGGAGCGGGATGTCCTTGCAGGTTCCCGGCTCCGACTCGTCGGCGTTGACAACTAGATAGTGTGGTTTGCCGTCTCCCTGCGGAATGAACTGCCATTTCATTCCGGTGGGGAATCCGGCGCCGCCGCGGCCGCGCAGTCCGGAGTCCTTGACGTAGGCGATCAGGTCGTCCGGCGACATGGCGAGTGCCTTGCGCAGGCCCTCGTACCCCTCGTGCCTCTTGTAGACGTCCAGCGACCAGGACCTGTCCTCGTCCCAGAAGGCCGACAGCACGGGTGCGAGCAGCTTTTCGGGACTGGTTTCGTTGATCTCTGCTGCCAAGGTCATCACTCCCCCTCCTCTGCGACCGGACCCGCCGGATGGGACGGGTCGGAGGCCGACGTGTCCTGCGGCGCGTCGTGCGAACTCTGGTGTCCGGCCGGCGGCTGCCCGGGCGGCGTCCGGTCCTCGGAGGTCCTCTCCCGGGGTGCCTCTCCGCCTCGCGGATGCACCACGCGCGCGGGGGTGCTCTCCCCCTTGGCCAGCCGCAGGCCGACCAGGGAGGCGTGGCCCGCGCTGCCGCCGCCCTCGACGGCGCCCTCGCGCTCGTCGGGGAAGCCGGCCAGGATCCGGGCGGTGTCCTTGAAGGTGCACAGCCGGGCGCCACGGGTCGGTTCGACGTCCGCTCCCGTGCGCAGGTCGTCGACGAGGCGCTTGGCCGAGTCCACGGTCTGGTTGTCGAAGAACTCCCAGTTGACCATCACGACCGGGGCGAAGTCGCAGGCCGCGTTGCACTCGATGTGCTCCAGGGTGACCTTGCCGTCGCCGGTGGTCTCTCCGTTGCCCACGCCGAGGTGGTCCTGCAGTGCCTCGAAGATGGCGTCGCCGCCCATCACGGCGCAGAGGGTGTTGGTGCAGACACCCACCTGGTAGTCGCCGCTCGGCTTGCGCCGGTACATCGAGTAGAAGGTCGCGACCGCGTTGACCTCGGCGGTCGTCAGACCGAGGACGTCCGCGCAGAACCGCTGCCCGGTGCGCGTGACGTGGCCCTCCTGCGACTGCACGAGATGCAGCAACGGAAGGAGCGCCGAGCGGGAGTCGGGGTAGCGGGCGATGATCTCGCGCGCGTCCGCCTCCAGCCGGGCTCGGACGTCGTCCGGGTAGTCGGGCGCGGGCAGTTGGGGCATGCCCAGGCTGACGCCCTCGGGGGTGGTGGTCACCGGTCGACGCCTCCCATCACGGGGTCGATGGACGCGACGGCGACGATGACGTCGGCGACCTGGCCGCCCTCGCACATCGCCGCCATGGCCTGCAGGTTGGTGAAGGACGGGTCGCGGAAGTGGACCCGGTAGGGGCGGGTGCCTCCGTCGGATGCGACGTGCACCCCGAGCTCGCCCTTGGGTGACTCGACGGCGACGTACGCCTGTCCCGGCGGCACGCGGAAGCCCTCGGTCACCAGCTTGAAGTGGTGGATCAGGGCCTCCATGGAGGTGCCCATGATCTTCTTGATGTGGTCGAGCGAGTTGCCGAGACCGTCGGGGCCGAGCGCGAGCTGGGCGGGCCAGGCGATCTTCTTGTCGGCGACCATGACCGGGCCGGGCTGCAGCCGGTCCAGGCACTGCTCGACGATCAGCAGCGACTGGCGCATCTCCTCCAGGCGGATCAGGAAGCGCCCGTAGGAGTCGCAGGTGTCGGCGGTCGGGACCTCGAAGTCGTAGGTCTCGTAGCCGCAGTAGGGCTGGGACTTGCGCAGGTCGTGCGGCAGGCCCGCCGAACGCAGGACCGGGCCGGTGGCACCGAGGGCCATGCAGCCGGCCAGGTCGAGGTAGCCGACGTCCTGCATACGGGCCTTGAAGATGGGGTTCCCGGTGGCGAGCTTGTCGTACTCGGGAAGGTTCTTCTTCATCTTCTTCACGAACTCGCGGATCTGGTCCACCGCGCCCGGCGGCAGGTCCTGGGCGAGTCCGCCGGGGCGGATGAACGCGTGGTTCATCCGCAGGCCGGTGATCAGCTCGTAGATGTCGAGAATGAGTTCACGATCACGGAAGCCGTAGATCATGATCGTCGTGGCGCCCAGCTCCATGCCGCCGGTGGCGATGCACACCAGGTGGGAGGAGAGCCGGTTCAGCTCCATCAGGAGCACGCGGATGATCGTGGCGCGGTCGGGGATCTGGTCGGTGATCCCGAGGAGCTTCTCGACGCCGAGACAGTAGGCCGTCTCGTTGAAGAACGGCGTGAGGTAGTCCATGCGCGTCACGAACGTGGTGCCCTGGGTCCACGTGCGGAACTCGAGGTTCTTCTCGATGCCGGTGTGGAGGTAGCCGATGCCGCAGCGGGCCTCGGTGACCGTCTCGCCGTCGATCTCCAGGATGAGCCGGAGCACGCCGTGGGTGGACGGGTGCTGCGGGCCCATGTTGACGATGATGCGCTCGTCGTCGGACTTGGCCACGGACTGGGCGATCTCGTCCCAGTCGCCGCCGGTGACCGTATATACGGTGCCCTCGGTCGTCTCGCGGGGCGAAGCGGCCGATGCCCCTGAAGGGGTCTGCGTGCTCATGAGTACGACCTCCGCTGGTCCGGAGCCGGGATCTGGGCGCCCTTGTACTCGACGGCGACGCCGCCGAGGGGGTAGTCCTTGCGCTGCGGGAAGCCCTGCCAGTCGTCAGGCATCATGATCCGCGTCAGCGCGGGGTGACCGTCGAAGATCAGCCCGAAGAAGTCGTACGTCTCGCGCTCGTGCCAGTCGTTCGTCGGGTAGACGGTGACCAGGGACGGGACGTGCGGGTCCGCGTCGGGGGCGCTGACCTCCAGGCGGATCAGCCGGTTGTGGGTGATCGAGCGCAGGTGGTAGACGGCGTGCAGCTCGCGGCCCTTGTCGTGCGGGTAGTGGACCCCGGAGACGCCGGTGCACAGCTCGAAGCGGAGCGCCGGGTCGTCGCGCAGGGTCTGCGCGACGCGGACCAGGTGCTCGCGTTCGATGTGGAAGGTGATCTCGTCGCGGTCGACGACCGTCTTGTCGATGACGTTCTCGGGGACGAGTCCCTGTTCCTCCAGGGCGCCCTCCAACTCGTCGGCCACCTCGTCGAACCAGCCGCCGTAGGGGCGGTTGGCCGAGCCGGGGAGCCGGATCGAGCGGACCAGGCCGCCGTAACCGGAGGTGTCGCCGCCGTTGTTGGCGCCGAACATGCCGCGCTGGACGCGGATCTCCTCACCCTGGTCGCCTCGCTGGCCGGGGAGGTTGGAGGCGCTGAGGTCCTTCTCGGGGTTGACCCCGTTGCCGTTCGCGTCGCTCACCGCAGCAGGCCCTTCATCTCGATGGTGGGGAGCGCCTTGAGCGCCGCTTCCTCCGCCTCGCGGGCCGCCTCCTCGGCGTTGACGCCGAGCTTGGAGGTCTGGATCTTCTGGTGCAGCTTGAGAATCGCGTCGATCAGCATCTCGGGCCGCGGCGGGCACCCGGGCAAATAGATGTCGACCGGGACGATGTGGTCGACTCCCTGCACAATGGCGTAGTTGTTGAACATTCCGCCCGATGAAGCACAAACCCCCATGGAAATGACCCACTTGGGGTTGGGCATCTGGTCGTAGACCTGTCGCAGCACCGGCGCCATCTTCTGGCTGACCCGGCCGGCCACGATCATCAGGTCGGCCTGGCGGGGCGACCCGCGGAAGACCTCCATACCGAAGCGCGCCAGGTCGTATCGCCCGGCGCCGGTCGTCATCATCTCGATGGCGCAGCAGGCGAGTCCGAATGTCGCGGGGAAGACGGACGCCTTGCGCACCCAGCCCGCGGCCTGCTCGACCGTTGTCAGCAGGAATCCGCTCGGCAGCTTTTCTTCGAGTCCCATGTCTTAAAGGCCCCTCAGTCCCATTCCAGGCCGCCGCGCCGCCATACGTACGCGTACGCCACGAAGACGGTGAGCACGAAGAGCAGCATCTCCACGAGCCCGAAAACACCCAGGGCGTCAAAGGTGACGGCCCAGGGGTAGAGGAAGACGATCTCGATGTCGAAGACGATGAAGAGCATCGCCGTCAGGTAGTACTTGATGGGAAAGCGCCCGCCGCCGGCCGGCGTGGGGGTCGGCTCGATGCCGCATTCGTAGGCTTCGAGCTTCGCGCGGTTGTAGCGCTTCGGACCGATCAGCGTGGCCATGACCACGGAGAAGATCGCAAAGCCTGCCCCGAGGGCTCCCAGTACGAGGATCGGCGCATACGCGTTCACGCTCCTCGCTCCTCTCAGTCGGCACTGACTGGTGGCGGTTCCAGGGCCTGAACACCCGCCTCGCCAGCGCCGCGAACCTCACCCGTCCCGGCGAAGATCGCGGACATGTGAAGCAGGTCACAAGCCCAACTGCCTCGCATCTTATGCCCGGCGGTCTGTGATCTGCGACACGGGGTATTGCACAAGCTTTGTGATCTCCACCACCTGACGAACGATCATGAAGTCGGATGAGCGGTGATCTTCGTACGCGAAGCGTCCGGTCGATCACCAGACGTGACATTTCCGCTCGTCACCGCAGGTCCGAGGCGTCGTCTCCATATCAAGAGACTTCCGACGCATGCAAATTGGTGCTGGACGAGCGGCCTTGATAGAGGACGGCGTTCACACTTCAGGGGAGCGGAGCGGACGGGTGTGGACGCGTGCACGCGTTCACGAGCGGAGGGAAGCCCGCCGCTCGCGCGGGACGCGACCAGCCCGCGGACCGTTCCGTGACCTGCGCCACATCTACCTGTGAGTCAGATAAGCCGGGCTTGGCCATGGGACTCAACCGATGGTAGGTCGCGGGCAATTCGGACGTATTACTGAAAGGCCATGATCACGGGCTCGGTGGACGTTGTCCGCAATGCCCGTTACGGCGTCAATAAGGAGTGACGCGCGTTGAATTCGGCCGTCGATTGAACAACTGTGGCGCACCACACGTTTCTTGAAGGTATGGAGGAGCCCCTGGTACCGCTTGTACCCATGTCCCACACCGCTCACATACGAAGCCACCGAAAGCCCCGTCGCAACGCGTCGTCGCTCGCGATGCGCGCCGGAGTTGCCGGTGGCGTTCTCAGCACCCTGGCCGTCGCCGGGGCGGCTGGTTCGGCGAACGCTGCCGAGCCCGTCACGCAGACGCTCGAACTGCCGACCCTGACGGCCGACCTGGCCACGCAGGTCGCGCAGTCCGCGGACGCCACCCAGCAGACCGCGGCCAACTACGAGCTCCAGGCGGAGCGCGACGCGGCCGCCGCCAAGGCCGCCAAGCAGGCCAAGGCCGACCTGGCCGACGCCAAGAAGAAGGCGGAGGCCAAGAAGAAGGCCGAGGCCGCACGGAAGGCCGCGGCGGCCGAGGCCGTCTCGCGTTCCTCGGAGCGCACCGTTCTGTCCGCTTCCGCCGGTTCGTCCACCTCGACGAACGTGGCCGCCCCGGCCAGCGGCAGTGTCGCGACCGTCGTCGCCTTCCTGAAGGCTCAGGTCGGCGACGCGTACGTCATGGGCGGCACCGGACCCAACGCGTGGGACTGCTCGGGTCTGGTGCAGGCGGCGTTCAAGCAGGTCGGTGTCGACCTGCCGCGCGTCTCGGAATCCCAGTCGACGTCCGGTACGCCGGTTTCGCTGTCCGATGTCCAGGTCGGCGACATCCTGTACTGGGGTTCGGCCGGCTCGGCGTACCACGTCGGTGTGTACATCGGTGGCGGGCAGTACCTCGACGCGGCCAACCCGTCCAAGGGCGTCGTGATCCAGGACCTTTCGGGCTACCCGGCGACGGGCGCGGTGCGGGTGCTCTGACCCGCGGGTGACCTTCGGCGGACCGCTTCCCTCAGGGGAGGCGGTCCTTCGGGTTGTCCGGGCTCCTCACCCCGTTCGGGCACGACGCGCTCCGCCTCTGCGGGAGAGTGGGCTCCGGCGCCGGGGAGTCGGCGGGCCGCCGTCGGCCGCGGTGCCCGCGCACCCGAAGGAGACAGCGATGCCCCGTGTGTTCGTCCAGGGAAACCCCGTCGGCTCATATCCCCCGCTCACGCCGGAGGCCCGCCGAGGCACGGTCCGGCGGATCACCGAGGTCGGTGAAGAGGTCCTGCACCGTCCCTGCCGGGACGTGACCGAGTTCGGTCCCGACCTCGCCGCGCTCATCGACGACATGTTCCTGACCATGTATGTCGCCGACGGCGCGGGCCTGGCAGCGAACCAGGTCGGTGTCGGTCTGCGCCTGTTCGTCTACGACTGCCCGGACGACGACGGGAACCGTCACGTCGGCCACATCGCCAACCCCGTCCTGGAACGCCTCGCGCCGTCCGGCCGGCGGCTGCTGGACGAGGGTGAGGGCTGTCTGTCCGTCCCGGGGGCCGTCGTGGACGTGCCACGGCCCGACCGTGCCGTCGTGCGCGGCGTCGACAAGGACGGGAACACCCTGGTCGTCGAGGGGACGGGGTACTTCGCGCGGTGCCTCGCGCACGAGAGCGACCACGTCGACGGCCACGTCTATCTGGACCGCCTCGCCCGGCGCGAGCGGAAGGACGCCCTGCGGCAGGTGGCCGAGCGGCGCGACCAGGTCCTGGCCCGCCGCGCCGCCAGGGAGTCCGAGCTGACGGGCAGCCGGGGCTGACGGCGGCGAGCGGCGGCCCCGGTCGATCGGGCCGCCGCTCGCTGTGTCCGTCAGACGGGTCGGGCCGGTCGGGTCAGGCCTTCGGCGCCACCTTCGAGAGGCCGTTGATGATGCGGTCCGCGGCGTCACCGCCGGTGGGGTCGGTGAGGTTGGCGAGCATCTTCAGCGTGAACTTCATCAGCATCGGGTGGGTCAGACCGCGCTGGGTGGCGATCTTCATGACCTTCGGGTTGCCGATGAGCTTCACGAAGGCGCGGCCGAGGGTGTAGTAGCCGCCGTAGGTGTCCTTGAGGACACGCGGGTAGCGCTGGAGGGCGAGTTCACGCTGGTCCGGGGTGGAGCGCGCGTGAGCCTGGACGATCACGTCGGCGGCGATCTGGCCCGACTCCATGGCGTAGGCGATGCCCTCGCCGTTGAAGGGGTTCACCAGACCGCCGGCGTCGCCGACCAGCAACAGGCCCTTGGTGTAGTGCGGCTGGCGGTTGAAGGCCATCGGCAGGGCGGCGCCGCGGATCGGGCCGGTCATGTTCTCCGGCGTATAGCCCCAGTCCTCCGGCATCGAGGCGCACCAGGCCTTCAGTACCTCGCGCCAGTCCAGCTCCTTGAAGGAGTCGGAGGTGTTGAGGACGCCGAGACCCACGTTGGACGTGCCGTCGCCCATACCGAAGATCCAGCCGTAGCCGGGCAGCAGCCGGTCCTCGGCACCCCGGCGGTCCCACAGCTCCAGCCAGGACTCCAGGTAGTCGTCCTCGTGACGCGGCGAGGTGAAGTACGTACGCACCGCGACGCCCATCGGGCGGTCCTCCCGGCGGTGCAGGCCCATCGCGAGGGAGAGACGGGTGGAGTTGCCGTCGGCCGCCACCACCAACGGGGCGTGGAAGGTCACCTCCCGCTTCTCCTTGGAGTCCGCGTCGCCGATCTTCGCGTGCACGCCGGTGATGCGGCCGGTGCGGTCGTCGATGATCGGGGCACCGACGTTGCACCGCTCGTGCAGGCGCGCGCCCGCCTTCTGCGCCTGCCGCGCCAGCTGCTCATCGAAGTCGTCCCGCTTCCGGACGAGTCCGTAGTCGGGGAAGGAGGCGAGATCCGGCCAGTCCAGCTGGAGCCGGACGCCGCCGCCGATGATGCGCAGCCCCTTGTTGCGGAGCCAGCCCGCTTCCTCGGAGATGTCGATGCCCATCGACACGAGCTGCTTGGTGGCGCGCGGGGTCAGTCCGTCACCGCAGACCTTCTCGCGCGGGAAGGCGGTCTTCTCCAGCAGCAGGACGTCGAGCCCCGCCTTCGCCAGGTAGTAGGCGGTGGTGGAACCGGCTGGCCCGGCCCCGACGACGATGACGTCGGCGGTGTTTTCGGAGAGGGGTTGGGGCTCGGTCACGGCGGGGTCTCCCCAAGACTCGAAATCAACGTGCCGACGGGCACTGGACATGGGCAGTCTATGCAGCGGTACCGATCACCAGCTGAAGGGCTGCCCCGTGAACCGAGCTCTCCCCGATGTACGACTGCGTGTGCCCACCGACGAGGACGCCCACGCGTGGCACCAGGTGTTCGCCGACCCGGACGTCATGGAGTTCCACGGGGGCCGCGCGGCCGAGCTGTCCGTGTACGAGGAACTCACGGCACGGCAGCGGCGGCACGACGCTGAGCACGGGTTCTGTCTGTGGACGATGGTCGACGCGGAGGGCGAGGTGCTGGGCTTCACCGGCGCCCAGCCGTGGCCTCACGCCTGGGGGCCGGCCGGGCAGATCGAGATCGGCTGGCGGCTCGCGCGGGCGCACTGGGGCAAGGGGTACGTCACGGCGGCGGCGTTGACCACGCTGGAGCGGGTCCGGTCGGCGGGCGTCACGGACGTGGTCGCGATGGTCAACGCGCGCAACGCCCGTTCCATCGCGGTGACGAGACGGCTCGGCATGGAGCTGGCGGAGCGGTTCACCGTCCCCGCCTCGCAGACGGAGGGCCACCGCTACCGGCTGGCGCTCTGAGGGCGGCGCTCTGAGGCCGGCGCTCTGAGGCCGGCGCTCTGAGGCCGGCGCTACGAGGGCGGCGCTCGGAGGGCGGTCTTCCCGCGCTCTCCGCGCTCCTTCCCGAAGCGCACGGCCGAGGCATACCCTGCCGGTACCGCTGGGGGTGACGTCTGTGCGTATGACACCCGGAACACCCGAAGTGCGCGTGCCGCGGCTGGTGGGCCTGATGGCCGTGGACGCGCGGGAGACGGCCGAGGCGCGTGGTGTGCTGCTCGCCGCGCCCGACCGGCCCGACTTCCATCGGACGGTCGTCGACTACGTCGTACGGCAGTTTCCGCAGCCCGGTGCGGAGGTTCCGCGCGGCGCCGTCGTCACCGTGTGGTTCGACCTCGGGGACGCGGAGGGCGGCGCGGGGGTGCGCGAGCCGAGGCCGCCCCGTCCGCCGTCGGGCGGGATGCGGCGCGAACTCGACCGCCCCGGGGACCCGTTCGAGGTGCTCAGGTAGCGGGAGTGCGGGCGGGGCCGCTCTCGGGAAGGGCGCCCCGGGTCGCTCAGGCCTGCTTGAAGCCGCGGTGCAGGGCCACGATGCCGCCGGAGAGGTTGCGCCAGGCCGTCTTCGACCAGCCGGCCTTGCGCAGCCGCTCGGCCAGCTCCGGCTGGGTCGGCCAGGCGCGGATGGACTCGGCGAGATAGACGTACGCCTCGGGGTTCGAGGAGACGGCGCGGGCGACCGGGGGCAGCGCGCGCATCAGGTACTCGGTGTAGACCGTGCGGAACGGCGCCCAGGTCGGGTGCGAGAACTCGCAGATCACGACGCGTCCGCCCGGCTTGGTCACGCGGTACAGCTCGCTGAGGGCGGTGTCGGTGTCCTGGACGTTGCGCAGCCCGAAGGAGATCGTGACGGCGTCGAAGGTGTCGTCCTTGAACGGCAGCTTCGTGGCGTCACCGGCGGTCAGCGGCAGCCAGGGATGGTTGCGCTTGCCCACCCGGAGCATGCCGAGGGAGAAGTCGCAGGGGACGACGTACGCGCCGCTGCGGGCGAAGGGCAGGGACGAGGTCGCCGTGCCCGCCGCCAGGTCCAGGATCTTCTGCGCGGGGCGCGCGTCGACCGCCTTGGCGACCTCCTTGCGCCACACCCGGTCCTGGCCGAGCGACAGCAGGTCGTTCGTCAGGTCGTACCGTTCCGCCACGTCGTCGAACATCGAGGCGACTTCGTGCGGCTGCTTGTCCAGGGATGCGCGGGTCACCGTCCCATTGTGGCAGTACGGGCCGGACGACTCGGCGGCGCCCGGCCGTACGCCCCTCTCCCGCACCCCTTCGGGAACGGCGGCCGCGACACCGGGCCCCGGGGGCGCCCCGGCACGAACGCCCCCGCGACGGCCCCCGGAATCGCCGCGACAGGCGCCCGTCACGGCAGCAGCCGCGGCCTCTTCCTCGCCGCCACGTCCTCGACCCAGCCGAACAGGGCGATCGCGATCCAGATCAGGACCCAGCCGACGGCGAACATGAACCACTGGCTCTCCAGCGGCAGCCACGCCTCGAAGGCGGGGACCTTCCAGAACTGGTCGATCAGGGGGACGGCCAGGATCAGGGCGATCTCGTGCCAGAGGTAGATCGTCACCGCGCGCCCGTTGAAGATCGTCACCGTCCGGTCGAGCCGGCGGAAGCGCGTCAGCCACGCGAAGTCGACGTCGTAGTAGGCCTTGAAGTAGAGGAGCAGGGTCACGAAACCCGCCGACCAGAAGGCCTGGGCGAGGGGGATCTCGTCGAGGTCGTAGGTGCCGAACTCCGACCGGTGCGCGAAGGCGAACCAGCCGCCGTAGGCCAGGGCCGCCAGCGACGCCGTGACCACCGCGGCCGGCCGCAGCCGCTGGAGCACCCCGTCGCGGTGCGCGAAGCCGAGGAGCCAGCAGAACAGGTACGTGGCCAGGTCCCACAGGGCGCTGCCGAACCGGTTGTCCGGCGCCTCCCAGAAGAAGTTCAGGACCAGGACCGGGGCGAGGGACAGGACGAGCACGGGGACCGGGGCGAGCCGGAACGCCCGCAGCAGCAGCGGGGACAGCAGCACGAACCACAGGTACGTCCGCAGGTACCAGAGGATCTCCCAGGCCTGCTCGCCCCACGCGTTGCCCGGCGGATCACCGAGCGGCACGATCCAGTAGACGATCTCCCAGCCCGGCATCCAGCCGTGGACCAGCATCGCCAGGACCACGAAGACGCCCCAGAACCAGAACGGGGGCAGGAGTCTGCGCAGCCGGCTCCGCACGACCTTGGGCGCGGGGCGCTCCAGCGACTTCGCCATGAGCGTGCCGGCCAGGCCGAACATGACCCCCATGGAGGGAAAGACCAGGCCCGCCCAGGCCCAGCCGAACGTGTGGTACGCGACGACGCGCACCAGGGCGACCGCGCGCAGGGAGTCGAAGTAGCGGTCCCGTACGCCCGGGAGCGCGCGCCTTCGTCCCGCCCGATGCCCGCCCTTCGGCGGGGCGCCACGAACGGGTTCCGCGGCCGGCACCGGCGGCTGTACCGCCGGCTGTACCGGCAACTGCGCCGGTGACCGCACCACCGTCTCCGCCTCGGGAACGTACTCGTGGCGCACGGACGAGGGCTGGGGGTGGGGCTGCCGTCCCTGGTGGCCCTCGTACCCGTAGCCGTGCCCGTACTCGTGCCCGGAGCCGTGCTCATGCCCGTGCCCGGAGCCGTGCCCGTGCCCGGAGCCGTGCCCGTGCCCGGAGCTGTGCCCGTGCCCGTACGGCTGGTGCTCCCGGCTCATCGGCCCGCTCCCGCCGGGGTGCCGACCTCGCCCGTGCGCTTGAGCTTCTGCCAGCGCAGCCGGCCGCCGGTCAGGGCCGTGACGCAGGAGTGGATCAGGACCAGGTACATCATCTGGCGGTAGGCGAGCTGCTGGAGCGGGAGCATCGCGAGATAGCGGTACTTCTCCCGGTCGAGGCGGAACGCGTAGGCCGCGCAGACGAGTTGGACGGCGAGCACGGCCAGCCAGGCGAGGACCGCGGCGCGGAGGTCCACGAAGATCATCGAGTAGACGGTGAACACGTCGATGAGCGGCGCGAAGACCGGCGTGACGATCTGGAAGAGGACGACCAGCGGCATGCCCACGCGGCCGAAGCGCCCCGAAGGCCCTTTGTCCGTCAGGGACTTGCGGTGCTTCCAGAGCGCCTGCATGGTGCCGTAGCTCCAGCGGTAGCGCTGCGACCACAGCTGCTTGAGCGAACCGGGCGCCTCCGTCCAGGCCCTGGCGTGCTCCTGGTAGACGACTCGCCATCCCGCGCGGTGCATGGCGATGGTGATGTCGGTGTCCTCGGCGAGGGTGTCCTCGCTCATCCCTCCGACACCGAGGACCGCGTCGCGGCGGAACGCGCCGATCGCGCCCGGGATGGTGGGCATGCAGCGCAGCAGGTCGTACATCCTGCGGTCGAGGTTGAAGCCCATCACGTACTCGATGTGCTGCCACGCGCCGATCAGGGTGGTGCGGTTGCCGACCTTGGCGTTGCCCGCGACGGCCCCGATCTCCGGGTCGGCGAAGGGCTGTACGAGCTGGTGCACGGCGTCCGGTTCGAAGACGGTGTCCCCGTCCATCATCACGACGATGTCGTGACGGGCGTTGCGGACACCGTTGTTGAGCGCGGCCGGCTTGCCCGCGTTCTCCTGCCGGATGACCCGGACGTTGGGCATGCCGAGCAACTCGGCGATCTCGGACGTGTTGTCGTCGGAGCCGTCGTCGACCACGATGATCTCGATCGGATGGGTGCTCTTCGCCAGTGATCTCAGTGTGTTGGCGATGCACTCCTTCTCGTTGTACGCGGGCACGATCACGCTCACCGGCCGGGTGACCGTCGGCCCCCAGCTGAACCTGCCCCCTCCGACGCCCTTGCCGCGTCTGCGATTGCGGTTGCGCTGCCGGTGGTGGCGCCGGGCGAGGACCAGCATCATCCCGAAGCGGCCCATGACGGCGACGCCGACGACGACGAGGAACCACGACAGCGCGGGCACCACCCACTCGGCGACCGCGACGGCGTAGACGAGCGCCCTGCCCTCGTAGAGGGTCGCGCCGGCGGCCTCGTGCTGGGCGGCCTGCGCGGCGCTCTCGCCGCCGGTCCCCGCACCCGAGCCCGCGCCCGCGCCCGCCGAGCCGGGCTGTTGTCCCACGGCGGCCTGGCTCCGGTTCAGCATGGCCTGGGCGCCGCTGACGGTGGTGAAGGTGTAGCCCTTCGCCTTCATCTTCTTGATGTACGTGCCGAGCGCGGTGATCGTCTGCGACCGGTCGCCGCCCGCGTCGTGCATCAGGACAATGGCGCCCTTGTTCTTCTTCGGCGTCGCCCACCGGACGATCTTCGAGACGCCCGGCTTCTTCCAGTCGTCGCTGTCGGTGTCGACGAAGACGCTGGTGTAACCGAGGTTCCCGATCTCCTTGTAGACGGGCCAGCTGTAGTTGTCGACGGCGTCGATCTCCGAGGAGTACGGGGCGCGGAACAGAGTGGTGGTGACGCCGGCCGCACCCGCGAGAGCCAACTGCGTCTGCTTCAGCTCCCGTTGCAGGCGGGCGGCGCTCTGATAGGAGAGGTCGACGTGGGTGAACGTGTGGATGCCGACCTCGTTGCCCTGCTTCACCAGCGACTTCACCACGCTCGGGTAGCGGGAGATCATCGAGCCGACCATGAAGAAGGTGGCGTCGACGTCGTTCTCCCGCAGGACCTCGAGGACCTGAGGCGTCCAGGTCGCGGTCGGCCCGTCGTCGAAGGTGAGCACGATCGTCTTGTCCGGCACGGACTGGGTCTTCGCGGTGCCGCGGTCGAAGGTGAGGATGGGTCCGCCGTCGAGGATCCTGCTCGGGACCTTGTCGTAGGCCGCGCCGTCGCGGACCCGGGCGTCGTTGCCGATCTCGGAGCGCAGATAGCCGTCGAGCAGCATCACGCTGGTGAGCGCGAGCAGGAGCAGCAGGGCGAGGATGACTCGTGGTTTCTGAAACGCCGCGGCCCGTCCGGCGGCCCGCTCCATCCTGGAGGGGGCGCGCCGGCGGCCGCGTGCGGGCGTCGTCGTGGTCATGAAGGTGGGTTCCGTGCCCGTCAGTTGGCGCCGGTGGAGGCGGTAGCCCCGGCGGTCGAGGTGGGGACGGAGAGGGACGCCGACGCGGCGGAGGCGGCCGAGGACGCGGCGTCGGTGGCCGCTCCGGTGGGGGCGCCGCCGGGAAGGCCGGTCGGAGCGCCGCTGGGGAGTGCGGTCGGGCCGCCGGTGGGTGCGGTGCCGGCCCGGCCCGCGCCGGGTCCCCCGCCGCCCGGAGCGGAGCCGGCCCGGCCGCCGTCGAAGGGGATCAGGGAGGACGGCGTCAGCGAGGTGCCCCAGCCCATGAAGGCCATGCCGAGCACGACGGCGTAGCCGAGACACCCGGCGCCGACGAGGAGGCCGACTCTGCGCAGCAGGCGGGCGCGGCGGCCGGAGCTGTCAACGAACACGGGGCCGTCCACGGCCCCACTGCCGCGTTCGCGGCGGCGGCCGCGCACCGGGGCGCGGTTTTCGATGGCGGACTCGGATTGCATTTCCCCGACATTAGGTCGGCTCCTTGTGGCGAAAACTCTGCTTTCCGTGTGAACGGCCCATGAGAGACAGCCATAGCTGTATTTTCTCTATGAGACCCGAGGCGATACGACGGGAATCCACCGCCATCCACGCAGCTCAGGCATGCCCGATACAGGAGAAATGCACCATCGATACGCCCGACATGACCCTTTATCCACCCCTCTCGGCCACTCCCGCCCGCCCTCTTCCGCGGCAATACCGATGAATGACCTCCATTCGGAATTACGTTCCGGGTGTGACACATTCCCTATCAGGAAACGACAGTTTGTTTCCGTCCTGAGACAGACATCACGAGAGCGGGTGCGTACGCAATGAGGAGTTTCCTGAAGCCGGTCGCGGGGCTCGCCTGCCTGGTCGCCCTGGCCTGCGCGGGGTGTTCCTCGGGTGGTTCCACCACGGACGCGGCACCCGCGCGGACTCCCGGGACCGGCTCGTCGGCCTCCGCACCCGCGGCCGCGTCGGCGTCGAGCACGTCGTACGCGCCCTATGTGAGCGCCACGACGCCCGGCGCGACGGACGCGGCGGGCTCTCCGACGACCTACAACCTGGCCTTCGTGATCGCGGACGGCAGCGCCTGCACGCCGAAGTGGAACGGGACGTACGCCATCGGCGACGCGGCCGTGAAATCCCGGATCGCCGCACTCAAGAAGTCCGGTGCGAGCGTACGGGTCTCCTTCGGCGGCGCGTCCGGCAAGGAGCTGGCCTCGACGTGCGACAGCGCGAGCGAGCTGGCGGACGCCTACGGCAAGGCGCTCGACCAAGCCGGCTCGTCCCAGGCCGACTTCGACGTGGAGGGCACCCAACTGGCCGACTCCGCCTCGGTCGCCCTGCGCTCCGAGGCCATCGCGCTCCTTCAGAAGGAACGCGGCGACCTGAAGGTCTCGTTCACGCTGCCCGTGATGCCCTCAGGCCTCGACGACGACGGCCTGGCGCTCCTGGAGTCCGCCAACGACCACGCCGTGAAGGTCTCCACCGTCAACATCATGACCATGAACTACGGGAGTTCGTACGCGGACGACATGGGCGACTACGCGATCACCTCGGCCGGCGCCGCGCACCGGCAGTTGCAGAAGGTCTTCGGACTCTCGGCGGCGAGCGCCTGGCAGGGGCTCGCGCTCACCTCGATGATCGGCGTCAACGACGTGGACAACGAGACGTTCTCCCTCGACGACGCGGCGCAGGTACGGGAGTTCGCCGAGCGGAAGAAGATCGCCTGGGTGTCGATGTGGTCGACGTTCCGGGACCAGCAGTGCGGGGACGACGACAACGCCGACGACGCGGCCACCGACTGCAGTGGCGTGAAGCAGGGTTCGGGGGCGTTCGCGAAGGCGTTCGCGGGCTGAGCCGGCGCCCCCTGCCGTGATCAACGGCTGCGGTACACCAGCCGCCCGCCGATCACGGTCGCCACGCAGGTCCCCGCACCCCGCAGGACCAGTTCTGCACGGTCCGCGACGTCGAACACGGCGAATCGGGCCGGACCGCCCGGCGTGGGGCCCGGCAGCAGGATCAGCGGGGTCGGGGACAGCGCCGCCGGGCCCGCGAGCCGGTCCGGCCGCCGCCCGACCGCGAGACCGGCCCTGCGCACCGCGTCGACCACGGGGCGCGACGTGAGCTCCCCGGCAACCGCCACCGTGCCGTGCGCCAGCAACCGCTGGACCCCACGGCGCGCGCTCGCGCCGACGCGCGAAGGATCGGCGCGGAAGATCCGCCGGGCCCGCTCCCCGCCGATGGGCTCGGTGCCGAAGCCCGCGGCCTCCCGCGGGTCCGGGTGGTACATGGCCTCCAGGAGCTCCGGGCCGTACGGGTTCAGCAGGCCTGGCGTCAAGATGCCGGGCCAGTGCCGCACCCTCGCGCTCGGGTGGGCGGCGGCCAGTTCCTCGTACGGGCCGACGGCGGCGACAGTCGCCCCGTCGGCCAGGACCGCTGTCTCGGGTGACCGCTCGGCGGCGTGGATCGTCAGCATGGGGGCGTCAGTTGGAGGCCAGCAGCTTCAACTCGGGGTGGGCCGTGCCACCGTCGATCGCCGTCGAGGAGATGTGCGACATCACGCGCTCGTCGACCGGGTCGTTCGCCGGGTCGTCGTGGACGACGATGTGCTCGTAGGTCGTGGTCCGCTGCGCGGGGACGCGGCCCGCCTTGCGGATGAGATCGATGATCTCCATGCGGTTGGAGCGGTGCTTCGCGCCGGCGGAGGAGACGACGTTCTCCTCCAGCATGATCGAGCCGAGGTCGTCGGCGCCGTAGTGCAGGGAGAGCTGGCCGACCTCCTTGCCGGTGGTCAGCCAGGAGCCCTGGATGTGCGCCACGTTGTCGAGGAACAGGCGGGCGATCGCGATCATCCGCAGGTACTCGAAGAGCGTCGCCTGCGTGCGGCCCTTCAGGTGGTTGTTCTCGGGCTGGTAGGTGTACGGGATGAAGGCGCGGAAGCCGCCCGTCCGGTCCTGTACGTCACGGATCATCCGCAGGTGCTCGATGCGCTCGGCGTTGGTCTCGCCGGTGCCCATCAGCATGGTGGACGTCGACTCGACGCCCAGACCGTGCGAGATCTCCATGATCTCCAGCCAGCGCTCGCCGGACTCCTTGAGCGGGGCGATCGCCTTGCGCGGTCGGGCCGGGAGCAGCTCGGCGCCGGCGCCCGCGAACGAGTCGAGGCCGGCGGCGTGGATCCGCTGGATGGCCTCCTCGACGCTCACCTTGGAGATACGGGCCATGTGCTCGACCTCGGACGCGCCGAGGGAGTGGATGACCAGCTCGGGGTACGCGCCCTTGATCGCGGCGAAGTGCTTCTCGTAGTACTCCACGCCGTAGTCCGGGTGGTGTCCGCCCTGGAACATGATCTGCGTGCCGCCCAGCTCGACGGTCTCCGCGCAGCGGCGCAGGATGTCGTCGAGGTCGCGCGTCCAGCCCTTGGCGGTGTCCTTGGGGGCCGCGTAGAACGCGCAGAACTTGCACGCCGTGACGCACACGTTCGTGTAGTTGATGTTGCGCTCGATGATGTACGTCGCGATGTGCTCCGTGCCCGCGTACCTGCGGCGGCGTACGGCGTCGGCGGCTGCGCCGAGCGCGTGCAGCGGTGCGTCGCGGTAGAGGACGAGCGCCTCTTCCGGAGTGATCCGCCCACCCGCGGCAGCACGGTCGAGGACGGCTGCGACATCAAACGACGTAAGGTCGGCCTTCTCGGTCACCGGGAGCGTCCCTTTCGTAAGGGTTGTGGACAGACCAAGCCAGCCTACGCCAGCTCCCCGGGCCGCCCGACGTCAGGCCGCGTACGCCCCGATCAGGAGCCCCGCATAGGCGCCCGCGATCAGGAACGGGCCGAACGGGATCGACGTCTTGCGGCCCGCGCGCCGCGCGATCACCAGGCCCAGCCCGTACAGCCCGCCGAACAGGAACCCGACGAAGGTCCCGAGGAACACCGCGCTCCACCCGTACCAGCCGAGGACGGCGCCGAGACCCAGGGCCAGCTTCACGTCACCGAAGCCCATGCCGTTCGGGTTGATGAGGAAGAGGACGAAGTACCCGCCGCCGAGCGCGAGCGCCCCGAACAGCGCCGACGGCCACTCCCCCGCGTGCTCGGGCAGGGCCGCGGCCACCCCGAGCAGGGCGAGCGCCACCGCCGCGAACGGCAGGGTCAGCGGGTCGGGCAGCCGCTGCACCCGGAAGTCGACCACGGCGAGCAGCACACCGAGCGGCGCGAGCAGCAGCCAGACGGCCAGTTCGGGCCGGGTGCCGGTCGCGAGGGCGAGCCCGGCGCACAGGAGGGCGGTGGCGAGGGAGACGAGGAGGGTGCCGGGACCGTAGGGGGCGCCCTGCGACCGCGCGAGCCCGAGCCAGCCGCGCGCCGGGCCGGTGATCGTCCGGCCGTCGGGACAGCTGTCCCGCCAGGGCTCGCCCGGGTCGACGGCGAAGCGGTAGGCGGGCCGCGGCACGAGCAGGCCGGCCGCCGCGCCCCACAGAGCGGCGCCGACGGCCGTCCAGAGATCGAGATCCACGCGTTCCCCCAGGAAGAGTCGGTACGGCGACGGCGGGCGCCCCCGTCACTCCGGGTCCGGCGACCACCGCGCCCCGCCGGGCGGCCTCACGGCCGGTGCCGGGTCCGTCCGCCGCAGGCCCGGCGACCGTACGACGGGTACCCGGCAGTCCGTACGACGGGCTGCCCAGTTCGCCCGGAGACGGTACGTCGGTCGCCGGGGCCGGCGGAACGGAGGGGTGGATCACCCCACGGCTGCCCCGTTCGAACGCCACGCGGGGAGCAGCTCGTCCAGGAGTGCCTCGGTGCGGGGCGGCAGGCCGCGCGCGCCGCTGCGGGTGACCAGGTCGGCGGCGAGCCCCTTCAGCCGGTCGGTGTCGCCCGTGGCATGGGTCGCCCGCAGCAGCTCGTTCCACAGGCGCTCGTCGCGCGGAGCCGAGTTCATCGAGGCGTTCAGCGCCTCGATCGCCTTCTCCGCACGGTCCTTCTCCAGATGGAAGGCGGACAGTGCGAGTCCGATGTCCGCCACGAGCAGCGGCAGTTGGGCGTCGATGATCTCGTGGGTGAGCCAGCCGTAGCGGCCCTGCGGGCGGTCGGCGAGCAGCGGCCCGCGGACGAGGACGAGCGCGTCGGTGAGCAACCGGCCGCGGACGACCCGGCTGTCGACCCCCTTGCCCTGGGTGGCCTCGTGGTAGAGGGAGCGCAGCACGTCGAGGTCGGACACGACGGACTTGGCGAGCGTGAGGCGCCCGGCCTCGTCGGTGCCGAGGCGGGCTGTGCCGTCGGGGTCGGCGCCGAGCCAGTCGCGCAGCCGCTCGACGAGGGCGTCGCGGACGTCGTCGGTGACTCCGCGCGGCCACAGCGCGGCGGACAGCACGCGCGGGTGCACACCCTCGCGGTGCAGCAGGAGCAGCGCGAGGGCCTCGTGCAGCAGCGGGCTGCGTTCGCCGTCGGGCGCGTCCAGGCCGATGATCTCGTACGAGCCGACGAGCCGCGCGTAGACGGCGGGCCGCCCCTGTTCGCTGATGTCGACGAGGAACGGCGGGGTGGTCGTCGGCCCGTCGGGGTCGCGCTCCGGGTCGGCCTCGACGAACAGTTCCACGACCGCCCGCTGCTGTGCCACCGGCAGGAGCTGCGCGTCGAGTTCGAGGCCGAGCAGCGGCGCGAGCAGTTTGCCCTCGCCGGTGATCTCCATCTCCCAGGCGGCGCCCGGCAGATAACCGCTCTCCGTGCCGACGAGGTAGCCGATGCCCAACCGTCCCGCGTCGGCCGCGAGTTCGGCGAGGGTGACCGCGTCCTCGGCGGAGGGCTCGGTGGCGAGGAGGACGAGGTGCGGGGCCCAACGGGTGTGCTGGGCGGGTCCGGTGCGGCCGGTGAGGACGGAGTCGTGACCGGCGGCCCCGAGGGCGCCGCGGCGCTGACGGGTCTCCGCCTCCATGGTCTCGACGAGCGCCTCGACGTCGTCGAGGTGGCGCAGCCGGCTGGGTGCGAGCGGGGTGAGGTCCTCGCCGAAGCCGACGAGGGTGATCGTCATGCGGTCGGACCAGCCGTTGGTGGCCAACTCGGCCGCCACGGAGGCGAAGACGCCCGCGCGGTCGGCCGCGCTGCCGCTCAGCGAGACGATGCCGGGCACGGCCTCCAGGTTGAGGAGCAGCCGCGAGTCGTCCATGGTGCCGAGGCTGACGAGGCCCGGGTACGGAGCGGCCGTGTCGACCTCCTCGTACTGCTCGGCGTCCGCGCGGGCCAGCATCCAGAACGTCTGGTCCTGACCGAGCTGCCAGGGTGTGGGCGGCTTGCCCGCGGGCTGGGCGAGCTGGAGGTGCAGGTCGCCGTTGCCGCCGAGCCAGGCCGCGTAGACGGTGGGCAGCGGGCGGGACTCCGCGGCGAGGGCGCTCGCGAGTCCGCGCAGCGAGAGGTCGAGCAGGCGTACGCCTTCGGGGTCTGCGCCGACGAGCAGCGCGTCCTGGGCGTCCGCGGCGGAGCCGGTGGGAACCGGCGGCTCCATGCCGCGCCGCCCGCCGACCGCGCCGAGCGCGGACTGCCACAGTGCCTGGCGGCGGCGCCGTCCGAGGGCGCCGAGGAGGCCGGCGGCGAGCAGCGGCGCACCGACCAGGGCCTCCGGCAGCCCGAAGGTGAACCCGCTGTCCTCGGAACCCTGCGCGGCATGCGCGGCTTCGGCGGGGGCGGGTTCGCGCCGCTCGTCGCCGCCGGCCGCGGGCTGCCCGGCGGGACGCTGCCGGGGTACGTGGATGTGCGCGGTGTCCCGGTCGCCCTGCTCGTTCTGCCGGTTGGCGGCGCCGCCCCGCTGCTGGTCGCCGGTCTTGGCGTAGTCGTGGATCTGCTGCTGGACCTGCTGGGAGACCTCGGGCGCCGCGTCGGGCATCTCGACGAGTTCGCCGCCGCGGGCGTCGCCGGGCATCTCCAGGATCCAGCCGGGCCGGATGAGGCTGGCCTCGGACAGCTTCGAACCGTCGGGCTGCGTACGGTCCTTGTTGAGCTGGTAGATCTCCTTGTACCGGCGCCCGTCGCCGAGGTGGCGCTGCGCGACCTCCCAGAGCGAGTCGTGGTGCCGGCCCTCGGGGGGCTGGATCCGGTAGTACTTCGTGTCGCCGTGCTCGGTGGCACCGGCACCGTCCGCGTGGGCCGCCGCGTCCGCCGCGTCGGCGGCCTGCTCGGCGACCGCTGCGGCGGCACTGGAGGCGGCCTGCTCCTGCTGCTGCCCGAACAGTCCGGGAGTCTGCTGCGCGGCGGCCACGGAACCGTGCTGGCTGCCCTCCAGGCTCTGGCCGAGCTGCGAGAGGCCCGGCGTGAAGCTGGCGGCGGCCGCGCTGACGAGGAGCAGCGCCGCGACGAGCTGGCGGGCCAGCAACTGGCTGGCGCCGGCGCCCGGAACGCGGTTGGGCATCCCGACGCCCGACAGCGCGGCCTTCACCTCGACGAGTACGCAGGCGGTGAACTGCGCCCACGCGAACCACACGATGACCGTCAGAGCGTTGATGAACGTGCTGACGGAGATCTCCCGCTGGAGCCAGTCCATCTGGGGCGCCCCGTGCGGCAGCGGCCACCCCACGCTGACGGCGAGCGCGCCGGGCACCCCGACGAGCAGCACCAGCAGGGCGACGAACGCCCCGAGCGCCTTCACGAAGTCCCCGAACGTCCTGCGACGCCGGGGCAGGGGCTGCGGCGTCCGATTCCTCGGACTCGGCGAGGTGCCCGTCGAGCTGGAAGTGGTGCGTCGCGCCATGGCGGGTGTCCCGGGGTCGTGTGAGGAGGGAGTGAGGTCGGGGGGTGAACCGAGCCTACTGAGATCTTAAGGAGGGTGTCGAAGCCCGGGCAGAGGCCGGCACAAAGCCACCGCCCGATACACCACCCCCCACCCCAAAAGCCGGAGTTGCGCCTCTCATCCACCTCTCCCCCGCACGGGATCTGCACACCCCCGACACCATTGGCCACGGCCACGCAACGTGGATCCGCACGCGAGAAAGATGCCGAGACGATCCGAGCGACAGGGTGAGAGGCGCACTCGGCCAACACCCTCGCGAAACATCGTTCACCTCTACCCGTAACACCCGAAGGAACCATCAGAATGGCTATCGAGTACGACCTGGACTGCGCTACTCAGTTGCCTCCCATTGAGGTCGCCAGGCGACTGGCGGAAATCGGGAAGGAGACCGGCGTCTTCGACGCGAGCGCTACGAGCCAACAACTCGTCGACGTGCACGAAGGCGTCCTCACCAGACTGGGCACCTGGATCTGCGTAGTCGATGACGGCCGGCTGCAGCCCTGGCACCCCATCATCACGGGCCTCGGCTTCACTCCGACCGTGGGCGTGGGCTTCCGTCTGGCCAAGGGAGTCGAAGTCAGTGACCAACAGCACGACATGATCCGGCTGGTGACACCTCTGCTGGAACGGATCGACGGCGATGCGGTCCTGCACTTCCAGTTCGAGCAGATCTGGATGCTCCGCAGGAAAGGCGAGCTGAGTCTCAGCGAGGACGACACCCTGTGGCGCCCCCAACGTCTCGCCGTCGTGACGCAGCCCTACCGCCGGGAATCCCACAGCATGGACGTGTGAGCCACATATGAGTTTCAGGTTCCGCTCTGCCGACCTTCCTGGTCAGGACACATGGCACGCCGACGCGGATGTCGCCCAGGAGGCGGCATGGAAGGCTCTCCGGGACCAGCACGCTCGAGCCATGCCCGTTTGAGGGAGTGCCGACCGCACCTCCCGTGCCCCCGTTCGACGCAGGCATCCACCGGGCGTCACCATGTCGGCACGCCTTCTCAAGCCCGCCGGATGCCGATCACGTAATCTGAGCGCCCGACCGGGCCCGCCTGCGCGCGCGTTGTAGAGAGGCATGCCATGGCATTGAGGCATGACGTGACCGCGCGGCAGTCGCGTCTGGCGGTCGAGTTGCGGAGGTTGCGGGAGGCGGCGGGGCTCACCTCGCGGGAGGCGGCCATCCTGCTCGCGGTGAACCCCGCGCAGATCAGCCAGATCGAGGCGGGCCTCGCCGGGGTGAGCGAGAAGCGGCTGCGCCGGCTGACGGCCCAGTACGCCTGTGCGGACGAGGCGTTCACCGACGCCCTGGCCGCCATGGCGACGGAGCGGATCCGGGGCTGGTGGGAGCAGTACCGCGGGCTGCTGCCCACGCCGTTCCTCGACCTCGCCGAGCTGGAGCACCACGCCACGTTCCTCCGCGAGGTGCAGTTCCTGTACGTCCCCGGCCCGCTCCAGACGGAGGACTACGCACGGGCCGTCTTCGCCTACCGGGTGCCGGAACTCTCGTACGAGGACGTCGAGTTGCGCGTGCGGCACCGTATGCACCGCCGGGTGATCCTCGAAGGACCGGCCCCCACGCCCTACGACGGTGTGGTCCACGAGGCGGCCCTGCGCATCCTGGTCGGCGAGCGCGCCACCTCCCGGGCCCAGTTGACGCATCTCCTCGAACTCTCCGAGGCGCACCACATCACCCTGCGCGTGATCCCCTTCGACCTGGAGGGATTCGCCGGCGCCACCAGTGCCATGACGTACGCCGGGGGCCGCGTACCGAAGCTGGACACGGTCGTACGCGACGCGCCTCAGGGCGCGGCCTTCATCGACTCGGAAGCCCAACTCGACGCCTATCGAACGCTCTTCCGTAAAGTGGAGGCTGTTTCGCTGGGCGCCAAGCGGTCCCGCGACTTCATCCACAGGTTGGCGAAGGAGCTGTGAGGCACCGATGAACACCCCCCACAACTGGCGGAAGTCGTCCTTCTCCGGCCCGGGCGACGGCGACTCCTGCGTCGAACTCGCCTCCACGCCGAGCACCCTCCACCTCCGCGAGTCCGACGACCCCACCACGATCCTCACCACCACCCCGACCCCGCTCGGCCACCTCCTGGAAGCGATACGCACGGGAACCGTCACGGCGCCGGGCGCGTAACAACCCCTCTACGAAGCCCTGACCGGCGTTCCACCCGAAATGATCAGCGCGATACGTTCCGGCGTACGTCCTGATCCAGAGATCGCAGGTGCTACGGGGGAACACGTGTCGAACAGGCCGGCGGACTGGCACATACTCGACCTGGACCGCGACCCGACACCGGGCGACCCGCAGCGCGTGCGCAAACTCGCCGGTTCTCTGGACGACTTCGCCGACGACGTGTCGGACATCCTCCGGGACATCAAGGGTCTGGCCAACGACGACGCGGTCCTGAAGTGGGCCGGCAAGACGGCGGACTCGTTCGCGTCGGAGTTCGAGGACGTGCCCGGCGAGCTGAAGAAGCTCAAGAAGTCCTACACGCTCGCGGGCGACGCGCTGGCGTCGTACTGGCCCGACCTGGACGACGCTCAGGAGAAGGCGGACAAGGCGCTGCGCGACGGCCGCAAGGCCCGCGACGAACTCGCCACCGCCCAGCACGCGCTGACCGGCGCCGACGACTGGGTACGGACGGCTACGGCCAAG
Organism: Streptomyces sp. NPDC005302; assembly: GCF_040607345.1. NCBI lineage: Bacteria > Bacillati > Actinomycetota > Actinomycetes > Kitasatosporales > Streptomycetaceae > Streptomyces > Streptomyces sp. NPDC005302. The sequence goes on from NZ_JBEXGN010000021.1 coordinate 82,651, forward strand.
GCCGACTCGTACGACCCGGGCAAGAGCCGGGCCAAGGACGTCCCCCCACCGGACGAGGCCGACGTCCGACGTGCCACACGTAACGCCCAGCACGCCAAGGAACAGCAGACCGCCGCCCAGAAGAACGTCGACGACGCGAAGGGCCTGCTGGACGCCGCGAAGAAGCTCGCCGCCCACGCCAAGGGACTGCGCGAGGACGCTGCCCGCCGCACGGTGAAGAAACTCCACGACGCCTCGGACGCCGGTATCCACAACCGGCACTGGTGGGAGGAGCCCATCGACTGGGTCTCCGACCACTGGGACGAGATCGTCACGGTGTGCAAGTGGGTCGTGACGATCGTCGGCATCATCGTGATGATCGTGGGCGGCCCGCTCGGCTGGCTCGTCTTCGCGGCAGCCCTGGTCGTCCTGGCCGACACGGTGAGAAAAATGCTCAACGGCCAGGCCGGCTGGGGCGATCTCATCTTCGCGGTCCTCGACTGCATCCCTGCGACCAAGGGTTTCACCAACCTCGCGAAGATGGGAAAGCTCTGGAAGGCGGGCGGGCTGCGCGGCTTGGGCGGCGCCTTCATGAAGGGCATCGGCGGAGGCCTCCTGAAGCAGGCCCGACAGCTCAGGTCGGGGGAAGGACTCCGGGCTGTCACCCGGCCGTTCAAGGGTTCGTCACGCCTGTTCGGCGGGACGATCCCCTACCGCGAACTGTCACCGAAGGCACGTCAACTCGCCAAGGCGCTGACCCGCGGCCCCGTGCGCATCGGCCCGAACGAAGTGAGCGTCGGCCACATGGCCGAACTCCAGAGGTTCCATGGCGTCGAGCACGCCGTCCTCCAGAATCCGGCCGGCGAGATGCGGCTGTTCCAGGGCACGGAACTGACGACCAGAATTCCCGACGATCTCGCGGGCGACGGCTACAAGTTCATCGCTCACACGCACCCCGAAGACCGGATACCCGGTCCCCCCGACGAACTGGAAGCCGCGCGGGGCACCAGGAACAGCATGACCCGGGACCTGGAGAACAAGAGAAGTCCGCACACGGAGGTCGTCATCAGCCGGGACGGCAACTTGAGATTCTTCGACGACACCGGGGTGATGGAATTGCCTCAGGGGACCTTTCCACCGGGTGGACCCATCAGCGACCGAGGCGGGCTCGTTCCCGTACCCGGCATCTAGTTCATGCGCTCGGCGATGTACGCTCCCGGGACCTGACCAGCAGGAGAACCATGCCCGACATCAATCGTTGCCAGATCTGCGGCGAGGCGGCACCGCCGGTCGAAGGCCAGTGCGGAGAGATCACCGGCTACCGTCTGGTTCGTGACCCCTGGGCCGGTTCTCCCGCCTTCCTCGACGGCAATCTCCACTTCTCATGCCTGGAACAATCCGACGAGCGAGCCCAATTCCACGCCGAATTCGTGAAGCTCGTCCAGGCAGGGCATGAAGAGGTCGCCGGCCTGGACGGCTCGCAAGCGGCGTTCACCAGGATGGGTCTCGGGATGTTGCCCGTCTTCTCAGGCGACGCGTGCGACATTTTCCAGAGCCAGGTGTCCGACCGCTGGATGGTGGTGAAGAAGAGCGGCCCGTGGTTCGGACTCGGCCTCTCACAGCTCCGCGTCATCGGCGGGGGTGGAACTCCTGCCTCGCCCGCCGACGTGACCCGCTATCGGCTTCCCTCGGATCTGGGGGACGAGATCGGCGGCTACGGCCTTCCCGAGCTTCTGCAACGCCTCGGAGTCACGCATCGATACCCCGACGCGGCCGAGGTGCAATACCGCTTCGTCGACTACTACGCGCCGAAAAACCTCCTCGACTACATCGCGTCCGCTCCCCTTCCCCTGCCGGACGAGGCTCGCGACTTCCTCGCCGCTCACGCGAAGACGTACACACCCGTCACCTTCGACGACGAGGGCGCGTGAGCGGGTACCCCGAAGGCAGGAACCGGGGACCGGGCCCGGCGCGACGAGCCGGCACGCAGTTCGGTACCGGTCCGGAGTCCGGCCGTCGATCACCGGCGACGCATCCGTAGATCCTCACCTCTGACGTCAAGGAAGCGGAACGTGACCACGCGCATCGATGACTCGAAGGACTCGCGCCCGTCGACGGGCTTCGCGCTCGCCGTTCCGGAGTCATGGTGGGAGTTCGACATTCGCCCTGAGGGCAGGGACGCGACCATACGGGCGCTCGTGGACGATCGGGTCCGGGAGACGCCGGAGCTCGCCCCCTACCGGTCCGACCTGACCACCATGCTGCGCAGGATGGCCAAGGACGCGCACGACTCCGGCGCGGTGTACATGGGCTGCATGGCGGAGAACTTCGACGGTGTCCCCCTCTCGGCGACGATCACCGTGTCCGTCGTGGGGGCCAGGAGCGAGCAGGGCGCGGCCCTGTCCACCGACCCCCGGGCCATCGCGGACAGCCTGCGCACCATCACGCCCCGACGCGAGGACGACGCCTGGCGCACGGTGACCACCGTCGAGATCCCCGAAATCGGGCTCACGGCGCGGACGTTCGGCGTCGAGGACGTACCCGTCTCGCAGGGAGACACCCGTACGCTTCGTATGGTGCTGACCCAGACGTACATCCCGGTCCCGGGAACCACCGGCCAGGTCGTTCTCGTCTCCGGGGCCAGTCCCGTGCTGGACCTCGCCGAGGCGTTCCACGACATCTTCGACGCGGTGACCAGCACTTTCCGTTTCGTGTGACCGTAGGTCCGAGTTCCAGGAGGGGGAACCGACATGGGCGGCGGCAAGAGTGACCTCGCGCTCCCGTTGAGCGAGCTGGAGGACTACGGCGGGCGGCTGCGGGACATCAAGAAGCGGCTGAACCACACCAAGAAGCTGTTCGAGTCCTACAAGGACGACCTCGGTGACGACACCGTCTACGACGCCCTGGACGACTTCGAGTCGGGCTGGGAGGACGGCCGGGAGGACATCGGCCAGGCCCTCGACGCGCTCGCCGAGATGTCCGATGCCGTGGTCCGCGAGTTCCGCAAGCTCGACGACAAGCTGGCGAAGGACGTGAAGGACGGGGTGAAGACGGAGGACGGGGGCCAGAAGGGCGGGGGCGGCAAGTAGCCGTGGCCGTCGGGCGGGTGATTCCTGCCGAGCGCGCTCCGTACTCCTACGGCCGCGCCGCCTCAGCCCGCTCCCTCCCCGCCTCAGTCTGACCCGTTCTCCGCTCAGCCCACCTCGTTCTCCGCCACCGCGCGTCCGTGCACCGTCACGTCGCCGCCGTAGAACAGTCCCGTGAACACCGGCGAATAGGTCAACTGGACCTCGACCTCGACCTGTTCGGCGTCGGCGGCCACGCAGTGGGTGGAACCGATGTCCCGGCCGGACATGCCCATCTCGCGGGCGAACGCCTTCACGCGGGCGTCGCAGTTCTGGGAGTTGATCGGGGCGGGGCCGTTCTGGTTGTCGTAGAGGGACTCCAGGTCGATGTCCTGGGCGGCGTACCGGGCGGCCTGTTCGGCGATGTCGGCCGCGCGTTCCCGCTTGGAGATCGACATGCCGCCGTCGATGACGAACGCGGACAGGGACAGGAAGAGGAGCGCGAAGATGATGACCGCGCCGGCTCCCGAGCCCCGGTCGTCCAGGCGGACCCTGCGTGCCGCGGCCCATGCGCGGGCCCGTGTGCCCACGCGTGCGGCGGAGTTCAGCCTCATGCCGTCCTCCGGAACGGGTCGAGGGGCGAGCTGAAGGTGGACTTCAAGGTGGTCGGGACGTCGAGTCCGATCATCGCGAGTCCCCGGACCTCACAGCTCACCTCGACCGAGAAGAGCGTGTCCGGCTCGAACCCCGCGCTGGTCTGCGTCACCGTGACCGGTCCCGAGCAGATGTCCCCGAGGTCGGCCTCGGCCGCCTTGCGCGCCTCGGCCATCGCGGTCCCGTGGTCCTTCTGGATCGAGCCGGCACGCGCGGCGTCCCGGGCGGCGCCGTCCAACGCGCCACGCCCGTCGACCAGTTGCCCGAAGGCCACCAGCACCAGGATGAACAGGATCATCACGGGGGCGAGGATCACCACCTCGATGGTGGACAGCCCCCGGTCGCCACGACGGCCGGACATCCGGGCGCGCAGAGCCGTCGGCGAGGGCTTCGGTACGGTCACGGGCCCGCATCCTTCACGAACCGCTCCACCGGACCCGACGACTGCGCGTGCACCGTCAGGTCGAGGCCGGGGAAGACCGTGGGGATCTTCGCCGTGACCTCGACACCCACGGTGTCCGGGTCGGGCTGAAGCATCCGCACGTCCGGCGAGAGCACCAGCTGCGGGCCTAGCTGGCGGATGTAGCTGTCCACCACGTCCCGCGCGTCACCGCGCCACGCCCCGGGCTGCGCGTCCGCCGTCGCGCGCGCCTTGCGGGCACCCGCCTGCGCCGCCGCCTGTGCCACGTGGTCCGCGAAGAAGTACAACGCGAACTGCACGGTCGCGAAGATCATGAAGAAGAGCACCGGAGTGAGCAGCACGAACTCGATCGCGGTCATGCCGGAGTCGCCGCGGGCGGAGGCTGCCTCCACCCTGCGGCGCACCCAACGACGTACCCCTTGACGTGCGCGCACCCGAATCCCCGTCTACGTCGCGTTCAGCAGGTCTTGCCCGCGTCGGCACCCTTGATGCAGTCGCCGACCTTGTTGGCGCCGTCGCTCAGCGCGGCGTTGATGATCGCGGCGACAACGCCGACGATCGCGACGACGACGGCGGAGATGATGACCCACTCGACCGCGGACGCACCCCGGTCGAGTTCGCCGGAGCGGGCACGCTGCACCCGGCCCTGGAGGAAGGTGATCAGGAAGTCCACCCCCGGGATCCCGGTGTTGAAGTTCCGTCCGTTCATGGTGGGTTGTCCTCTCGGAAGTTGAGTCAGTGGTCGGCTTGCGAGGCGGTGGGACGCTTTTCGGTACCGCGGACGTGCGGACGTACGACGTTCAGACCTGGAACACGCGCATCGCCGCCGGGAAGATCAGGAAGACCAGGAAGCCGGCGCACAGGAGGAGTTGGGCCACGAGCATCGACTGGGACTTCTCGCCCGCGCTGCCCTCGATCTCGGAGAGCTCGCGGTGCCGCATCGTCTCGGCACGCGAGGCGAGCGACTCGCGCACCTTCGCGCCGTCGTCCGCGACCAGGGCCAGCGAGGCGGACAGGTCCTTCAGCTCCTCGACGCCGAGTTCCTCACCGAGCGAGCCGAGCGCCTGCCACTGGCTGATGCCGGTGATCCGGGCGTCGGCGAGCGCGTTGCGGATGCGCTGCGTCGCCCAGCCGTCGGAGATCTCGGCGGCCGCCATCAGCGCCTCGGGCAGACCCCGGCCACCGGCCAGGCTCATCGACACGAGGTCCAGGTACGCGCCGATCACGCGCCGCAGGTCGCGCCGCCTGTCCACCGCGTCCCGCCGCACCTCCAGGTCGGGCAGGAAGAAGAAGACGAGCGCGAAGAGCAGCGCCAGCCAGACCGGGATGATCGGGCTCCTGCCGAAGCCCAGCGTCCAGACGACCGCGAACAGCAGCGGCCCGAAGAACACACCGGCCGCGGCCAAAAGCACCTTCGTCGCGAGGAACCTCTCCCAACTCCGGTCCAGGACGGCCAGGTCGGCGCGCAGCGAGCGCTGCTCCCAGCCCTGCTGGAGATAGAAGTCGGCCACCCGGGTGCCCACTTGGGCGCGCAGCCCGGCGAGCCGGCCGGTGTCCTGCTGCCCGTGGTGCGCGGACTCGTACGCGGCCCCGCGGGCCCGCATCGCGTCGATGCGGGCGACCTGGGCGACCGCGCTGCGGCGCGACGGCATGAGGGCGCGGACGAGGGCGTAGATCCCCAGTCCGAGCACGGCGCCGATCACGATCGGCATGGTCAGGTTCATCGGCGTACCGCCTCATCACCAGAAACCGGCGTACGGGGGCGTACGAACTGCACGGACGCTTCGTCACGCACCAGGAACCGCTCGGGCGTCTCGATGGTGGACAGCTTGCGCAGCCACCAGAAGCCGAGGGCGAACAGGCCGCAGACACAGGCGAGGACGAGCTGGCCGACCGCGGTGCCGTACGGCTCGACGAAATCACGGTTGAAGATCGAGAGTCCGAGGACGAAGGCGATGGACACCGCGACGACGATCTGCACGGAGCGCCGGGTCGAGGCGCGCTGGGCCATCACGCGCTGACGCATGTCGACCTCCTCGCGCGCGGACTTGGCGAGGGCGCCGAGCACCTGCCGCAGTCCCGGGCCGCGCAGCTTCGCGTTGAGGATGAGCGCGGCGACGATGATGTCGGCGGACGCGTCGTCGATCTCGTCGGCGAGCTGCTGGAGCGCCTCGGGCAGCGGGGTGCGCGAGCGCAGCCTGTCCACCAGGGCGTCGAGGTGCGGGCGCAGGACGGGGGCGGAGGCGCGCGCCGAGGCGGGGATGGCCTGTTCCAGACCGACCGCGCCGGCGATGGTGTCGCGCAGTGACTCGGTCCAGGAGGCGAGGGCCTCCACGCGACGCATCGCCGAGCGTTCCTCCGAGGCGCCGCCGAAGAGCTTGTCCCAGAAGAAGACGAGGATGCCGGCGGCGATTCCGGCGACGGCCCAGCGGGTGAGGAGCAGGACGACGAGTCCGGCGATCGCCGCGATCGAACCGCGCTGACCGGCGAACCGGATCAGCTCGTTGGCCCGTTCGGTCGCCTTCTGCTTCTCGTGCTCCGGCTTGGCCGGCAGTCCGCGGACGGCGACGGCGAACAGGGCGAGGCCACCGCCGACGGCCACTCCGCAGCCGAGCGCGTACAGCACGGTCGTGGAGAACAGACCGCCCATGGAGCCGAGCGAGTCGAGCGCCGCGAGGGACGTCATGTCCTTGCTTCCGGTCGTCGTGACGGGCGTTGCGACGGACGTTGCGATGGTGGTCGTGAGGGTCATCGTCGTCACCAATTCCCGCTGCCGGGCAGCCGGTAGCCCTGCGCGATGAGCTCGTCGAGGCAGGCGATGGGCGCGTGCGGCACGATCCGGCCGTCCGGGGCCTCGGCGAACACCTCGCTGGACAGCACCCGTCCGTCGACGCCGTTGACCTCGCGCACGGAGGTCACCATGCGCTGGAGCCTGCCGCCGGACTCGTACTCGTTGCGGCGCTGGATGAAGACGACGAAGTTCACCGCGCCGGCGATGAGCATCTGGCTCGCCTCGATGGGCAGGCGTTCGGTCGCCTGGAGCGCGTACGTGGAGATGCGGTTGAAGACCTCGCTGGAGCTGTTCGCGTGGATCGTGGACAGCGAGCCGTCGTTGCCCTGCGACATCGCGTTCAGCATCGTCACGATCTCGTCGCCGAGGACCTCACCGACGATGACGCGGGAGGGGTTCATACGGAGCGAGCGGCGCACCAACTCGGCCATGGTGATGGCGCCCTGGCCCTCCGAGTTGGGCAGCCGCTCTTCGAAGGCCACCACGTTGGGGTGCAGGTCGGCGAAGGTGTCGAGGCCGAGCTCCAGGGCGCGTTCGACGGTGATGAGGCGCTCGTGCGGCGGGATCTCGTTGGCGAGGGCGCGCAGCAGCGTCGTCTTGCCCGCGTTGGTCGCGCCCGCGATCATGATGTTCTTGCGGGCGCGGACGGCGCAGGCGAGGAAGTGTGCGACCTCGGGGGCCAGCGTGCCGTTGCCCACCAGGTCGGACATGAAGACCTTGCCCATCCGTGCGCGACGGATCGACAGGGCGGGCCGGCGCGTGACGTCCATGACGGCGGAGAGCCGGGAGCCGTCCGGGAGGCGCAGGTCGAGCTGGGGGTTGGCGGAGTCGAAAGGACGGGACGACAGGCCCGAGTAGGCGCCGAGGATCTGGATCAGCTCGATCAGTTCCTCGTCGTTCTCCGCGACGGGGTCGCCCGTGCTCTCCCTGCCGTCGGCGTATCCGATGAAGACCTGGTCGTACCCGTTGATGTCGATGTTCTCGACGTCCGTGTCGTCGAGCAGCGGCTGCAGGCGGCCCACGCCGAACAGCGCGGCGTGCACGGCGGCCGCGTACTGCTCCTCGGTCTCGGCGTCGAGCGGGGTGCGGCCGAGGTTGATCTCGGTGCGGGCGTGGTCCTCGAGTATCTGGGCGATGACGGCGCGCGCGTAGTGGCGCTCGTCCTCGTTGGACATCGGGGTGACGCCGCGGACCTGGTCCTCGCGCCGCTGCTCGGCGATGCGGTCACCGGCGTCCTGCCGGAACCGCTTGACGAGCTGATGGTCGACCGCGGTCATCGCCCGGCTCCGGTGACGGGCTGCCCGTGCGGCCCGGCGGATCCGTGCGGTCCTTCGGCCGGTACGGACCAGGCGGCGCCGTACTGCTGGTAGAGGTCCGCGGTGACCTTGCGGGCCGAGCGGATGAGCAGCGACTTGTCGAGGCGTCCGCGCCGGCGACCGGCCAACTGCTCGGCTCCGGCCGGGTCGTCGGCGAGGGTGCCGACGACGCGCGCACCGGTCTGCGCCGCCACGAGCATGTCGTTGACCTGGTGGACGAGCTTGGCGGAGTCGCCCGGTTCGGCGATGAGGACGACACCGATGAGCGGGGTGGCCATGCTCGCGGCGCCGCGCGGGCCGCCGTGCAGCTTGGCGGAGAGGGCCGTGGCACGGTCGCGGACGCGCGCGATGGCCTCGGGCTCGGTGCGGGACAGCAGGAGCACCAGGGCGGCGTGCGGGAAGAGTTCGACGGCCGGGGTGTCTCCGCTGATGCGGCCGCAGTCGGCGATGACGTCGGCGGGCGCGTTCGGGGAGTCGGCGAGGTGGGCGAAGGCGCGGCCGAGGGTGGGCCAGAGCCCGGCGAGTCCGGCCGCCTGCTCGGCCATGCCGAGGCCGACGAGGACTTCGAGCCCGCCGCTCAACGGCTGTACGTGGTCCCAGAGTTGGTCGGGCACGAGGCCGCGGCGCGCGGTGGCCGCTATCGACAGCATGCCGGTGTTGGGGTTCAGCGGGCCGCCGTGGGCCGCCGCGCTGCGGTACACGAGGTCGCCGCCGGCCGGGTCGGTCTCGGCGAGCAGCACGCGACGGGGCCAGACCGCGGAGAGCGCCACCGCGGCGGTGGTGACTCCGGGGGAACCCTTGTCTGCGGCGAGGGCGATGAGCGCCATGACTGTCTACTCACTCGCCTCTAGTTGCCGGGAACGAGGACGAGGGCGACCTTGCCGGCCGACGAGGCCTGGGCGACAGCCGCGGCGTCCCCGATGTCCACGATGAGGGTGACCGGCAGGTTGGTACTGCTTATCGTCGCGTCCGAACTGGTCTTCACGGAGAGGACCTTGGCCTTCTCGACGATCGGACTGTCGTCCGCGCCGGACGAGCTCGAACCGGCGGAGGCGGACGAACCCCGGCTGCTGGAGGTGTCGTCACCGACCCGGTAGACGGCGACGGTGTCACCGGTCTTGATGTCCGCCGGGTACTGGCCCTCCTTGAGGGAGACACCCACGGAAGCCTTGCCGTCCGGAACCGTCGCGCCGTTGGAGAACATCTCGCCGATGACGAGGGTCCCGGTGTAGATGGTGGACTTCGCCTTGAGCTTCTTGAGCGTGCCGAGCTGCTTCCACTTGACGTAGTTGATGCCGGCGTCGTCCGCGACCATCACCGACGCCACGTGGTTCCCCACGGAGTCACCGGCCTGGATGTCGCTGGTCACCTTCACGACCTCGACGCGGTCGCCGGCCCGCAGCACCAGCATGGTGGCGCCGAGGGCGCCGACGAGGATGAGGAGGACGGCGAGTGCGGCCAGCGCGGGTTTGCGCTCGCGAGGCGGTGTGGGAAGACGGTCGCCCATCACCGGGTGAGCCGACGAGGCGGAACGGTTGTTGCCCGCCCCCGTACGCTCTTGGATCTTCACGCAACCGCTCCCCGTACACCCAAGAAAATGTCTGTCAATTCACGTGCCAAACTGGACACTTCGCCCCCGTGCCCCTTTACGGGACGTACCGCCCGACCTGGCCTGATAGCCAACGCTGGAGCGAGTGTCAGGCCATGGCACCGTATCAGCCGCACATAAGCCCCTCAAGGCGCGTCAAGACACCCGAAGCGCAGCCGACTCGACGTTACCGACGCGCAACCAGAGCCCCATGGTTCCCTGTTGGCCCGGCCATCCTCGCCCCCTCCGACCTGTGCGTCAGCGAATCCCTCACCGCTCCCCTCGACCCCCCTCGTCACCGACCGTGCACGAGGCCTGCACGAGGTGCTCACGGGTGGGGGTGGGAGGGGCGAGGGTTTCAGCCACATGGGGGACCCGCAACTTCCGGGCCAAGGCGACGGACAGCAGTAACTCCCCTGGTCGGAACCAGTCCAGCACCTCAGAACCCCCAAGGACGGGGATGGACCGGGAGCGACGGGTCCTCCGACCGCACGAGGCGGGATTCGACGTCCTCGCCGAGGAGTTCGGTGAGGCGGTGCGCGGCCCTGCCGTTCCAGTAGACGCCGCCCCGGTACTCGGGCACGCGGTACGCCGCGAGGTGGGAGGGGAGCGCCTCCGGGCGGAAGACCGCCTTCGTGATCTCGCCGGTGGTCCTCTTCGGCCGGGACGACCTGCGGGTGTCCAGGCAGTCGACGATCCCCTCCACGAGATAGAGGACGTAGTCGTCCGGCCCGGCGGCATCGGCGGGTGCGGCCCCGTCGGTGGCGACCGGCACGAAGCGGCCCGCTTCCGCGAGGTCGTAGGCGAGGAGGCCGGCGACCCGCCCGCTCAGGACGGGGGCGCCCGGATATCCGCTCGGGAACTCGCTTCCGCGCCACCCGGGATTGCCGTCCCACGTGCCGTCGAACGAGGTCGGAAGATCGGAGTCGGCCCCGATGATCTGCCAGCGGATGAGTTTCCTCAGGGAACTGCCCAGGAGCAGCGTCCTGAACTCGCCCATGCGCGGCAGCAGGCGGTACACGGAGCGTGGGTTCGGGGTGGTGTCGGTCCGGGAGCAGCCGGAACGGAGTGCGGCCGGCGAGGAGCCGAGGCCCGTTTCGCCGGGCTGCCTCGAGGCGGGCCCGCCCGAGTTCCTCGCTCCGTCCGTGACGAAGGCTGCCGTCAAGGTCGGGTCGAGGACCACCGGCTCCTCCGGGTTGGCCTCATCGCCACGGAATCCTCCGTCCGGGAACATCTCGAGTGGTGATCAGTCCCGCAGTCGGTCGGCGGCGAAGACCAGAAGCTCGTCCAGACCGACCTCGCGCGGCGAAGATTCCTCGGCCTCCAACTCAGTGAGCGTCCATCCGCCGTCCCAGTCCGTGCGCCATACCTTGCCGTGCCGGTTCTCGAACTCGACGAAGCCGCCGACCGCGTTCTCCAACTGCGGGATCTCCTGGAGGAGAATCCGCTCATAGCTCAGCGCGCGCCCCGGATTGGTGCTGCCGCCGCCGGTCCGCGGGTTGTCGAACCGCATCTTCAGGAAGGGCACGGGCTCCCGGCCGATCTCGGCGGGGTGAAGCATCTTCGCGTACCTGGCCTCGGCTTCGGCCAGACTCTCGCGGCCGGAGAACTCGCAGGCGTACCCGGGGAAGACGATGTACGTCACGGCGGTGAGGTCCGGATTCTGAGCCTTGTGATGACCGTGCACCTCCGGTAGGGCAGCCGCTACGGTGTCGAACGCGTAGCCGGGCGCGCTGAACCCCTCCGCGAAGCCGATGAAGCGTTCTCCGCCGATGAGTGCCTCCTCGTGTTCGCGGGCGAAGGAGAGCACGGCTCGGGCAAGGCTCTCGTCGTGCTTGCCACGCTGATTCGTCTGGAGAAGGCGCTTCCCGTCACCCGTCAGGGCACCCGCGAAGTGCAGCACGGGATTCAGGTTCCACTGCCATGCCTGTTCCAGTTCGCCGAGCGGTGCCGCGTTGCGGAATCCGGCGACAAGGGACTGAAGATCCATGGTTCCTTCCAAGATGGTCACGGGTGTCAGGAGCAGGCGTAGTTCGGTCCGGTTTCCTGGCTGTATCTGGCGTCCATCATGGCCCCCCCACGAGAGTTCTTGCTCTTCTCCATGGCTTCCATGTTGTCCGGATCGTTGTAGAAGTCGTTGCGGGTGGCACGGCCGGTAAGTCTGCCCTCGCGGTTCCAGTGGTCCACCACGGCTTCGCGGTGCTCGTACGAGACCGTCTCACTGAACGGTTTGGTTCCCGGGTTGCTGGGATCCCAGATGATGTCGCCGTTCCCGTCGAACCACGTCAGCTGATCCCGCGGAATCTTCCGCCCCGCGGAGTCGAGCGGCCGCTCGCCCTGCGCGATGCCCTCATTGGTCCAGTTCTTGGCCATCTCGTCGTGGGTGGACTCCCGATAGCCGGACGGATACTCGGACTTCCGGTTGTGCGCGGTCTCGGGGGCATTGGGGTCCCTCGCGTACTCCCCGTTGTCGGGATCGCGGTAGAGGCCGAGTGGATCGATCCAGCGGTACGGGTTGGCGACGTACGCGGTGTCGTTGGGGGCGGGGCCCAGCCCGAGCGGGTCGGGGCTCGTGTAGTGAGCGGTGGCCGGGTCGTAGTGGCGATGATGGTTGTAGTGCCAGCCGGTCTCCGCATCGGCGTACTGCCCGGGGAAGCGCAGAGGGCAGTCGACATCGCCGTCGGTCGGCTCTCCCTGTCCGCTGCGCCCGTTCGGCAGGGGCAGACCCCAGAGAGTGGTGCGCCGCCGCCAGACCAGCTCGCCCTCGTCGGATATGAGCTCGGCAGGCGCACCCGACAGGTCGGTGACGACGGCGTGGAACCGGGCCCGGGTGTCCCCGCGCCCGGGGCGGTGGTCGATCTGTGTCAGCGGAAGGTGGGTACCGGGCGCGTAGTCCCAGGTGGTGCTGTGGCCACTGCCGTCGATCTGCTCGGCGAGCCGCGCTCCGTCCCACGTGAACCGCGTCTCGTCGGCGACACCGCCGTCGCCACCGAGAAGTTGCTTCGCGACTCTCCGTCCGGCCGGATCGTAGAGATAGCGCCACAGGGCGCCGTCGGGTGTGGTGGCACCGGTGAGCTGGTTGTGGCTGTTCCAGGCGTAGGTGCGGACGCGCTTCTGCCCGTTCAGCAGCCGCCGCACGGATCGAACGATGCGTCCTTCGCCGTCCCGCTCGTAACGGGTGCGACCGCATCTGCGGACGAGGGAGCCGGTGAATTCACGTTCGGTCTCGTCCGCTTCGCTCGCCGGAGACGTTGCCGCACTCAGGTTCCCGACACTGTCGTACGCGTACGTCTCGGACCAGTCGCGTGCGTGCACAGCGGTGATGCGGCCGGCCGGATCCAGATCGAACCGCCGTGTGCCAGTGCCGAGTTCGTCGAGTTCGGCGAGGAGTCCGTCAGCCCGATAGGCGTACGTGCGGTGCTGGAGAAGGGTCTCCGCACCGTCGGGGTGCTGCGAGATCGTCTGCCCGGTGAGCCGGTTCGCCGTGTCCCAGGACTGGTCGAGCATCACCCCGCCGGCCAGCTCGCGGCCGACTTCCCGGCCTGCGGCGTCGAAGTGGAAACCCACGTGGCGCCCCGCGGCCTCGAGGCTGTCGGGTTGACCGGCCGCGTCGTACGACCATGTGGAGATGATTCCGGAGGGCGTACGCCGCTCCGTCCTGCGGCCGATGGCGTCGTATTTGTACTCCGTGGTCCTTCCGTCGATGCTCTCGGCCAGCAGCCTGCCGACCGCGTCGTACCGACGGTCCACCCGCACCTCGGGCCCTGCCTGCTCCACGAGGCGGCCGAGGGTGTCGTAGCCGAGCGTCGTGACATGCCCGTCGTGGTGGACGGACGTTGTCCGGCCCAGAGAGTCACGGCCGTAGAGGACCGTCTCGCCCGCTCCGTTGGTGTAGGACCTCAGACCCCCCATGGCGTCCACGCCGTAGGTGAGCACACGACCGTTGAAGTCCCTCTCGGAAATCAGACGGTTCGCCTCGTCGTAGACGTACTCCCAGGCCGCACCCTGGGGATTGGTCACGCGGGTGAGATTCAGCTCCGTGTCGTAGGTGAAGGAATACCGGGCGCCGTCCGGGCGAATCCGTTCCCGGGCCAGACGGAAATGGGTCGGCGTATAGCTGCTCACCTGCCCCAGCGGATCGGTGTACGTGAGGAGGTTGCCGGCCGCGTCCCATTCGAACCGTTCCTCGTTCCCGTCGGGTGAACGGCGCGACGCCAGTCTGCCCTCAGGAGTCCAGCCGAAGCGGGTCGTTCGGCCGAGTGCATCGGTGAACGCGGTCATGTGACCGAACGCGTCGCGTTCGACGGTGACGGTGCTTCCCAGCGGATTGGTGAGACTCAGCGGCAGACCGGCACGGTCGCAGGTGGCTCGTCGCGTATGGCCCAGGGCATCCGTGACGCCCACGAGGAAGCCTGACCCATCGAAGTCATAACGCGTCTCGGAACCGACCGGATTGATCGTGGCAGTCCGATTGCCTCGATCGTCGTAGGAATGCTGCCAGCTGACCCCTGCCCCTTCCGTCACCGTGACGGGCAGGTGCAGATGGTTGTAGACGGCCGACGTGGTGGTTCCGTCCGGCCTGGTGACACGCGTGAGGTTCCCAGCCTCGTCATAGGCGTAGCGGTACGTGTTACCCAGTGCGTCGGTGCGCGAGACGAGCCGGTCGGACGCGTCCCATTCGTTGTACACGGACGCACCGGTGGCATCCGTGACGGAGACGAGCTGCCGACGCTCGTTGTGGCGGTAGGTGGTGAGGTGGTGGAGCGAGTTCGTGTACTGGGTGGTGCATGCCTCGGAGTCGTAGGCGATGGCGCAGTCGAGCACACCATCGGCTCCCTCACCCCGTACGACGCGGTCATGGTCGTCGTAGGTGAAGCGGTACCAGGACCCGATGCGGTCGGCCCAGGAGACGATCCGGCCGCGGCCGTCGTAAGTGAGCTCGAACGGCAGGCCGGAGGAATCGAAGATCGCGACCAGGTCGCCCGCGGCGTCGTAGGCATAGCGCAGAACGGTGTTGGGGTTTTCGGAGGCGTCGTGCGGGTCACGCAGCCCTAGCCCGGTGATACGACCGGCTTCGGTGTCGACCTCGACGTGGTATCCGCCCGAATGCCGGACCGCCACGGGGGTGCCATCGGATGAGCGCTCGAACCGGACGACATTGCCATGGCGATCCGCAATCGCGTCCAGAGGCATGGTGAACGCCTCGTCGCGTCCCTCTTGCACGGCCACGGGAGCGAAGCGCCGGGTGATTCCGCTCTTGACATCGGTGACGCACAGGGCTCCGGGCTGCTCGGCATCCCATGACAGGGGCCAGCGCGGTCCTTCCAACGGCATGACCGAACCGTCCGGGGCGGGCGGGGGATAGCAGAGGACCATGCCGTCCTCGGTGGCAAGGACCACGCCTTCGTTGTCGAGTTCCAGCCGCTCGTCGAACGTCGAGGCCCAGGAGTCCCCGAACCACCGGCCGGACCGATAGGTCGACAGGTGCGTACGGCGAAGGATCACGGGGAGTACCCCGGGCAGAGCCAGGTCCGTGTGCTCCATCAACATTTCGCCGGAGACCATGTCGATGGGGTCGCCGTTCTTGCAACGTCCCTTGGCGGGCTTGCTCTTGGCGATGGCATCGTCTGCCTCTTTGCGCAGACCCTTCCGTCCCAGCCCCTTGACCATGGCCTTGAGCCCGCCCTTGCCCAAGGTCTTCATGCCTTTGGCGAGTTTGCCCAGGGACGTGATGCCCTTGCCGCCGGGTATGCAGTCCAAGGCGGCGAAGGCGACGTCCAGTAGGCCGGCTTGACCCTTGCGATATTTGTTGAGGGTGTCCGCCAGGACGACCAGGGCGGCGATCAGCACGATCGCGCCGAGGATCGGCCCTCCGATGATCATCGCGATGACGCCCACCACGGCGACGACGACCTTGCACACCGCGACGATGGTGTCCCAGTTGTCGGAGAACCAGTCCCCGACCTCCTCCCACCACTTGCGGTTGTGGATCCCCGCATCCGACGCCTCGTCGATCTTCGACTTCGCGTCCCGCGCCGCCTCCTCCCGCATCTTCCGGGCATCTGCGGCCATCTTCTTCGCAGCGTCCAGCGCATTGCCCGCCGTCGTCACATCCGACTGAGCACTGTCGTGCGCCGACTTCGCGTGCTGCGCATCCCGGGTAGCGGCCCGCACCTTCGCCTCGTCGGGCTTCTCGGTGCCGCTCTTGCTGCCGGTCGGATCGTCCTTGTACTTGTCCGCTTCCTTACCGGCCCGCGTCACCCACGAATCAGCCGACGACAGACGCGACTTCGCCGACGTGAGATCAGCCTGCGCATCCCTGCCCTTCGCCAGCGCCTTGTCCGCCAGCGCCTGCGCCCGCTCCAACTTCGGCCAGTACGCGGCCAGGGCATCCCCCGCCATCTCGTACGACTTCTTCAACTTCTTCAACTGCTTCGGCACACCGGCGAACTCGTCCTGAAACGCCTTCGCCGACTTACCCGCCCACTGCAGAACCGTGTCCTCGTCCGCCATCCCCTTGATCAGACGAAGCGCATCCCCCACGTCATCGGCGAAGTCGAGCAGGTTCTTCGACAGATGCCGCACCCGATCCGGATCACCCGGCGTCGGATCCTTCTCCAGATCCAGCACATGCCAGTCACCCGGCCGATTCCCCACCATGCCGCAACCCCCGTGACAGCAACACCAACAACAACACCGACAACACTCGTATGCATGAGCGAAGTTACTGGATGTGTGCGAGGCGAGGAAGGGACGCCGGGGCGGACCCGGGGGTAGCGGCCGAGAGGTTACGCCGCGAAGCGGAAGGTCGAGGTGATGGCGTCGAAGATGTCGAAGAAGGAGTCCGCGAGGTCGAGAACCTGGCTGCTGCCGGCGACGAGCGCGACTTTGCCCTCCTGGCCGGGCACGGGGATGAACGTCTGCATGAGAACGGCACGGATCGTGCGCTGAAGGGCGTCGTCCGGTACGGCGATGTCCTCGATGCCGTACGTCCGCGCGGCGGGACCGACGCCGGGTATCTCGACCGTCGTCACCTTGCGCCAGGCGTCCCCTTCCTTCTTGGCTTCCCGCACGGCGAGTTGGCCGGCGATGACCTGCGGGTCGGTGGAGAGGGCCTCCCCGGTCTGCGAGCGACCGCCGACGATCGACACGGTGACCGAGCCGGTGATCGGGGTGTCGCCGCCGAAGGACTCGGCCATGCAGCCGCAGTACAGGGCACCGGACTTCCAGGCGTCGGCGGCGGCCTTGCGCAGGAAGGTGGTGTAGGTGTCGCGGTACTGCGCCAACTCCGGCCGCTCGTCGATCCGTTCGGCGACCATCCTCCGTATCGAGTCGTCCCGCGACTCCGGCCGCACGTCGAACTCCCACCACGACTCCGGCACCTTGATCCGGAATCCGCCGCGCTCGATGGTGAGCGTCTCCATGTAGCGGGCCATGACTGCGTCCCCCGGGGTCGTGGTTCGTGGTTCACCGTGCGTCGCTGCCGGCTGCCGTTCGCCACTCCGTTCGGGCCGACGGCTTGGGTCAGGGTACGAGGTGGGGGATCGGGCGGGGGCGGTAGGCGCGACGGGCCGTCTCCCAGAGGGGCGGCTGTGCGTAGCTCGCGCTAACGGGCGCGAAGGGGCCGGGGGTCACACAGAGGCGCCCGTGCACCCGGCTCGGCCCATCCGCCCGTGTCGAGAACGTGGCGGACCTGTGGAGGGATCACGCAGTTGACGCACGGGGAACCGTCCATGGCGGGGAGGGTGTCCCATTGACCAGGGTTTCTCCCCAAGCATCACCATCCCCAGGGAAGTACCTCCTGGCGAAACCAACAGCCCCACGGATACCGTCATTGCCCTTGACTGACTTGACTGAACTGATGTCTCACGGGGAGTCCACTGTGAACCGCCGCTCTTTGCCCGTTGCTGCCGCGTTCGCCGCGACCACGGCACTCCTGCTGACAGCCTGCGGCAGCGGGGACGACAGCTCCAAGGGGAACGACAAGATCGCGGGGGCGGGCCAGAGCGGCTCACCATCGACTTCGGCCAGCGCCTCCACCGCGGACCGTGTTGAGCGTCCCGACCTGACCCTGCCGGGCGATATCAAGGAGACCTTCCAGGGGTGGAAGACGGGCGACGCGACCAAGGACTCCATCCTTGAGGACGCCGGACACGCTCAGACCGCGGTGACTTACGCCGTCGCCAAGGGAGATCCCAAGTCCGAGGCTCTCGCCTTCTATCAGGCCGGTACGGCGTTGCCCGGAAGCCAGGACTGGGTCAAGACCATCGTCGACTCCGGCTCCACGTTCACCGGGGCCGTGCGCTACCACTCGCCCAAGCTCGACGTATTCGACAAGAAGTCGGCGGGACTGTCGTACTGCTCGGACGAGAGCAAGGCGTTCAACAAGAATCGCAAGACGCAGGCGATCAAGAAGACGCCCACGACAAAGGACTCGTACGTGCTCTACAGCACTCGTCTGGAGAAGAACAGCGACGGGATCTGGCAGACCACCAAGCTCGTATCGGAACGGGGCAACAAGACGTGCACGCCGTGACGAAGCGAAGCGGCCGGTGGCTGGTCGTGGCGGCCGTGACGGCAGGAGCCTGCGTACTTATGCCCGGCACGGCGATGGCCGGCGGATGGGGTACCGACGGCAAGTCGAACGGCGCCAAGACGGAGACCAGTGGCGGTCAGTCCGGCTCCGACCTCGTGTCCATGGTCCGCTTCAGCGGCAGTACTCAAGGCACTGGCAGCGGCAGAGGCAATGTCACGCCGGTCACCGACTGGGCCCCGCCGGCTTGCTGGTACGAGCCCCGCACCGCCGCGGACTTCCAGAAATACGTCGAGGACATGTACACCGAGACGGTCAACTATCCCGGGCAGCACAGCTACGCGAAGACCGCCGTCGGACAGTTCCGGGACATGTACAAGGACGGGAAGTACAAGGACTACAACCTCAAGAAGGCCGATGAGGGCACGTGGTGGGTCGCCGTCCAGGACCCTGACCGCTGGATGGAACCCGCCGCTCAGCGCTGCAACGAGGTGCCCTTCTGGGTCGTGAACGGGGACACCCCGGACGTACCCGAGGCCGTCACGCCGAGGGTTCTCGCCGAACTGGCCTACAGCAGGCTGAGGCTCCCGGAGACAGAAGTCACCCTCGCGCCGAAGAACGTCACCAAAGTGAACCTGCCGACGTGGGCTTGGTTGGACAAGGCCAAGTTCAAGCCCGCCGATGTCACCGCGCAGATAAATGTGGGCGGTCTCCACATTCAAGCGACCACAACCGCCAAGCCCGTCGCACTCCGGCTCGAAGCGGGCACAGACGACGCCGAGACGTACCCTGCCTCCGGCGAGTGCCTGATCAACGACGACGGCTCGATCGGTGAACCCTGGGCCAGGGGGAAGTCCGAACGAACCCCGCCCTGCGGCCTCAAGTATCTGCGGTCCTCTGGTGACGGCACGTTCGAACTCAAGGCGACGGTCACCTGGGAGATCAGCTGGACCGGCACGGGCAACCCTGGTCCGACTCGACTCCCCGACGGCACCTTCGGAACGACCCAGGACGTGACCGTCCAGGAGATCCAGTCCGTCAACCGATGACCGCGGCCGCCGGATCCACGCGATCCCGGCCCAGCGACGACTCAGGGAGTCAGAGACCGCATGAGTGACCTTCGCCTCGAGGACACCATCTTCGAGGATCTGAAAAAGACCTTCTCCAGCATCAGCGACCGCATGGAGTCGACCCGCCGCACCCTGCGCGGGACGGACGCCTCGGCGGTGGGTGAGAGCAAACTCGTCGAGGACGTGCAGGACTTCGCCGACGACTGGGGCTACGGCATCAAGCAACTCGGGAAGCACACCCAGGGCGCGGTCAAGATGATCGACAAGATCGCCGACTCGTTCGGGAAGCTCGACCTCGACCTCGCGGAATCCCTCAAGGCCCCGAAGAAGAAGGGCAAGTGACGTGGCCGGACACCGCCCCGCCTTCCCCCACATAGGCTGGGATCCCACCCCCGGCGACGTCGAGGACACCCGGGAGTTGGCCAAGAAGCTCGGGAACCTGGCGAGCGAGCTGGGGACGGCGCTGAAGGAACTCGAACAGATCGAGGCGGGCGCCTGGAAGGGCAAGACGGCCGTCGCCTTCAGCGAGTACATAGGCAAGGACGTCACGCCTCTCATACGCAAGAGCCACGACTCCTTCGACAAGGCCTCCCACGCACTGCACCGCTGGGCGACCGAGCTGCACGAATTCCAGGATGAGGCGACCCGCCTCGAAAAGGCCGCCGGAGAGAAGCTCGAAGCCAAGGAGAAGGCCGAGCAGAAGGCCGACGGCAAGGGCAGCGAGGAACTCGGCAAGGCGTCGGGCGCGGTGGACGAGGTCACCGGCAAGGTCCACGACCTGGAGAGCCGCTATTCGTTGGCGGCGGGCAAGATCAGCAAGGAGCTCGACAAGGCCGGCGACATCGCCCCTGACGAGCCGGGGTTCTGGGACAAGCTGGGGCACGGGATCGCGGACGCCTGGGACGCCACGGGCCAGTGGATCAAGGACCATGCCGACCTCATCGCGTTTATCGGCGACCTGCTGAGTGACCTGACGGCGATCCTGGGGCTACTCGCCATCATCACCATCCCCTTCGAGCCTCTGGGCGCCATCTTCGGCGTTGCAGCCCTGCTCACGAGCGGGCTGGCTCTGTTGGCGCACTCCGTGGCGAAAGCGGCCGGGGCAGAGGTCAGTTGGATGGAAATCGGTACCGACGCGATCGGCCTCCTCCCGGGCATCGGCCTTTTCGGCAAGGGCGTCAAGGTGGCGAAGGTAACAACGGCCGGCGATAGGGCGGCGATGTTCGGCAAGGGAATGCGGGGCTCGACGCTGGCACCTGGCGCACGCAATCTCTTCGCCACCGGAGAGCTGGCGGAAAAGGTAGAAGGAGGGCTCAGCCTGCTGGGCAAGAGAGTCGTTCTCGGCGGCACCTTCGAGAGGATCGGATTCATCAGTTCCGAGTCCGGAACAATGAATCGGCTTGCCAGCCTCGCGGAGGCTGGGTACCACCAGGGCCAGTGGGTCGGGACGAAGGGGCTGAAGCTCGTCACTGGCAATAGGCTGAGCATCGATCCAGAAGGGGCGCTGGGAATCACGATCGACGCCGCCGGCAAGATCGGCCCGAAGATCACCACCATCACGCAGCACATCGGGGAAGCGGTCAACCCTGGCGACCGGTTCCACGCAGCCGCGACCTCTCACTGAAGGCGCTACTCGGATGGCTATTTGGCAACCGCTTCCCGGCGAGACCTCGCTGGCCCGTACCCCGGGTTGCTTCGCTACGGGTACGGCCACTGCGGTCGCCGGCATGCGCTGGTTCCGCGACACGGACCGCAACGACATCCAGGGCGAGCTGCCCGGATGGCCGGACGGCCCGGTCTTCACCATTCTCTCCACATCGCAGCGACGAGCCCACGCGGCAGGAACGTTCGGCATGCGAGCCATTGCTCTCGCGGTCCTGGCAGCGGTGGAAGTAGTCGGAGCAGCCGGCAGTTTCGGCAGCAGTCCCAACGGCCCGGGGCGCACACACGACCATGAGAACGAGGTTGCCGACTTTCCTGTGATGTGGGCCGCCCCGGCAACACTGGCGCGCACACTCCCCTGGCAGCTCGACCCGAGTCGATGCCCCGAGCGCTACCGCACTCATATCGTCGTCACCGACCGGCGCGTACTCGTCATCGGCTTCCCGGACAACAACCTCACACAGGATGAGGTGCTTTGGGAGACCAGCAGGGAGAACATCGCGGATGTAGGCCGGCGAACGTACTCACGAGTGGGCGCGGAAGCAGTGATTACTTTTGTCGACGGCTCGTGGTGCAGGCTTGCCCCGCCAGAAACAAACCGTCACTGGGAGGTTGTGCGCCATCTCGCCTACTCGTCAAAACTCATCAAACCCGAGGCGTTGACTCCCGGTCAAAAACAGGCGGTGGCAGTTTTTGAATCTGAACAGCCCTCGTACGGCACCGTGGTGACCCTTCGCGCCAGCGGCAACTTCACTGTCGAAGTGCAGTCCGATCCGGTACCCGACGCACGCGAGGGTGCCGATCCTCTCGTAAGGGCCATGGGACCGAACGGCGAATCCGTGAAATTCAAACCAGGCGACCTCTGAGCGAGACGACGACTCTGATGACCACCTCCACCGGTACCGTCCCACCCTCGACTGCCGACGACGGCTCCGACATACCACCGATCTGGTTCACCGTCCCGGACGGTCTGTTCGCCCTCCCCATAGCGCGCACCACGGAGGAACGCGACGCCCTGGCCGACTCGTTCGTGCGAGAACTCTACTCGCGGGGTGACGAATCGATCTGGAGCCCGGCTGCGCCCTACTACGCGGGGATCGCCGAATACATGGCGGGGGAAGGCGTTTCCTACGCCGCCATGGGTCTCTTCTCCACCGAGGGCAGTGGTGTCGCCCAGTGCGCCTTCACCGTCGCTGCGGTGAAGACCGACCAGACAGATCCCGACGTCGCCGCGCAGGGCACTCTCGCGATCCTCTCCTCGGACCCGTTGAACGACGCCCGTTGGCTGGACCTCCCCTGCGGTCCCGCGGTCTCGTGTGTGACGCTCCGCGAGTTCACTCTGCGGCCCGAGGTCACGGCAACCGGTGAAGAGACCAAGCTCCTCACCGGCCAGATCCAGATCCACGTCCCCTTCCCCACTGGCCCGTACACGGCGATCCTCACGCTCTACACGGCGTCGACCGAGTACTGGGGCGAGTTCTGCGACATGACGGCCGCGATCACGCAGACGGTGTCCTTCACCGACGAGACATGACGGAGAAGCCCCGGCTGACCTCGGCGCAGATCGAGGGGCCACGACGGTGGTCCCATGCGGACCCGTCGTTCGACCACCGTCTCGCGACGACAGACGAGGACGCAGTGAGTACGAGGATCTGGCAGCCGGAATCGGGAGAGACCCTCCTTGCCCGCGCCCCGGTGACCTTCGCCACCGGAGCTGCCATGCGCGTCCGGGGCAAGCGATGGTTTCGCGACACCGAGCGCCGCGACATTCAAGACGCGCTGCCCGGATGGCCCGAGGGCCCGGTCCACGCGGCTCGGTCGGCGACGGGTTCGGCTGCTCGGAACGCCGTCAAGGTGGCAGCCATGGTCGTGGGAGTAGCCGTCATGGCTGTACTCAGCTCTGCGGGCGGGAATGTCACCGGGACCAACACCCCGAACTCCGGCTCCGGCACCCCGGACGACCGGGATGACGAGGTTCTGGACTTCCCCGTCATCTGGGCGGCGCCCGGGGCCATCGCCCGTACCCTGCCCTGGCAACTCGATCCCGGCCGATCCGACGAGAAGCGCTATTGCACGCACGCGATCGTCACAGATCGTCGACTGGTCATTGTGGGATTCCCCTTCGACAAGAAGGACCTGACGAACATCCTGGACGAGGTCCTCTGGGAAGTCCCCAGGACGGCCGTCAGCCACGTCGAGCGAAAGAACTTCAAGACGGGTAGTGACTTCAAAGTCACCTTCTCCGACGGCTCTTGGTGCAGGTTGAGCAGTATCAGCCGACAGCGGCTGATCCGCTATCTGATGCCGATCGAGCTGATCGCCCAGGATTCGCTGACCGCAGCACTGAGAGCCGCAGTCGATGCCTACGTCTCGAAGGTCCAGCCTCCTGCCGGTGTCTCGCCCGTCGTCAGCCGCCCTCCGGGGGGCAACTTCCGGGTCGAGTTCCTGCTGCCGGAAGATCTGGATGCCTACTTCGGCGCATCGGAGCGGAACACCCTGATCGATGCCGAAGGCAGGAGAGTCGCGGCTGCGGACTACCGCCCCGAGGACCTCTGAAGCCCGCCCCGCCTCCCACGTCTCACCAGCACGGCCCGTATCCGCGCGGCCCGACCGACATTCGCATCCGTGCGTGCGGGAGACCACCACCCCATCCCTTTTTTCCCACCACACACCAAGGCTCGGCACAATGACGATCTGGCAACCTGACGCGAACGAGACACAACTTGCGCGGGTGGCGGTGAGCTTCGCCACGGGCGTTGCCACCCCCGTGGCCGGGATGCGCTGGTTCCGCGACACGGAGCGACGGGACATCCAGAACGAGCTGCCTGACTGGCCCGAAGGCCCCGGCTTCACGGTGCGCGGCAAGAACGAGCGCCGGCTGCGAAGCGGAGCCCGGTTCGGAGCAGGCGTGCTGCTCGTCGCGACGCTCGGCGTGCTCGAATCCCTGGCCGGCTCGGGCAGTACGGGCAACGCGGCCACCCTCGGAACTCCGGAGGAGCCGGAGAACGAGGTTGAGGACTTCCCCGTCATGTGGGCGGCTCCGGGCACGCTCGCCCGTACGCTCCCTTGGCAACTCGACCCGGCCCGCCGCCCCGAGACGGACCGCACGCACTTGGTCGTCACGAACCGCCGCGTCGTCGTACTGGGCCTGCTGGACGACGCGAACGACCTCTTCGACGAAGTCCTCTGGGAGACGGAGCGGTCGAACATCGCCTGCGCCGAGCGGAAGGAGTTCTGCCGCTACGACAAGGACTTCACCATCACGTTCACCGACGGATCCTGGTGCCGGCTCGCGGGGTGGAACAGCAACTGCCGCGACGATGTGACCCGCGCTTTGGAGAATCCGCTTCCCTTGATGGACCGGGAGGACCTCACGCCGGGCCAGCAACGCGCCGTGCAGAAGCTCCTCGAAGGCAAGGATCCCAGCGGAACTCTGCTGATCTACCGCCGTCCGAGCGGCAACGTGTACGTGAACTACCGGCTCGACAACCGAGTGGACCCCACCTTCGGCACTGTCAGCGCAGCCATCAAGTTGATGGACCCGGACGGCGAGAACGCCCGGTATCAGAAGGGCGACATCTGAATGGGTGGGCCCCGACGCGACGCCGCACTACTTCCACTGAAGGCACCTCGTACATGACCACCTGGCACCCCTCCCCCGGTGAGACCTGCCTGGCCCGGACCCCGGGGCGTTTCGCGACCGGCTCGGACAGGGCTGTCTCCGGTATGCGCTGGTTCCGGGACACGGAGCGCAACGACATCCAGAAGGACCTGGCCGGGTGGCCCGAAGGTCCGACGTTCACCGTCCTCTCCGCGTCGGAACGGCGCGCCCGCGCGACAGGAGCGTTCGGCGCTCGACTCGCCGCTCTCGTCGTCCTGACGGCGGTGGAGGCCCTGGCAGCGGCCGGGAGCGCCGGCAGCAGCCCCAGGGGCACCGGCCGCTCACGCGACCGCGAGAACGAGATCGACGACTTCCCGGTCATGTGGGCGGCACCTGGCACGCTCGCCCGCACCCTCCCGTGGCAGCTCGATCCGAGCCGGTGTCCTGAGAACTACCGCACCCATGTCGTCGTCACGGACCGCCGCCTGCTCGTCATCGGCTTCCCCGACGACGACACCACCCAGGACGAAGTGCTCTGGCAGACGGACCGGGCCGACATCGCGAACGTCGAACGCCGGACCTTCTCCAAGGTGGGCCTCGAAGCCGTGATCACCTTCACCGACGGATCGTGGTGCAGGCTCGCCCCGCCGGAGACCAACGGCTACTGGGAGGTTCTGCGCCATCTCTCCTACACCTCGGAACATGTTCCGTACGAAGAGCTGACCTCCGGACAGCAAGAGACCGTCACGGCCTTTTCCGTCGTACGTCCCTCCAGCCGCGCTGTGGTGACGCGGCGACCCAGCGGGAACTTCACGATCGAAGTGCCGTACGAGCCCCTTCCCGACCCACGCGGCGGCAGTGATCCCAGGCTCAAGATCATGGGACGGAACGGTGAACACGTGAATTTCGAGCCGGGCGATCTCTGAGGCATCCCGACGGCCGGCTCCCTCGTCCACGCCGGCGCGGCGCGAACCGGCCCGCCCCCTCGACCGATCTCACCCCCCACCCGTCACCGTGACCGATTCCGCCAGGCCGTCCGTCAGCGCGCACAGCGCGTCGGTGTGGGCGAGGGCTCGCCAGGACGTGAGGAGGACGAGGCCCCACTTCTCGTCCGGGCAGATGCCGTAGGCGCAGGTCTCCAGGATGGTGCCCGTTCCGTCGCGGTCGGGTTCCTGAACGTACGCGTGGCGCACTCGGACGGCGGGCCCGATGGGCAGGGTGCGCCGCTCGGCCTCGGGCGGGCGGAACGAGATGCTGGTCGGTGTGGCCAGGTAGCGGTGCAGGAGGTCCACCGTCACCGTGGGGTACGTGTCGTCGGCGACCAGGGCCGAGAGTTCGACGCGGGCCAGCTCCCCGAGACGGGGATCGGGTACGTACGAGAGCGCGACGATCGGGGCGCGGGTGCGGGCGTCGGCCGCCGCCTCGCCCAGTTCGACGGCCAGCGCCTCGGTCAACCGTGCGTCGGCATCGTGGCCGGCCCGGAGGCGGGCGGTTTCGTGAGCCCAGGAGTCCAGGTCGACCGCGCCGCGCACGGGCAGGGTCACAGCGCCGTCCGGCGCCTTCATGTGGACGGTGGAAGCGGCGTACTCGGGCATCAGGCCATCCACTGGAGAGTGCGGGCGATGGAGTCGAAGAGCGTCACCAGCGCGTCCGCCAGCGGCTCCATCGGGGTGGAGAAGGAGAGCAACAGGCGCTGCTCGCTGCGCGGTACGGCGAGGTGGACGTCGAGGTGCGTGACGGTGAGCCTGTTGCCGTCCGGGTCGTCCGGCGAGGGCGTTCGGCGGTAGAGGTGGCGTACGGCCGGGCCCGCGGGGAGGTCGACGGTGCGGACGTCTGCGCCGGCGACGGCGAGCGACAGAGCGGTGTCGGACAGATCCCCGGCTTCGGTGCCGGGCGGTGGCCGGAGGAGGGTCACGACGAGCCCGGCGGACACCGGGACCTGGCCGATCACCTGGTTGACGAGGTACATCTCGACCCCGCCGTTCGCGTGTGCCGCTTCGGCCTGTGCCCGGACGCGTTCCGCGAGCGCGGCCTTCAGCTGGGGGGTGGCCCGGGTTCTGCGCAGGCCACGGTTGACGAGCTTGTCGATCCGGTGCGGCCAGCGGTCCGGGTCCAGGACGACACGCTCCCAGCCTTCGGGGACGGCCAGACGGTAGTCGGTCGGGGGTATCGGGTGTGTCTCCGCGTCCGTACTGGTTCCGCCTATCGGCTCTTCGGCAACCGTCGTACCGTGGTCGCCGGCCGTCTTGGTCCCGGTCTGCTCAGCAGCCGTACTCTGTCCCGCGTCGCCCGTCATCGCCGGATCACTCTCTTTGCTCACTCAGCCCACTTCGCCACTGTCACGCACCGGGTCCGCCTGTCCGCCCCGCGCGCGGTCGCCCCGTGCGCGGCCCCCGCCGTCCCAGGACCACGGCGCTCACCGGAGCCAGGATCAGCACCGCGGCCGCGCCCAGCGCCGCGATCGCGCCGGCTGTGCCCCCGATGTCGGACCTCGTCCCGAGGAAGGGCCGGTAGTGCCCGGCCGGGTCGACGACGGCGGTGTCGTCGAGACCTACGCGGTCGGCGCACTTCTCCCTGTTGTCGAGCACTTGGTGCACGGAGCCGTCGCTGAGCCTGACCCTGCAGTACGTCTCCCGGGTTCCGTGGGTCCACTGGTGGAGCGGTGCGGCGATCGTCACCGTCTGCTCGGCTCCCCGGGCCTTCAGATACCACTGCTGGGTGTTGAAGGAGACGGTGAACACGAGGGCGGCGTACGCCGCGACGGTGATCCATCGCAGTGCCAGTCCTCCGCGCGACTCGCGGGTCCTCAACGCCGTGAAGAGCACGGCCAGGCCGCAGCCCACGCCCACCAGTACCGCCGTCTCATGGATCACGAGGGTGAGTAGCGCGGTCAGGACGACACCCGCGACAGCGACCGCGAGCAGCAGCGCCCAGGGCCGTACGGCGGCACGCACCGGCGGGCCCTCGTCGTCGCCGGGGCGCCGTGGCTCCTGCTGGGCGGTGAATTCGGAGAGGACGCCACGCACGCGCGCCGTTCCGCCGTCCTGTGCGGCCATGCGGCGCAACTCGGGCAGTCCCATGCCGATCTGCTCGAGCGTTCGCCGCCCGTCCTCCGGCAGGCCCGCGAAGAGTGCGTCGATCGACTCCTCGCCATCCCTCCCCGTCACGACCGGGCCCCCTGCTCCGTCAACCGCTGGAGGGGTTCGGTGCCTGGGCCCCTGCGACGCCGACATTGATCGTCTGTCTCAACCACCGGCATTCCATGTCCAGTTGTAGAAGGGAATGCCGCCGGCCCCGATCCCGGGGATCTCCTTGAGTCCGCTCAGGAGGTTCGGCCCGGTGGCCTTCGTCTCACCCTCTCCGACGGGCGCCAGGTTGGACCAGCCGAGGGCGAGCGGCAGGGTCTGGCTGCCGATGTAGAGGGCCTTTCCGGCCTGCGCCATGGTCTTGAACGAGGATCCCGAGATCTGCGCCAACTTCGGCGCGGCGGCGGTCACCAGGCTGTCCTCGCCCGGGAGTTGGCCCGCCGCGACCCGGATGTCGTTGACGTACGCCCTGACGTTCAGGGACTCCTTGACCACGGACTTCATGCGGGGCAGCAGTTCCGCCGGTCCCTCGGCGAGTGCCTTGCCGATCTGGCCGGGCTTGACCCCGTTGAGCGCTTCGGCGAGGCCCCGGGCCGCCGCCGGATTCAGGCCCACGTCCTTCGCCAGTTGTACGTCCTTCAGGGCGGAGGACCCGCGAGCGGCGACAGCGGCCTCCTTGGCTGTCGTGCCCAGCACTCGGCCGGCGCCGAAGGAGAGCACACCGACGGCGTCAATGGCGACGTCAAGCCATGTGCCCTTGCCGTCGAGGGCGGAGATCGTGTCGCAGACCAGCGCCACGACCGAGGCGATCAGGGCGAGGGCAGCGAGCACCTCGCCGAGTACCGGTACCCAGCTGAGGACGAGGGCCAGTACGCCGAGGACGGCTGCCGCGACTCCGGCCCAGTGCCCGATGTCCGCGACCCAGTCCTTCCAGTTGTCCCACCAGTGGTGCTGGGGATCCTTCAGTCCGTCGTGCTCGACCGCGTCGTGGATGGCCGCCTCGGCGTACCCGGCCTGCGTGTCCCGGTACGACAGGGCCCGCCGGAGGGCCGTCTTCGCGTCCTCCAGGTCCCCGTCGGCGCACTCCTTCTGCTTGTCCAGCTTCTTCTTGTCCGGGTGGTCGTCGGGCCCGGGGTGCTGGTCGATCTGCTGCCGGCAGTGACTGCTGTCGGCGTCGGCGGCCTTGGCCTTCTTCAAGGCGTCCCGCACGAGGTCCTGCGCGTGGTCGAGCGCGGTGGCCCAGTCGCTGTGCTGGTGCTCGTCGGAGGGAGCGGAACCGACCCGAGAGCCCAGGGCGTCCGCGGCGGCCGCGTACCGGTGGTGCGACGCGGTCAGCAGACCGACGGTGTCCTCGGTCTGCTGCTGGAACGCACGGCCCGCGTCGGAGTCCCACCCGTTCCCGTCGACCAGATTGTGAAGTTTGGTCGCCTGGTCCTCGATGAGGGCGGCGGTGTCGGCGATGCGTTTGCCGAGCCGGGCGACCTCGTAGGGGTCACCCGGAGTGAACTCCCGGTCGTCATAGCGGGCGGTCTGCCAGTCGACGCCCGAGAAGTCGTCGCTCACTTGCCGCCGCCTTTGCCGGACTGGGACTTGAGCAGGGCGTCGGCGAGATGCTGATCCAGGCCGTCGTACGCCTTGGCCGCCTCGCCCGCCGTCCTGCCGAGGAACTCCAGTCCTTCGCAGAGCTGCTTGCGCTTCTTCTTCCAGTCGTCCGCGAACGCGTCGAGGGCGTCGGCGACATCACTCGAACCCATCTCCGCGTCGTAGGAGTCGACCAGGTCCTTGGCGTCCTCGAAGTGCGACTTGAGCTTCGCGACGGAGCGGCTGATGTCCCGCAGCTCCGACGTGGACACCGCGATGTGATCCGCCACTGCCACCCCCGTGTGCCTTCCGGCAGCCACCGCGGGCTGCCTCATGCGGCACACCCACCTCACGGCGGCCGCCCTCCACCCTCATGCACGGGTTTTCGAGCCAGCAACCAATGAAGTGCAAAGGGGCCGTACAGAGTCCGTCAGCACGGCCACCCGACATCGGGCCCGGTCGTCATGCCCGGCATCACGACCGGCTCACCCCCGGAACTCCATACCTGCCCGCTGCGCCGGTCACACGCGGAGTCCGACCGAGGCTCCGGTGTCCGACACCGCAGTTCGATGGGGCACCCCGTGGATGCCCCATCGAACTCGGGCTGCGTCGTACGACTCGGGCTTGGTCAGCCCTTGACACCCTTGGCCAGCTGGTCGTCCAGGTCCTCGTACGCCTTCGCGGCGTCCTCGAGGAACTTGGCCATGCCCTTGAGGCCCTCGAGGGTGTCCTTCATGCCCTTGGTGAACTCCTTGAAGGAGTCGTCGAAGGCCTGGGAGCCCTTGGACGTGGTGTAGCCGTCGGCGACCAGGCCGTCGATGTAGCTGTCGAGGCCGTGGAGCTTGTCCTCCATCTTTTCCTTCTCGTGGCCCAGTCGCTTAGCAGCGCCCCGCATCTTCTCGTAAGTGATGTCTGCGTCTTTGCCGCCGGCCATGTGGCGTCCTCCATACTCAACTCGCCGCAGGGCCAACCCCCGTGGCTCCTGGTGCGGATGATGCGATCGTCCGCATTGAGCATGCAGCTTACTTACGACGCTTGCAGGAGCACACCCCGGTTCTGTCACGAGCCCGCACCAGAGGGAGTGCCGGAGGTGGGGCCCGGACGCCTTGCGGGCCGGGGTGCGGGGCCGCCTTCGTCGTTCCCTCACACCGCCCGTTGCCTGCGGGAAGGCGTGAGCGGATATCGTCGGGGGCACTGTGGCCCGCGTTCCGGAAGCGGCCGCGGGTGTCTGGGGGAGGACGAGCGTGCGGCTCACTCTGACCGTCGTCGATCCGCTCGGCGGGGCCACCGCCGACGTCGTTCTTGACGCGGATCCCGAGTCCTCGGTGGGGGACATCGCCAAGGAACTGGCCGAGCACGTCGGGTACGGCGGTGGCGCGCAGATCATCCCGCTCGGGCACCATCAGGGTGCCGCGGGCGGCGGTGCGCCCGTCGCGTACGTCGACGGGTATCCCGTCGATCCCGGCGCGACCATCGGCACCTCCCCGCTGCGCGAGGGTGCCGTCGTCAGCCTTCACGACCCCGCCGGGTGTCTGCCCGGCGAGCCGACCGGGCTCGTCGAACTGCGGGTGGCCGGCGGTCCCGCCGCGGGCGCCGTGCACCGGCTCGGCATCGGCCGCTACGACATCGGCAGCGGCGCCGCCTCGTACATCCGGATCGACGATCCCGAACTGCCCGCCCGCGCGCTGACGTTGTCAGTTGCAACGGATGGAACCTGTCGTCTCGACGTCCATGGCGAGAAAGCGGGTGAGGGCCGGGAGCAGGGCGAGGACGGCGACCGGAAGAGTGGCGTGCGGCTCGACGGGGAGCTCTTCGCCTCCCTCGACGGCGACTCCTGGCCCCTGGGCGGTCAGGTCGCGGTCGGCAACACCCTGCTCCAGTTGGACCGTTACTCGCCGCCGAACGCCGCTCTCAAGTGGTCCGAGGACGGTGCGGGCCTCGACTACAACCGGCCGCCGCGGCTGCATCCGCCGGAGCGGGAGACGAAGTTCCGGCTGCCCAGTCCCGTACGGGACTACGAGGCACGGCCGTTGCCCTGGCTGATGGCGCTGACGCCGTTGGTCAGCGCGGTCGTCATGGTGATGGTCTTCGGGCGCTGGTACTACATGATCATGGCGCTGCTGAGCCCGCTCATCATGCTCGGCAACTACTTCATGGACAAGAAGCAGGGGCGCAAGTCCCATGCGAAGCAGGTCAAGGAGTACAAGGAACACAAGGAGCGGATCGAGAACGACGCCCAGGAGGCCCTGGCCGCCGAGCGGCTCGACCGACGTCAGGCGATACCCGACCCGGCGGCCGTGCTGTCGCTGGGCACCGGCCCGCGCACCCGGCTGTGGGAGCGGCGCCGCACCGACGCCGATCATCTGCTGCTGCGCGTCGGCACCGGACAGATGCCGTCCGAGGTCGTGCTCGACGACCCGGAGCAGGACGAGCACAAGCGCCAGGTGACCTGGACCATCGAGGACGCGCCGGTCGCCCTCCCGCTCGCCGAGCGCGGCGTCGTCGGCATCGCCGGACCCGGTGACTCGGCCCAGGCACTGGGGCGTTGGGCCGTCGCCCAGGCCGCGGTGCTGCACAGCCCGCTGGACGTGCAGTTCTACGTCCTCACCGAGAACAGCGGCCGGGACAGCTGGGACTGGGTGCGCTGGCTGCCGCACAGCCGGCCCGCCGGGGCGCAGGACGCCAACGTGCTCATCGGCACGGACGCCGAGACCGTCGGCGCCCGGATCGGCGAGCTGACCCAGCTCCTCGACGCCCGTCAGAAGGCCGCCCGGGCCAACGGCAACAAGGCGTCGTTCAGCGACCCCGACATCGTCGTCGTGTGGGACGGTTCGCGCCGGCTGCGGTCCATGCCCGGTGTGGTGCGGCTGCTGCGCGAGGGTCCGGCCATGTCGATGTACGCGCTCTGCCTGGACGCCGAGGAGCGGTTCCTGCCCGGCGAGTGCCAGGCGATCGTGATCGCGGAACCGAAGCCCGAGGAGCACGCGGCCGCGTGGCAGCCCGCCCGCACGGCGCCCGCCGCACCGGCGGCACCCGGCGGCTTCCCGTCCTTCCACGCCTGGCACGCGGCCGAGCCCGACGACTCCGCCGCCGGTGCGGGCAAGCCGCTGGAACTGCGGCTGCGTGTGCAGCAGACGGGCATCGCGCGGGTCAAGGACGTACGGCCGGACTTCGTGTCGGCGGCCTGGTGCGGACGGCTCGCGCGCGCCCTGTCCCCGCTGCGTGACATCAGCGGGGAGACCGAGGACTCGGCGCTGCCCGGTGCCAGCCGGCTGCTCGACGTGCTCCAGCTGGAGCCGCCGACCAGTGACGCGATCACCGCGCGCTGGCGGATGGGCGGCCAGTCGACGATGGCCGTCATCGGTGAGTCGTACGACGGTCCGTTCGGCATCGACATGCGGCGCGACGGGCCGCACGGGCTGATCGCCGGTACGACGGGTTCCGGCAAGTCGGAGCTGCTCCAGACGATCGTGGCGTCGCTGGCGGTGTCCAACACCCCGGAGAACATGACGTTCGTCCTCGTCGACTAC
Source organism: Streptomyces sp. NPDC005302 (assembly GCF_040607345.1). Taxonomy (NCBI): domain Bacteria; kingdom Bacillati; phylum Actinomycetota; class Actinomycetes; order Kitasatosporales; family Streptomycetaceae; genus Streptomyces; species Streptomyces sp. NPDC005302. The sequence goes on from NZ_JBEXGN010000021.1 coordinate 115,528, forward strand.
AAGGGCGGCTCGGCCTTCAAGGACTGCGTCAAACTGCCGCACACCGTGGGCATGGTGACCGACCTCGACGCCCACCTCGTCGAGCGGGCCCTGGAGTCGCTGGGCGCGGAGCTGAAGCGGCGCGAGCACATCCTCGCCGCGGCCGACGCCAAGGACATCGAGGACTACCAGGACCTCGTACGCCGTGATTCCTCGCACCCGTCCGTTCCCCGACTCCTCATCGTCATCGACGAGTTCGCCTCCATGGTGCGCGACCTGCCCGACTTCGTGACGGGTCTTGTCAACATCGCCCAGCGAGGCCGTTCGCTCGGCATCCATCTGCTGTTGGCCACCCAGCGCCCGAGCGGTGTGGTCTCCCCGGAGATCCGGGCCAACACCAACCTGCGGATAGCGCTGCGGGTGACCGACGGCGGCGAGTCCAGCGACGTCATCGACTCCCCCGAGGCCGGGCACATCTCCAAGAGCACGCCGGGCCGGGCGTACGTCCGGCTCGGGCACGCCTCGCTGGTGCCGTTCCAGTCGGGCCGTGTCGGTGGCCGGCGGCCGGGTGCCGCCGATCCCGCGGCGCTCGCGCCCTGGGCCGGGCCGCTGGGCTGGGAGGACCTCGGGCGGGCCGCGCTGGTCAAGCCGAAGGCCGAGCAGCGCGAGGAGGAGGAGATCACCGACCTGAAGGTGCTGGTCGACGCCGTCCGCGACGCCAACCGCGTGCTCGGCATCCCGCAGCAGCACAGCCCCTGGCTGCCGGCGCTGTCCGAGACGCTGCTGCTCGACGAGGTCCCGGTGCCCGCGTTCGCGGGCGGCCCCGGCAAGCTGGCCCCCGCCGCGTACGGCGTCGAGGACCTACCCGCCGACCAGGCCCGCCGGCCGGTGGTGGTGGACTTCGCCTCCTTCGGGCACCTGCTCATCGGCGGCGCCCCGCGCAGTGGCCGCTCCCAGATCCTGCGCACGATCGCGGGTTCACTGGCCCGCACCCACTCGGCGGCCGACGTCCACCTGTACGGCATCGACTGCGGCAACGGCGCGCTCAACGCGCTGACCCGGCTGCCGCACTGCGGTGCCGTCGTGGGCCGCAACCAGACCGAGCGCGTGGTCCGTCTCATCGCACGTCTCAAGGGTGAACTGACGCGCCGGCAGGACCTGTTGGCGGACAAGGGGTTCGCCGACATCGGCGAGCAGCGGGCGGCCGTGCCGGAGGGCGAGCGGCTGCCGCACCTGGTGGTGCTGCTGGACCGCTGGGAGGGCTGGCTGCCCACCCTCGGCGAGTACGACCACGGTGACCTCACCGACCAGCTGACCGCGATGATGCGCGAGGGCGCGAGCGTCGGCCTGCACATGGTGATGACGGGTGACCGGCAGATCCTCTCGACCCGGATCGGCTCACTCACCGAGGACAAGTACGGCCTGCGGCTCGCGGACCGTTCCGACTTCTCGCTGATCGGCATCAACGCCCGCAAGATCCCCGAGGAGATCCCGCCGGGCCGCGGCTACCGCAACGAGCACGGCACCGAGACCCAGTTCGCGCTGCTCACCGAGGACGCGACGGGGCAGGGGCAGGCCGCGGCCCTCGCCGCGATCGGCGAGGCCGCCGCCGCGCGGGACGCCGAACTGCCGCGCGACCGGCGTCCGTTCCGTGTCGACGTGCTGCCGACGCGGATCAACTTCGCGGACGCCTGGGAGATGCGCGACCCGGACGCCTCCCGCTCCAAGCTGTGGGGTCTCGTGGGCATCGGCGGCGACGACATCATGGGCTTCGGCCCCGACCTGTCCCAGGGTGTGCCGACGTTCGTGATCGCGGGGCCCGCCAAGTCGGGCCGCAGTACGACGCTGATGAACATGGCACGGTCGTACCTGGCCCAGGGGGTCCGGCTGGTCATCGCGGCGCCCCGCCCGTCGCCGTTGCGCGAACTGGACGGCGAGGAGGGCGTGTTGAAGGTGTTCGACGAGGACGACATCGAGAGTGACGACCTGCGCGAGGCGATCGACTCGGCGTCGCGCGAGGAGCCGGTCGTGGTCCTGGTCGACGACGGTGAGGTCCTGGAGGACTGCGACGCCGAGACGGTCTTCAAGCGGATCGTGCAGCGCGGCGCCGAACGCGGCCTCGGACTGGTCATCGCCGGCGACGAGGAGGACGTGTGCAGCGGCTTCTCCGGCTGGCAGGTCGAGATGAAGAAGGGCCGCCGCGGCATCCTGCTGTCGCCGCAGGACTCCTCCGCGGGCGAGCTGATCGGCATCCGCACCAACCGCAGCATGGTCGGCGGTCCGGTCGCACCCGGCAAGGGCCTGCTGCACCTCGGCGACGGCGAGCCGCTGACGGTGACCACGCCGATGTGACCCGACGGGGGGCAGGGGCGCGGGTACGAGGGGTACGAGGAGGTCCGGTGGGCGGGTCGGCGAGGCCGAAACGGCGCAGGGCGGCCGGGGCGGCGCTGCGATACGAGCATGTGCGGCAGCGGGCGTCGGCGTGGTCGCAGGCGAAGGAGAAGGCTTCCCGCGGGGAGTCGTGGTTCGGCTGTCTCGTGATGCTGGTCGGCATGGCGGGGATCGTCGGGTTCGCTCTCCTGGGCATGGCCTGGGGGCACGTTCTCTGGGGCCGGGTGGCCCCGGCCGTACCCGGTGGCGGATACGGTTTCGCCGCCGCCGTCGGCGCCCTCGCGCCGATCGGGCTCGCCGTCGTGACGACGACGCTGTCCCGGATGAAGTGGCGTACGAGCGCGCTCCGTTCACTCGGCTGGGCCGTCGCCTCGCTGCCCGGCGTCGCCGGCTGCCTGCTCTGGGCGTTGGTCGTGTTCGCGGGCTTCCGTCCCAAGCACCGGAGCGACTGGGGCGGCGCGTGCCACAGCCGCGGCGAGGCCTGCTGGGTGCATGTCCAGTACCCCTGGGTCTGGGCGGTCGGGCTGCTGTCGACGGTGCTGGTCTCGGCGGCGCTGATCGCCGTGGCGGCCAGGGTCACGCGCCTGCGCGAGAGGACCCGGCCGCCCTCCTGATCGAGGCAGCCCCACCGGCCCGCGCGAACACGACACCCCGCCCCACCGGCCCGCGCGAGCACCACACCCCGCCCCACCGGCCCGCGCGAGCACCACACCCCGCCCCACCGGCCCGCGCGAGCACCACACCCCGCCCCACCGGCCCGCGCGCGGCCCGGGCTCCTACCCGGCCACCGGGTCTCCCGCGGGCCCGGGCTCCTACCCGACCTTGGTCATCCGGGCCACCGGGTCTCCCGCGTCGGCGTTGTCCGTCTCGTAGGTGAGGGTGCCGGGGCCCGGGGTCAGCCGCACCTCGTGGCGGCCGGTGGTGCAGACGTCGCGGTTGGACTTGTCGGCGACGCTCGTCGCGACGAGCTGCTTCGCGGTGACCTTCTTCAGGATGAGGGTGTCGTCACAGATGCCGCCGATCTGGTCGGTCTGCCGGAAGGTGCCCAACTCCTGTCCCACCGCGGCCTGGTGGACGGTGACGCGGAAGGTGCCCATCGGCAGGGTGCCCTCCAGTGCGAGCGCGTCGCCCTCCCAGGTGCCGAGGTAGCCGGCGGGGACGGCGGACGCCTGCCCGGTCGCACCGGGCGTGCTCCGCGTGGGAGCGGGCTCGGCGGCGGTCGCCCCGGACGACGGGCCCGGGGTGGACGGAGCGCTCCGACTCCCCCGCGCGGTCGGAGCGGGGCCGGCCGCGCTGTCCTGGCCGTCCGTGCCGCCGCCCGGCAGCAGGTCGAAGAGGAACGCCGAGCCGACGGTCACGGCCGCCAGCGCTCCCGCCACGGCGAGGGCGACCGTGCAGCTCATCCGGCGGCCCCGGCCGTCCGTCCCGGGCGCGCTGGTCGCGGCGACGCTGACGGAGACCTTGCCCGGCCGGTCCCGCGCCGGCCCGTTCTCCGGCGCCCCTTCACGGTGCACGGCGTCCTGGGGCCCCGCGCCCCCGGTATCGCGCTGCCCCGGAAGGTACGGGGGCATCGTGGGCGGCGGGCCGAAGCCCGGCGGCGGCGGACCGAACCCGGGCGTCGACGAGGACGCCCCGAACCCGGAGCCCGGCGGACCGAACCCGTTCCCGGAACCCGTCCCCGCGGCACTCGCACCGGGCCCCGTGCCCGCGGCACCCCCGGCATCCACCGCCGGACTGCTGAACCCCACCAGCCCGGAAGGCGGGGCGTCCCCGGCCCCGGTGGCCTCAAGGTTCAGCAGTTGTACGGCACTTCGGCTCACCTGTTCCACCAGCGCGCCCGGCAGCCAGCCCGCCGTCACAAGCCGGGCCGCTCCCTGCGGTGCCAGACGGACCGCGACCTCGGCCGGAGTGGGCCGCTCCGTCGGCGACTTGGCGAGGCAGGCCGCCACCAGGTCACGCAACTCGCCGTCCAGGGAGTCGAGTCGGGGCTCCTCGTGGACCACCATGTAGAGGAGGGAGGCGGACGAGTCCCCGGGGAACGGCGGTTGGCCGGTGGCCGCGTACGCGAGGACGGCGCCGAGGGAGAAGAGGTCGGCGGCGCCCGTGACGCCCTTGCCGAGGATCTGCTCGGGCGACATGTAACCGGGTGAGCCGACCGAGACGCCGGTGGAGGTCAGGGAGGCGGTGCCGTCGGTGGCCCGGGCGATCCCGAAGTCGATCAGCAGGGGGCCGTCGAGGGTCAGCAGCACGTTGGACGGCTTGACGTCACGGTGGACGAGGCCCAGGGCGTGGACCGCCGTGAGGGCCTCGGCCAGTCCCGCGCCGAGCGCGCGCACGGAGTGGACCGGGAGGGGACCGCCGTCCGCGACGGCCGCCGTCAGTGAGGGCCCGGCCGCGTAGCCGGTGGCGACCCAGGGCACGGGCGCCTCGGGGTCCGCGTCGAGGACGGGGGCCGTCCAGGCACCGCCGACCCGCCGCGCCGCGTCGACCTCGCGGCGGAAGCGGGCCCGGAACTCCTCGTCGAGCGCGAAGTGCGGATGCACGATCTTGACCGCGACCGTCCGTCCGCCCGCGCTGCGGCCCAGGTACACGCGGCCCATGCCACCGGAGCCCAGCCGGCCGAGCAGCCGGTAGGGCCCCACGACAGTGGGCTCGTCGACGCCGAGTGGCTGCATGGCACCCACGGATCACCCCTCCCCCGTACACACTGCCCAGCAGCGTAGTGCCGTGCGCCTCCGGAGCCCCCCGACTGTGGGCGTCTCAGGGCTGGAGGAGCCGTACGTCCACGTCCGCCGGGAAGCCGGTGGTCGGACCGACACGGCGCGCGAACTCCTGGACGGCCGCCAGCTGGGGGCCGCCGAAACGGAAGTCGAGCGTCGTGAAGTACTGCTCCAGGACCGTCTCGTCGAAGGCCTCCCAGCGGGCCGCCTGCTCGGCGACCTTGGAGACCTCGTCGAGCGAGAGGTCGCGGGAGGCGAGGAAGGCCTCGTGCACCTTGCGGGTGACGAGCGGCTCGCGCTCCAGGTAGTCGCGCCGCGCCGCCCAGACCGCGAAGACGAACGGGAGGCCCGTCCACTCCTTCCACAGCGTGCCGAGGTCGTGCACCTGGAGTCCGTACTTCGGCCCGTCCAGCAGGTTGGCCCGCAGCGCCGCGTCGCCGATGAGGACGGCGGCGTCGGCCTCCTGCATCATCAGGCTCAGATCGGGCGGGCAGGTGTAGTACGACGGCTGGACGCCGACCTTCTCGGCCAGCAGCAGCTGCGCGAGCCGGACGGACGTACGGGACGTCGAGCCGAGGGCGACGCGGGCGCCGTCCAGCTGGTCGAGCGGGACCTGCGAGACGATCACGCAGGACATCACGGGGCCGTCGCAGCCGACCGCGATGTCCGGGAAGGCCACCAGCTCGTCGGCGTGCTTGAGGAACTCGACGAGCGTGATGGGGCCGATGTCGAGATCACCCCGCACCAGCTGCTCGCTGAGCTTCTCCGGGGTGTCCTTGGTGAGCTCGAAGTCGAGGAGCGTGCCCGTTCTCGCGAGCCCCCAGTACAGGGGCAGGCAGTTCAGGAACTGGATGTGGCCGACGCGCGGCCGGGTGCGAGAATTGTCCACATCGCGAGGCTAGACCCCATGAGTTACGGTCCAGGATTCAGGGTGGGCCATAGGTGGCGGAAACCGTCCGGCCCCCTGGTGTCAACCCTTGTGACACCACGAAGTCAACGCACGTCAGGCCGCTCGTCCGTCCGGGCGAAAGTTCGCGGTGGCGTGATCTTTCCCCCTATTGCTTTCGGGTGCCTGCGTGCTAGGCTCGCCCGCAAGTTGCAGTTTGGTTTCCCTTGCAGTACAGAGCCTGCGGAGCATGTGACCGCGGGCTCTCGTCGTTTTCAGACGTATGCAGTTGTTTACACAATCGCAGGTTCTGGAGCAGGGCAACCCTTTGGGCCCAAGGAGGGCTTATGGCTACCGGAACCGTGAAGTGGTTCAACGCCGAAAAGGGCTTTGGTTTCATCGCCCAGGAAGGCGGCGGCCCGGACGTCTTCGTCCACTACTCGGCGATCAACGCGAACGGATTCCGTTCGCTCGAAGAGAACCAGGCGGTTTCCTTCGACGTCACGCAGGGTCCGAAGGGCCCGCAGGCGGAGAACGTCACCCCGATGTAAGTACTCGGCTCTCTGAGCCGATGCCTTGATCGGAACTGATAGCAGTACCCAAGGAGCCCCGCGCCAGCCGGTAGCGGGGCTCCTGCCTTTGCCCCGGCCGGTCAGCCGGCGCCCTTCAGCTCGGCCCAGACCGTCTTGCCGACCTGCCGGTCCTCGGTGCCCCACGCCGAGCTGAGCGCGGCGACGATCCGCAGGCCCCGGCCGCTCTCCGCGTCCGCCCCGGCACCGGGCGTCACCGGGCGCCGGTCCCCCCGCGCGTCCGCCACCTCGACCCGCACCGCGCCGTCGGCCGCGAGCCTCAGCCGCAGCTCGACGTCCCGGCCGGGCACGTGGCCGTGCGTGACCGCGTTCGCCGCCAGCTCGGCGACGACCTGGGCCACGAGATCACTGAGGTCGCTCCCGTGCGGGACCCCCCAGTCGTGCAGTTGCTGGACCGCCAGCCTGCGGGCCAGCCGGGCGCCCCGTCGCGTGGAACTGAGCCGCTGGGAGAACTCCGTCGCCTGCGCGGCGACTCCCTGGGTGGAGATATGTGCGTTCACGTGACAGAGCGTGGTCGGTCGTCTCTACGCTGGCCAGGTGCGACCGCCCGACGCCGTGGAACCGTACGACCGTGGTCGCGTCCTGTACGAGTCGTCGACCGTGACCACGAAGGCGGTACCGCGCATGACCGACGCGGAGACCCCGGCCCAGGCCGATGGGACGACCGAGCTGTTCACCGCGATCGGGAGGCAGCTGAAGATCCTCAGGGAGCGCGCCGGGCTGACCCAGAAGGAACTGGGCACGGCCCTGGGGTACGGGCCCGACCTCATCTCCGCCATGGAGCGGGGCGTCCGGATCACCCGTCCCGAGTTCCTGGAGCGGGCGGACGAGGTGCTCGCGGCGGGCGGGCTGTTACGGGCCGCCGCCGAGCCCGTCACCAAGGCCATGCGCAGGGCGCGCACACGGCACCCCGAGTGGTACCGGAGCTACGCCGCACTCGAGGGCGAGGCGGTCGAGCTCCACTTCTACGCCAACCAGGGCGTGCCGGGGCTGCTGCAGACGGAGGAGTACGCGCGGGCGGTGTTCTCCAAGCGGCGGCCTCTCCTGGACGAGGAGACCATCGAGCGGCGTGTAGCCGACCGGCTGGCTCGGCAGCAGATCTTCGATCGCTGGCCCCCTCCGATGTGCAGCTATGTCTTGGAGGAGGTCGTACTGCAACGACCGAACGGTGGACGCTCCGTCCACCTGAACCAGTTGCGGCAGCTGTTGCGCCTCGGCCAGATGCGCAACGTGGAGATTCAGGTGATGCCGACCGACCACGAGGAACACCCCAACATGGACGGGGCGTTCAATCTGCTGACCCCCAAGGCCCATGCTCAGGTGGCTTACACCGAGATCCAGGGTTACCCGCGCCTGATCACCGACCCGGATGAGGTCCGCAGAATCGCCGACCGCTATGGGATCATGCGCGCGCTGGCTCTCGCCCCTGGAGAGTCCCGGGCTCTGATCGAGAAGATGCTGGGAGAACGATGAGCACCGAGCAACTCACCTGGATCAAAAGCAGTTTCAGCGGCGGTGAGGGCGGCGAATGTGTCGAGGTCGCCGCCTCCCCCCGGGCCGTCCGCGTCCGGGACTCCAAGGACCCCCGCGGGCCGCAGCTCGCGCTCTCCCCCGGTAGCTGGTCCGCCTTCCTCGCGGGCGGAGTCCTGGGGGCCAGGACTGACTACCCGGCGTAGATCGCCTCGATCTCCCGGGCGAAGTCGCCCGCGATCGCCGCGCGCCGCAGCTTCATCGAGGGGGTGAGGTGGCCCGCCGCCTCGGTGAACTCGCGGGGCAGGACGGTGAAGCGGCGGATGGACTCCGGGCGGGAGACGAGCTTGTTCGCCTCGTCGATCGCCCGCTGGAGGATCGTGAGCAACTCCGGGTCGTTCATGATCAGTTCGGGTGGAACCCCGTGCTTGCCGTTCATCTGGCGCCAGTGCGTGATGCCCTCGGGGTCGAGCGTGATGAGGGCGGAGACGAAGGGGCGGCGGTCGCCGACCACCATGCACTGGGCGATCAGGGGGTGCGAGCGGAGCCAGTCCTCCATGGGCGCCGGGGCGACGTTCTTGCCGCCCGCGGTGATCAGGATCTCCTTCTTGCGCCCGGTGATGGTGAGGTAGCCGCCGTCGTCGAGTTCACCGATGTCGCCGGTCGCGAACCAGCCGTCCGGGGCGGCGTCGACGACCCCGCCCGCGTTCGGGTCCCAGTAGCCGCGGAAGACCTGTTCGCCGCTCAGCAGGACCTCGCCGTCGGCGGCTATCCGGACCCGGGTGCCGGGCAGCGGCCAGCCGACCGTGCCCAGACGGGGTTTGACCGGGGGCGTGACGGTCGCGGCGGCGGTCGTCTCCGTCAGGCCGTACCCCTCGAAGATCTCGATGCCGGCGCCCGCGTAGAAGGCGGCGAGCCGGCGGCCGAGCGGGGAGCCGCCGCAGATGGCGTAACGGACCCTGCCGCCCAGCGCGTTGCGGATCCGGCGGTAGACGAGGGGATCGTAGAGGGCGCGGGCGGTGCGCAGTCCCCGGCTCGGTCCGGGTCCGGTGCCGTGCTGTCTGGCCTCGACGGCCTCGCCGTACTTCTGGGCGATGCGGGCCGCGCGGTCGAAGGACGAGCCGCGGCCCATCCGTTCGGCCGTCGCGCGGCCGGTGTTGTAGACCTTCTCCAGGACGTACGGGATGGCCAGCAGGAACGTCGGCTTGAACGAGGCGAGGTCGGTGAGGAGTTCCTCGGTCTGGAGGCTCGGGGCGTGGCCGAGTTTCACCCGGGCGCGCATACAGGCGACGGCGACCATGCGGCCGAAGACGTGTGAGAGGGGGAGGAAGAGGAGGGTGGAAGCGGGGTCCTGGGTGCGGGACTTGAAGATCGGGTAGAGCAGTTCCACCGCGTTGTCGACCTCGGCGAAGAAGTTGCCGTGGGTCAGGGCGCAGCCCTTGGGGCGGCCGGTGGTGCCCGAGGTGTAGATCAGGGTGGCGAGGGTGTCGGGGCCCAGCACGCCGCGCCGGACGGCGACTTCCTGGTCGGGGACGTTGCGGCCGAGCTCCGCGAGGCGCTCGACGTGTCCCTTCTCGAAGACCCACATGTGCCGCAGGTCCGGGATGTGCTGGCGTTCGGGTCCGAGGGTCGCGGCCTGGCTCACGGACTCCACGGCGATGGCGACGGCTCCGGAGTCCTGGAGGATCCAGCGGGTCTGGAAGACCGAGGAGGTCGGGTAGACGGGCACGGTGACGAGCCCGGCGGCCCAGGCGGCGAAGTCGAGGAGCGTCCACTCGTACGTCGTGCGCGCCATGATGGCGATCCGGTCGCCCGGCACCAGGCCCTCGGCGATCAGGCCCTTGGCGACGGCCAGGACCTCGTCGGCGTACTCGGCCGCGGTCACGTCGGTCCAGCGGTCGCCGTCGGGTGTCTTCCGGCTGAGGACCGGCACGTGCGGAGCCGCCGCCGCGTTGTCGAACGGGATGTCGGCGAGGGAGCCGTGCGTCACCTGCCCCACGAGCGGCGGTACCGCGACCTCGCGCACGACTCCGTCCAGTCGCCTGATCTCTGGTTCCCGCAGCGGCGGGGCGGCGTCGTGGGCGTACGTGCTGGACACAAGGCGGCTCCTTGTCGGCCGGGCGGCCGGGGCGGGTGCAAGGCGTGTGCGGGTGGGCTCGGAGGAGCGCGGGGCACGCAACCTCATACGAGCCTGGGGAGTGGGGGGTTCAGGGTCGGCAACCCGGTGAGACCGGGGATCCTACGGCGCCCGCGTGTGGGGTTTGTGGCGCTTTGGGGCGGGCGGGGTGCGAGTTACCCGGGGTAGCCGTGAGGGCGTGGGCGGGTGTGCGGGCCGCGCCTCCCGGACGTCGGGGTGTCGGCGGGCGTCCCCTCGGGGGCGGTGCGCGGGCCGCGCTCCCCGGGGAATCGGCCGCCGGCGGGCGTCCCGTGCTCGCCGGCCGGCCCCGGGCCCCGGGGCCGGTCTCACCAGCGCTCCAGGATCGCCGTCACCCCCTGCCCTCCGGCGGCGCAGACGGAGATCAGCCCGCGGCCGGGCGCGTCCCGCTCCGCGAGCAGCTTCGCCAGGGTCGCCACGATGCGGGCGCCGGTGGCGGCGAAGGGGTGACCGGTGGCCAGCGAGGAGCCCGCCACGTTCAGGCGGGAGCGGTCCACCGTGCCGAGGCCGCGCTTCTCCCAGGCGGCGAGGGTGGCGAGTACCTGAGAGGCGAACGCCTCGTGGATCTCGACGAAGTCGAAGTCGGACAGGGCGAGTCCGGTCCGCTCCAGCATGCGCGGGACGGCGTACGCGGGTGCCATCAGGAGTCCGTCCTCGCCGCCCGCCACGTCTCCCTCGACGAAGTCGACGGCGGCCGTCTCGTACGCCGTCAGGTGGGCGAGCACCGGCAGCCCGCGCGCGCTCGCCCACGCGTCGCTCGCGAGGAGCACCACGGCGGCGCCGTCGGTGAGCGGGGTCGAGTTGCCCGCCGTCATCGTCGGCTCGGGGGCGTCGAGACCGAACACCGGCCTGAGCGTGGCGAGTTTCCCGACGGTCGAACCGGGCCGGAGGTTCTGGTCCCGGTCGAGACCGCGGAAGGGGACGACGAGATCGCTGAGCAGTCCGCTGTCGTAGGCCGCCGCGAGCCGCTGGTGACTGGCGGCGGCGAGTTGGTCCTGCTCCTCGCGCGGCACACCCCAGGCGCGGGCGGTGACGGCGGCGTGCTCGCCCATCGACAGGCCCGTGCGGGGTTCGGCGTTGCGGGGGATGTCCGGCACGAGGTGCGCGGGGCGGACCCGGGCCAGGGCCTTGAGGCGGGCGCCGGGCGACTTCGCCCGCCGGACTTCGAGGAGGATGCGGCGCAGCGTGTCGTTCACGCCGAGGGGCGCGTCGCTGGCCGTGTCGGCGCCGCCCGCGATCGCCGAGTCGGTCTGGCCGAGGGCGATCTTGTTGGCGGCCGCGATGACGGCCTGTAGACCTGTGCCGCAGGCCTGCTGGATGTCGTACGCCGGGGTGCGGGCGTCGAGTTTCGAGCCGAGGACCGTCTCGCGGGCGAGGTTGAAGTCCCTGCTGTGCTTGAGGACCGCGCCGGCGACCAGTTCCCCCACCGCGCCCGGCTCGTCGAGCCCGTACCGCTCCGCGAGGCCGTCCACGGCGGCGGTCAGCATCTCCTGGTTGGAGGCGGTGGCGTAGGGGCCGTCGGACCGCGCGAAGGGGATCCGGGTCCCGCCGACGACGGCGACGGGACGCGTCCGCGCGAGGCCCGGGCCGTGCGGCGCACCGGACGCGGGGCCCTCCGCACCGGCCGCGGGGCTCTCGGCACCGGACGCGGGGCTCTCCGCACCGGCCGCGGGGCTCTCCGCGCCGGAGACGGTGGTCACCGCGGGTGCCGTCGCGTCCCGCTTGTCGTCCCGCTCGCTCATCCCTGGACCGCCTTCCGGAGAACGTGGTGTCTCATCTCGACCTGTCCCCTCGCCCTGACATACCCTTACCCCGGGTAACCTTACTCCGGAGTAAATTTACGTCCGCATGGGGAGTTGGACAATGGCCGACCGCTATCTGAGCTTCGCCGGCACCGCGCCGGGCCGCTTCCTGACCCGCCGGACCGGGCTGCCCCAGCCGGCGGCGCTGCGTCGCTGGTCGGCCGAACACCCCTCTTTCGAGGGCGAGTTGCTCCACCTCACCGCGGGCAAGTCCTCGCTCGACGGCCCGGACGGCCTCGCCGCCGTGCTGGGCAGGACCGGGCTCACGGTGCGGGCGGAGAGCGAGCAGCCTGTCGCCGTCGTCCTCGACGCGACCGGTGTCACCGACGTCGGCACGCTCGCCGAGGTGCACGCCGCCCTGCACCCGGTCGTGCGGTCGGTCGCCGGCAGCGGCCGGGTGATCGTGCTCGGCGCGCCCATCGACGCCGCCGACCACCACCAGGCGGCGGTCCAGCAGGCGTTGGAGGGCTTCGTGCGCTCACTCGGCAAGGAGATCGGGCGCGGCCGCACGGTGACGCTGCTGCGGCTGACCGACGCGATCGCCGCCGAGTCGACGCTGCGCTTCCTCCTCTCCCCCAAGTCCGCGTACGTGAGCGGCCAGGTGATCGGGATCGGCGGCGGGGCCGAGGTGACCGCGCCCGAGGACTGGGCGCTCCCCCTGGCCGGGCGCACCGCGCTCGTCACCGGGGCGGCGCGCGGGATCGGCGAGGCGGTGGCGGCCACGCTGGCGCGGGACGGGGCGCGGGTGGTGTGCCTGGACGTGCCGGGTGCGGCGCCCGAACTCGACGCGGTCGCCGGGCGGCTGGGCGGAACGGCTCTCGCCCTCGACATCACCTCCCCCGACGCGGGGGCGCGGATCCTCGCGGCCCTGCCGTCCGAGGGGCTCGACGTCCTCGTCCACAACGCGGGGATCACCCGCGACCGCCGACTGGTCAACATGGCTGCGGAGCGCTGGAGTTCGGTGCTCGACGTGAACCTCGCGTCCGTGCTGCGCAGCACGGACGCCCTGCTCTCGGCGGGCGGGCTGCGGTCCGGCGGGCGGATCGTGGCCACCGCCTCCATCGCCGGACTCGCGGGGAACGCGGGCCAGACGAACTACGCCGCGAGCAAGGCGGGCGTGGCCGGACTCGTGCGCGCGCTGGCGCCGCGCGCCGCGGCGGAGCACGGGGTCACCGTGAACGCCGTGGCGCCGGGCTTCATCGAGACGAAGATGACGGCGGCCGTCCCGCTGTTCATCCGTGAGGCGGGCCGCCGGATGAACTCGCTCGGCCAGGGCGGGCTGCCCGTCGACGTCGCCGAGACCACCGCATGGCTCGCGCACCCCGCGTCCGGAGCCGTCAACGGCCAGGTCGTCCGCGTCTGCGGCCAGAGCCTGTTGGGTGCCTAGGGCCCGTCTCCTCCGTCCACCGGCAGCCGCACCTCCCACCACCCCGGAGACTCCGATGCCCACGCAGCCCTCCACCCGCCCCGAGCCCGCGACCCGGACGCTGAGCGCGCCGCCCTCCCTCACCCCGCTGCTGGCGCGCGGCGCCCTGCTCTCCCCGTTCAAGCGCCCCCGCCCGGACGCCCCCGCCCCCGCCACCCAGCTCGTGCTGCCGGGCGTACGGGTCGACCTCGCCCGGCTCGCCGCCTACGAGCGGGTGTGCGGGTTCGCGACCGGGCCGGACGTCCTGCCGGTCACCTATCCCCACGTGCTGGCCTTCCCGCTGGCCATGCGCATCATGGCGGGGCGCGACTTCCCGCTCCCGCTGCTGGGTCTGGTGCACACCTCGATCGCGATCACCCAGTACGAGGAGCCGACGGCGACCGCGGAGTACGAGCTCGCGGTACGGGTCGAGGCACTGGCACCGCACCGCCGCGGCACCGAGGCGACCGTCCTGACCGAGGCGCGGGCCGACGGCGGGCTCGTGTGGGAGTCGAGGAGCACGTATCTCGCCCGGCACCGGACGCGCGAGGAGGCTCTCGGGAACGCGGCGCGGGGACCGGCGTCCGACGGGCAGGGCCCGGCCGTGCGGGAGGAGCCGGGGGACGACTCGGCGGTGCGGCCGGGTACGCTGCCGCCGCTCGCCGAGTGGCGGCTCGCGCAGGATGTCGGGCGCCGCTACGGCACAATCTCCGGCGACCGCAACCCGATCCATCTGCACCCGCTGACGGCCCGCCTCTTCGGCTTCCCGCGCGCCATCGCGCACGGGATGTGGACCGTCGCCCGCTGCCTCGCCGAGTACGGCCCGCGGGGTGCGGTGGAGGTACGGGCGGACTTCCGGGCGCCGGTCCTGCTCCCGGGCACGGTGACGTACGCCGCCCGGGGTCGCGCCTTCGAACTCCGCACCGGCGAGCGCGTCCACCTCACCGGCGACGTACGACCGCTTTCCCCGGGGACGGACACGGGCGGGGCAGCGGCCCCCGCCGGGTGACCGGGGCGGCGGCGCGGCGGTGAAACGCGCCGCCTCACCCGTCCTGCCGCCGGACCGCCCGGACCTCTCGAGGCGGCCGTCTCCGCTAGGCCTGTCCGCCCGCCTGGGGCGGGATCCACGGCCGGTCGCGCATGAGGTCGCCGAGGCCCGCCCAGGCGAAGTTCATCAGGGTGCCGGCGGCCTGCCGGGCCGAGACGCCCGGAGTGACGTTGGCCCAGGCGGCGAGCGACTCGGCGGCGCCGACCAGGGCTTCCGCCAGTCCGGCGACCTCCCGTTCGGGCAGCGACGGGTCGCGGTGCGCCTCCCGGGCGGCGTCGACGATCAACTCCGTGACGAACAGGACGAGTTCCTCGCGCATCGCGGACACCTCGGCCGCGAAGGGTTCGCCGTGCGTACGGGCCTGGAGATGCAGGACCGCCCACCCGTCCGGGTGCTCGGCGGTGTGCGTGAAGAACGCCCCGAGCCCTTCCCAGAGTTGGCGGTCGGCGGGCAGTCCGCGGCGGACACCGGCGCGGACGGCGGCGGTCAGCGCCGCGGCCTCACGCCGGATGCACGCGGTGAACAGGTCTTCCTTGGAGTTCAGGTACAGATACACCAACGGCTTGGACACACCCGCCAGTTCGGCGATCTCGTCCATCGACGCGGCACGGTAGCCCCGCTGCCCGAAGGTCCGTACGGCCGCGTCCAGCATCTGCTGTTCGCGTACCGCGCGCGGCATCCGCTTGCTCTTCACAGCACCCATGCGGGCAAGCGTACGATCCGCCGCGCCCCCTGCCGGGCACGCGGCGGTGTCGGGCAGGGATCAGGAGGTCTGGCCGCCGGCGCCGGAGGCGGCCTCGTCGAGGGCCTCGTCCTCCTGGCTGCGGTTGCGCTCCAGGTTGGCCTTGGCGCGGTCCACACGGGCGACGACCTGCGCCGAGGCACGGTCGCGCTCACCGCGCAGGACGACGAAGCTGATCGGCGCGGAGATCACCAGGGCGAGCAGGACGACCCACATGTAGTTGGAGTCGCCGAGGCCGCGCGGGGCGATACCCGAGTAGACGAGTCCCCAGACGACCACGAGGCAGCCCACGAAGATACCGAGGCGCATCAGTGTGTAGCGGAACATCTCAATCCACTCTTCCCGTTCCGAACGTTCCCAAAGACCACCGTCCAGTGAAGCACGCCAGGACGTCGATCTTGCAGGGGGGTCGATCGGCCCTCAGTCACGCAGACCGAGGGACAGCAGCATGGTGATGTCGTCGCGGTCCTCGCCGGGCGCGACCCGGATCGCGCCGGGCACCCGGCCGACCTCCTTGTAGCCGCAGGAGGCGTAGAAGCGCTCCAGGCCCTCGCCGCCCCGGCAGGTCAGCCGGATCGCCTCGACGCCGTGGAGCGAGCCCGCGGCCTCCTCGGCCGCGGCGAGCAGGTCCCGGCCGTACCCCCTGCCCTGGTGACGGGGGTGCACCATCACGGTGTAGAGCCACACCCAGTGCCTCATCAGCCGGTGGGTGTTGTGCGTGAGGAAGGCGGTCGCGGCGACCTCGCCGTCCTCGTCCCGGCCGACCAGCAGCCGGGTGCGGCCCTCGGCCATCGCGACGAAGTGCTTCACGAGTTCGGGCCGCACGTCCGCGGCGGTCACCGGCGGCACGAATCCGACGGAGCCGCCCGCGTTCGAGACGTCCGCCCAGAGGGCGACCACCCCGTCCCGCAGGACAGGGGTGACCGCCGGGTCCAGCTCGAAGCGCAGCGCCACGTCAGACCCGCATGGCCTGCGGCGACTCGCGGCGCTCCGGGTCCGGGCCGTCGTACTCGCGGATGATCTCGTAGCGCGTGTTGCGCTCGACGGGGCGGAAGCCGGCGTCACGGATCAGGTCGAGGATGTCCTCGCGGGTCAGCTTGTTGGGCGTCCCGTAGTTGTCCGCGTCGTGCGTGATCTTGTACTCGACGACCGAGCCGTCCATGTCGTCGGCGCCGTGCTGGAGGGCGAGCTGCGCTGTCTGCACACCGTGCATGACCCAGAAGACCTTGACGTGCGGGACGTTGTCGAACAGCAGCCGGGAGACCGCGAAGGTCTTCAGGGCCTCGGCGCCGGTCGCCATCTGGGTGCGCGCCTGGAGCCGGTTGCGGACCTTGCCGTCCTTCATGTCCACGAAGTCGTGCTGGTAGCGCAGCGGGATGAAGACCTGGAAGCCGCCCGTCTCGTCCTGCAGCTCACGCAGCCGCAGCACGTGGTCCACGCGGTGCCGGGGCTCCTCGATGTGCCCGTACAGCATCGTGCACGGGGTCTTGAGACCCTTCTCGTGCGCGAGGCGGTGGATGCGCGACCAGTCCTCCCAGTGGGTGCGGTGGTCGACGATGTGCTGCCGGACCTCCCAGTCGAAGATCTCCGCGCCGCCGCCGGTCAGCGACTCCAGTCCGGCGTCGATCAGCTCGTCGAGGATCTCCGAGGCGGACAGCCCCGAGATCGTCTCGAAGTGGTGGATCTCCGTGGCCGTGAAGGCCTTCAGGGAGACCTCCGGGAGGGCCTTCTTCAGCTCGCTCAGGGAGCGCGGGTAGTACCGCCACGGGAGGTTCGGGTGCAGGCCGTTGACGATGTGCAGCTCGGTGAGGTTCTCGCCCCGCATCGCCGTGGCGAGCCGGACGGCCTCCTCGATGCGCATCGTGTACGCGTCCTTCTCACCCGGCTTGCGCTGGAACGAGCAGTACGCGCAGGACGCGGTGCACACGTTCGTCATGTTCAGGTGACGGTTGACGTTGAAGTGGACGACGTCGCCGTTCTTCCTGGTGCGCACCTCGTGCGCGAGGCCGCCGAGCCACGCCAGGTCGTCCGACTCGTAGAGCGCGATGCCGTCCTCGCGGGTCAGCCGCTCACCGGCCCGGACCTTGTCCTCCAGCTCGCGCTTGAGCCCGACATCCATGCGTTTACCTCTCCCTGTGACGAATCCTGCCAACCGTACTCCCCCGCCTCCGGGCGGGATCGGCCCCACCAGGGGCTTCGCGGACCCTCCCGCGTCACTCCTCCTCGGGAAGCTCCCCGACCCGGTTCTCCCACTTCGTCGACAGCACGATCGTCGTACGGGTCCGGGAGACGCCCTTGGTGCCCGACAGACGCCGGATGGTCTTCTCCAGGCCGTCGACGTCGCTGGAGCGCACCTTGAGCATGAACGAGTCGTCGCCCGCGATGAACCAGCAGTCCTCGATCTCGCCGAGGTCGCGCAGCCGGTGCGCCACGTCCTCGTGGTCGGCCGCGTCGGAGAGCGAGATGCCGATCAGGGCGGTGACGCCGAGACCGAGTGAGGCCGAGTCGACCGTCGCGCGGTACCCGATGATGACGCCGGCCGCCTCCAGCCGGTTGATGCGGTCGGTGACGCTGGGTCCCGACAGGCCGACGAGACGCCCCAGCTCCGCGTACGAGGCCCGGCCGTTCTCCCTCAGGGCCTGGATGAGCTGCCTGTCCACCGCGTCCATGCGATCGAAGCCTTCCACTGAAAAGGTCTGAAGAAATCCGAAGAGTTCCGAAGAGTCCGAAAAGCCTGAAGAGTTACTGAATGGTGCTGACGTTCTCGCGCTGCCCGACGGTCCGGCCGGTCGTCGAGGGTCCGCTGCCGGATCCTCAGGTGGTGTCGCCCCGGGAGCCGCTCCCGAGTTCGCCCTTCCACCGGCGGTACAGGTCGTGGTCGACACCCGCCGCGTCGAGGACCCGCCCGGCGACGAAGTCCACCAGATCCTGGATGTGCGTGGCGCCCGCGTAGAACGCCGGCGAGGCCGGCACCACCGTCGCGCCCGCGTCGTCGAGGGCCACCAGGTGCCGCAGGGTCTGTCCGTTCAGCGGGGTCTCCCGCACGGCGACGACCAGTCTGCGCCGCTCCTTGAGCGTGACGCTCGCGGCCCGCTGGAGCAGGTCCTTGGAGAGGCCGAGGGCGACCCCGGCCACACAGGCCGTGGACGCCGGCACGATGAGCATGCCCTTGACCGGGTACGAGCCCGACGAGGGCCCGGCCGCGAGGTCGCCCGCGCTCCAGTGCCGTACCGCGTCGAGGTGCTCCTCGAAGGCCGTGAAGGTGCCGGGCTTGCCGTCCGCGCCCCGCGCCAGCCACGCGCCCAGGTCCTCCCGCCAGTGGGCGTCCCGGAACGGGAGGCCGGTCTCGTCGAGCAGCGTGAGCCGCGAGGCCCTGCTGACGACCAGGTCGACGCTCTCCCCCGCTTCCAGCAGCGAACGCAGCACCGCCGCCGCGTACGGCGTACCGGACGCGCCGGACACCCCCACGATCCAAGGCCGGCGCTGCGTCTGTCCTGGCTTCATGATGTCGAGCCTATCCGGCCACTGCCCGGATTCAGACCGTGAGCCCGCGCACCAGCAGATCCAGCAGGGCGCACGCGAACAGGGCGATGCCGATGAATCCGTTGACCTGGAAGAAGGCGCGGTTCAGGCGGGACAGGTCGTGCGGCTTCACGATGGAGTGCTCGTAGAGGAAGGCGGCCGCCACGATCACGAGGCCCAGCCAGAAGAACGCGCCCGCTCCGGTGGCCAGCGCGTACCAGACGAACAGGCCGGTGGTCACCGCGTGGCAGACGCGTGCGCCCTGGATCGCGGCCGGGATGCCGAACCGGGCCGGCACCGACATCACGCCGATCTCCCGGTCGGTCTCGACGTCCTGGCACGCGTAGATCAGGTCGAAGCCGCCGATCCAGACGCCGACCGCGAGGCCGAGGATCACGGCGTCCCAGGACCAGGTGCCGGTGATCGCGATCCAGGCGCCGATCGGGCCCATGGCCTGGGCGAGACCGAGGATGGCCTGCGGGAAGTTCGTGAACCGCTTGCCGTACGGATAGACGACCATCGGGATGACCGCGATCGGCGCGAGCGCCAGGCAGAGCGGGTTGAGCAGCGCGGCGGCACCGAGGAAGAAGACGAGCGCGACGAAGGCGCCCGTCCAGGCGTGCTTGACGCTCATCGCGCCGGTGACCAGCTCGCGGTGGGCCGTGCGCGGATTGCGGGCGTCGATCTCGCGGTCGATGATCCGGTTCGCGGCCATCGCGAACGTGCGCAGCCCGACCATGGCCACGGTCACCAGGAACAGCCGCCCCCAGTGGATGTTCCCGTCCCACTCGTACATCGCGGTGAGCGCCGCGATGTACGCGAAGGGCAGCGCGAACACCGAGTGCTCGATCATGACGAGCCGCAGGAAGGCCTTGGTGCGGCCCGGCTGCGGAAGCGCCGCGGAAGCTGAACTCACAGCCCGTACTCCTTCCAGCGGCGGTCGACCTTCGCCGCCGTCTCCGGGTCGGACAGCACCATCTCGGGCCAGCCGCCGTCCCGGGTGTAGCCCTCCTCGGGCCATTTCTTCGTCGCGTCGATGCCCGCCTTGCCGCCCCAGAACTGCTGGTAGGAGGCGTGGTCGAGATGGTCGACCGGACCCTCCACGACGGTGAGGTCGCGGCCGTAGTCCGTGTTGCCGAGCGCCCGCCAGGCGACCTCGTGCAGGTCGTGGACGTCGCAGTCCGCGTCGACGACCACGATGAGCTTCGTCAGGGACATCATGTGGGCGCCCCAGACGGCGTGCATGACCTTCTGGGCGTGCTTCGGGTACTTCTTGTCGATCGAGACGATCGCGCAGTTGTGGAATCCGCCCGCCTCCGGCAGGTGGTAGTCCACGATGTCCGGCACGATGATCTTCAGCAGGGGCAGGAAGAACCGCTCCGTCGCCCGGCCCAGGGGCCCGTCCTCCGTCGGGGGCCGGCCCACCACGATCGACTGGAGCAGCGGCCGCTTGCGCATCGTCACGCAGTCGATGGTCAGCGCCGGGAACGGCTCCTGCGGGGTGTAGAACCCGGTGTGGTCGCCGAAGGGGCCCTCGGGCAGCATCTCGCCCGGCTCCAGCCAGCCCTCCAGGACGACCTCGGCGTTCGCCGGGACCTGGAGCGGCACGGTCTTGCAGTCGACCATCTCGATCCGCTTGCCCTGGACGAACCCGGCGAAGAGGTACTCGTCGATGTCCCCGGGGAGCGGCGCCGTGGAGGCGTACGTCACGGCGGGCGGGCAGCCGAAGGCGATGGCCACCGGCAGCCGCTCGCCCTTGCGGGCCGCCACCTGGTAGTGGTTCCGGCTGTCCTTGTGGATCTGCCAGTGCATGCCGATGGTGCGCTTGTCGTGGCGCTGGAGCCGGTACAGACCGAGGTTGCGGACACCGGACTCGGGGTCCTTGGTGTGGGTGAGCCCCAGGTTGAAGAAGGAGCCGCCGTCCTCGGGCCAGGTGAACAGGGCGGGCAGCATGTCGAGGTCGACGTCGTCGCCGCGCAGCACCACCTCCTGCACCGGCGCGTCCTTGACCTTCTTCGGCGGCACGTGCGCCATCGCGCCGAGCTTCCCGAAGGCCTCGCGCATCCCGACGAAGCCCTGCGGCAGCTCCGGCCGGAGCAGTCCGCCGATCTTGTCGGAGATGTCGCTGTACGACTTCAGGCCGAGGGCCTTCAGCAGACGGCGGTCGGTGCCGAAGACGTTCATCGCGAGCGGCATCGCCGCGCCGCGCACGTTCTCGAAGAGGAGCGCGGGACCGCCCGCTTTCTGCACCCGGTCGACGATCTCCCCGACCTCCAGGTACGGATCCACCTCGGCCTTGATGCGCTTGAGGTCTCCCTCGCGCTCCAGCGCCCTGAGCAGGGAGCGAAGATCGTCGTAAGCCATGTGTCCAAGTATCGGCCACCCGCTAACCTGTGCCCGTCACCGGGGCCCCGTGCCGCCCCGCCACCGCTCACTGGGGGACCGTTCGGCCATGCTCAGGTATCTGCCGTTTCTGCTGGTGCTGGCGTTGTGGATCTACGCCTTCATCGACTGCCTGAACACGCCGGAGGAGGAGGTCAGGGGCCTCCCCAAGGTGGTGTGGGTGATCATCATCCTGCTCTTCGGCGAGGTGCTGGTCGGTCCCGTCGCCTGGCTGGTCGCGGGCCGCGACCGGCGGGGTCCCGCGGGCGGCGTGGCCTCCTCCGAGGGGTCCCGCGGGCAGCGCGCGCGGTTCGTAGCCCCCGACGACAACCCCGAGTTCCTCGACTCCCTCAAGGCGGAGAACCGAAAGGACGAGGGCCGCAGGGACGAGACGCATCTGAAGGACTGGGAGGCCGACCTGCGGCGCCGCGAGGAGGAGCTGAAGCGGCGCGAGGACCAGAGCCGGTCCGACGAGGAGTCCTGAGAGCCACGCCATGGAACTGCGCCTGCTGGTGACCTTCGAGAAGGTCGCGACCGTGCTGAGCTTCACCCGGGCGGCGGCCGAGCTGGCGTACGCGCAGTCCAGCGTGACCAGTCAGATCCGCGCCCTGGAGACCTCGCTGGGCACGGAGCTGTTCGACCGGCTGGGCAGCAGGATCCGGCTCACCGAGGCGGGCGAGCGGCTGCTGCCGTACGCCCGGCAGATCATCGAGCTGACCGAGGAGGCGCGGGCCGCCGTGGTCGGCGCCGGGGAACCGTCCGGCGCCCTCACCGTCGGCACGATGGAGTCGCTCACCTCCTACCGGCTGCTGCCGCTCCTGGAGCTCTTCCACCACCGCCACCCCCGGGTCCGGCTCTCGCTGCGGACGACCATCGGCGACGAGACCCGCCAGGCGCTGCGCCAGGGCACGTACGACGTCGGCTTCCTCATGGAGGAGGAGACCGAGCACGCGGGTCTGGAGGTCGCGGTCCTCGCCGTGGAGCCGCTGGCGCTGGTCGCCGCGCCCGGCCATCCGCTCGCCGGTACGGCACCCGCCACGGCCGGCCTCGCGGACCAGTCGCTGCTCGCCACCGAACCGGGCTGTGCCTACCGGGACTTGTTCGAGCGTGAACTCAACAGGGCGGTCCCGAGCGGCGCTTCCGTCGCCTTCACGGAGTTCGGCACGATCGAGGCGACCAAGCAGGCCGCGGCGGCCGGCCTCGGGATCGCGTTGCTGCCCGAGGTGACGGTCGCCGCGGAACTGGAGCGGGGAACGCTCGTACGGCTCGGCTGGGAGCCGCCGTTCACGCTTCGCACGCAGCTGGCGTGGCGGGCCGGGAAGCGGCTTCCGGCGCACGCGCGGCTGTTCGTGGAGCGGGCGCGGCAGCTGGTGTCCGAGGAGTCCGGCCCGCCCGGGGAAGCGTGACCCTCAGGCTCGCCGTCACGATCAGCGGGACGCCGAGTGCCTGGACGAGCCCGATGTGGTGGCCGTAGACCGCCCAGTCCATGACCATCGCGACGGCCGGGTAGGTGAAGGCGAGGACGGCGATCTTCGCGGTCGGGAGCTTGGCGTACGCGGCGTACATCAGGACGTACATCAGCCCGGTGTGGACCACCCCGAGGCCGACCAGCCAGGCCCAGTCCGCGCCGGTCCCGCGCATCGCGCCGAAGTCGGCGAACGGCAGCAGCAGCGGGATGCCGACGAGTACCTGCACGAGGGCGATCAGGTGCGGCCGTACGCCGGTGATGCGCTTCGTGACCAGGGTGGACAGCCCGTACAGGAGCGCGGCGAGGAGCGCCTGGCCGATTCCGGTGAGGTAGGCACCGCCGTGGGTGAGGTCGGCCGGGGAGACGCCCGACACGAGGACCAGACCGGCGAAGGCGAGGACGATCCACCCGGCCTTCGAGGCGGTGACCCGCTCCCGGAAAAGCAGTGCGCCGAGCAGCACCACGTAGAACGGCTGCGTGTGGTAGACGACGGTGGCGACGGAGATCGAGGTGTTCTCGTACGACTGGAAGAGCAGGACCCAGTTGAGGACGATGAGCACCCCGCCGAGCGCGGCGAGTCCGAGGGTGCGCGGGGTGAAGCCGTGGCCGCGGAAGTAGCCGCGGGCCAGGGCGTAGCCGCCGAGGGCGAGGGCTCCGAACACGACGCGGAAGAAGACGACGTTCAGGGGCGAGGCACCGGACTCGACGACGAAGACGCCGAGGGTGCCGGAGAGCATCATGGCGGCGGTGAGCTGGGCGGCACCCTTGTTCTCGGTCGCGCCGGCGGAGGTGGCTGAGGTCATGTGCCGACGGTAGGAGCGGGGGCCCGGCGGAGGCCACGGGCTGGTGGGGCGTCCTGCCGATGGGCCCATCGGCGGCGCCGATCCGCTCCCGTCGGCCGTCCTCCGTCGGCCGGGCGGCTAGGAGCCGGCGTTCCGGACGGCGGCGGGCTCCTCGCGCAGGGCGAGGGCGAGGAGCCCGGGGAAGCGGGCCTCGAACTCCTCCCGGCGCAGCCGGTTGACCCGCCTGGGGCCCTCGTCGCGCTGTTCGACCAGGCCCGCGCCGCGCAGCACGGCGAAGTGGTGGCTGAGGGCCGCCTTGCCGACGGGCACGTCGAAGCTGCCGCAACTGCGGCTCCACTCCGCCGAGCCGGCCAGTTCACGGACCAGCCGGATCCGTACGGGGTCGGCGAGCGCGGCGAACGCGCTCTGCGCGGAGACCTCGTCGGGATGGGTGTGCTCGGGCGCCGCCCGGTGACTCGTCCGCTCCGCCACGCCGGTCTCCCCTGCTGTTTCCCTGATCCCCTTGCCGAGTGTTCGATGAAAACCATACACTCCGGAGTGTTCGCTTTTCATTGAACAGTCTGTGCGGCGATCCGGTCCGCGCGGGCCGTCGGCTGCCCAGCCGAGCATCAGCCAGGAGTGAGCCATGCGAGCGGTCGAGTTCCAGGAGTACGGCGGTCCCGAGGTACTGCGGGTCGTGGACGCGGAGGTCCCCGCGCCGGGCCCCGGGCAGGTGAGCATCGACGTGGCCTACACGGGCGTCAACTTCGCGGATCTGAAGGCCAGATCGGAGGGCTACCGGGTACCGCGGCTGCCCTTCGTGCCGGGGCTGGAGGTCTCGGGCCTGGTCAGGGCGGTCGGCCCGGGCGTCACGGGACTGCGGGCCGGGCAGGAGGTCGCGGCACTGACGGAGGGCGGGGCGTACGCGGAGGTCACCGTGGCCGACGCGGTGACCGTCTTCCCCCTGCCGTCCGGGATCGGCCTGCGCGCCGGTGCCACCCTCCCGACCGTGCTGCCCACGGCGTACGCCCTGCTGCACTCTGTGGGCCGCCTCCAGCCCGGCGAGACACTCCTCGTGCAGGGCGCGGCGGGCGGCGTGGGCACGGTGCTGGGCCAGCTCGCGCGGGCTGCGGGGGCGGGCGCGGTGTACGGCGTGGTGTCGGCGGCGCCGAAGGCCGAGTTCGCCCTCGGGTACGGCTACGACGAGGTGTTCGTCGGCTCCTTCGCCGACGAGGTCAGGGCGGCGACCGGGGGGCGGGGCGTGGACCTGGTCCTGGACCCGGTCGGCGGCGAGACCCTGCGCCACGGCCTCGCGTCCCTCGCCCCCTTCGGCCGGCTGCTCTCCTTCGGCAACGCGAGTTCGGCGGAGCCCTGGACGGTGGGCCAGCCGGAGCTGTACCCGACGGGCCTGTCGGTCGCCGGGTTCTCGATCCTCGGCCTGGCCCGGACGGCACCGGACGTGCTGCGCGCCCTCGCCGAGCGGGCGTTCGCGACGGTGGCCGACGGGACCGTCACCCTGCCGGTGACGGCGGAGTTCGCCCTGGAGAAGGCCGGGGACGCGCACGCGCTGATGGGGGCACGGACGAGCACGGGCAAGCTGCTGCTGAGGGTGGCGGACTGACGGCCGGGGGGCCACGCGCCGGGTGAACGCCCGAGCTGAGCACGAACCGCCCTCGCGCGGGCGGCCGTTGGGACGGCGTTGTCAGTGGGGCGGTCTACTCTTCCCCGCCATGACCACACGCCTGGACTCCACCCGCGCCTCGTACGACACCGTCGCCGCCGACTACGCCAAGCTGTTCAGCGGCGAGGTCGCCCAGCCCCTGGAGACCGCGCTGCTCGCCGAGTTCGCGAAGCGGGTGCGGGCCGGCGGGGGCGGCCCGGTCGGGGACCTCGGCTGCGGGCCGGGGCGGATGACCATCCACCTGGAGGGGCTGGGGCTCGACGCGTTCGGGATCGACCTGTCGCCCGGGATGATCGAGGTCGCCCGCGCCGCGTACCCGCACCTGCGCTTCTCGGTGGGCACGATGGCGGACCTCGACCTGGCCGACGGGTCGCTCGCCGGGGCACTCGTCTGGTCGTCCACCGTGCACGTCCCTGTCGAGGAACTGCCGCCGCTGTTCGCGGAGTTCCGCCGCGTGCTCGCCCCCGGCGGATACCTGCTCATCGGTTTCAAGGCGGGCGACGAACAGATCCTCCTGGAGCACGCGTACGGCCACGACGTGGACCTCGACGTGTACAGCTTCCGGCCCGACCGTGTCGCCGAACTCCTCGCGGACGCCGGCCTGCAGGAGGCGGTCCGGCTGGTCCGCGAGGCCGAGCTGACGGAGTACGGCCTGGAGAGGACCGCGCAGGGCTTCCTCCTGGCCCGGAGGCCCGAGAACTCCTGAGGCGTCCGGGCCCGGGGGCGGCGGCCCTCCCGCGAGTCGCCCTCGGACGTGGCCCGGTCCGTCCAAGTGCCCTCCCGTCCCCTCCGTTCTCATCCCTTCGGCGCGCCCCCGTAGACCATCGGCGGACGCGGGCCGTGCCGTGCGTTTTCCAGACTGGGACCTGGACGAAGCAGGTGGGCGCGGAGCCGGGAGGCGCGGGATGCAGGGGACGCCGGGGATCAGCCGGGCACGGTTTCTGGGAATGGCCGCGGCCGTCGGGGGCGCGGCCGCCGTACTGCCCGTGGCGGCGGCGGGGCAGGCAGGAGCGGCATCCGCCGCCGGGGCTCCGCCGACGGCACGCGAGCGGGCCGGCACGACGGCGCCGGTGGCGGGCGGCCGGCGCGGGCTCACCCACCGGGGAGTGGTGTACGAGGTCGGGGACGGGGAGACGCCCGCGACCGGCTGGAACCTGCGGGACATGCGCGCGGACCTGCGCGCCGTCGCCCACGACCTGCACGCCGACTCCGTCAAGGTGACCGGCGACGGCGTCGGACGGCTCACCGCGACGGCGGCCGAGGCGGCGGAGCGCGGGCTGCACGTCTGGCTCGAACCGACCCTCGGCGACGTGCCCGAGCGGGACATCCTCGACCATCTCGCGGAGACGGGCCGGTCCGCCGAGCGGCTGCGCCGGCAGGGCGCCGGGGTACACCTCAGCGTCGGCTGCGAGTTCGTGCTGTACGTCCCCGGCATCGTGCCCGGCGCGAACATCCAGGAGCGGGTGGAGAACCTGCTCAAGGGGAACTTCGACCCCGTCGTCATGGCGCGGCGGCTGCACCGGTTCACCGCGAAGGCGGCGAGGACGGCCCGGTCCGTGTTCCACGGACCGCTGACGTACGCCGCCGCACAGGACGAGGACGTCGACTGGGCACTCTTCGACCTCGTGGGCATCGACTACTACGGGTTCTTCCGGCGCCCGTCGGACTACCTCCGCGACCTCGCGCGGTACAAGCGCTTCGGGAAGCCCGTCGCCATCATGGAGTTCGGCTGCTGCACGTTCCGGGGCGCGCCGGAGCAGGGCGGCATGGGCTGGGACGTCGTCGACTACACGAAGGACCCGCCGGAGATCAGGGCCGGCCTGGTCCGCAGCGAGCGCGCGCAGGCGGCCTACCTGACGGACGTGCTGGCCGCGTTCGAGGCGGCGGGGCTGTACGCGGCGATGGCGTACACCTTCGTCACCCGCGACGCCCCGCACCGCCGCCACGACCCGCGTCACGACCTCGACATGGCGAGCTACAGCATCGTGAAGACGATCGAGAAGCGTCCCGGGGACCCGGCCGCCGGGGTCCACTGGGAGCCGAAGGAGGCCTTCCACGCGCTGTCCCGCCAGTACGGCCGCCACCGCCGGAGCTGACCGCGCCGACGGCCTGCGCACGTTGCCCCCGGGGAGCGCCCACCGCAGAGTGGGGGCATGGAGCGCATCGATCAGGCACAGGCGCGGGCATGGCTCGCGACCGCCGTGGCGGAGGCCCGCGCCGGGCTCGCCGAGGGCGGCATCCCCATCGGGGCCGCGCTGTACGGCGCGGACGGCACCCTGCTCGGCCGGGGCCACAACCGCCGGGTCCAGGACGGGGACCCCTCGGCGCACGGCGAGACGGCCGCGTTCCGCGACGCCGGACGGCAGCGGACCTACCGCGGCACGACGATGGTGACGACCCTCTCGCCGTGCTGGTACTGCAGCGGCCTGGTCCGGCAGTTCGGCATCTCCCGGGTCGTCGTCGGCGAGGCGGCCACCTTCCACGGCGGCCACGACTGGCTCGCCGAGCACGGGGTGGAGATCGTGCTGCTCGACGACCCGGAGTGCACGGGCCTGATGCGCGACTTCATCGAGGGCAACCCCGAGCTGTGGAACGAGGACATCGGTGAGTGACCCCACGGACCCCACGGACCCCGCGGCGCCGCGCGTCCCGACCGTCGACCTCCGCCCGTGGCTGTCGGGGGACGCGGAAGCCCGCGCCGCGATCGCCCGGACCATCGACGAGGCGCTCCGCACGGCCGGGTTCCTGCTCGTCACCGGGCACGGCGTGGACCCCGCCCTGCGCGTGCGGATCCGCGAGGCGGCCCGCGCCTTCTTCGCGCTGCCCGCCGGGGCGAAGGAGCCGTACGCCGCCCGGGTCGGCGGACGCGGGTGGCTCGGGCCGGGCGCCGAGGCCAACGGGTACGCGGAGGGCACCGAGACCCCGCCGGACCTCAAGGAGTCGCTGACGTTCGCGACGCACGAGCCGTTCGCGGACCCGCGGACGAACGCCGAGTGGTACGCGCCGAACGTCTGGCCCGCCGAGGCCCCCGGGCTGCGGG
Organism: Streptomyces sp. NPDC005302; assembly: GCF_040607345.1. Taxonomy (NCBI): domain Bacteria; kingdom Bacillati; phylum Actinomycetota; class Actinomycetes; order Kitasatosporales; family Streptomycetaceae; genus Streptomyces; species Streptomyces sp. NPDC005302. The sequence goes on from NZ_JBEXGN010000021.1 coordinate 143,591, forward strand.
CCCTGTGCGAGGAGTACCTGGCGCGGATGGGCGAGCTGGAGAACCACCTGCTGGAGCTGCTCGGTGAGGCACTCGGCCTCGAACCGGACTTCTTCACCCGGCACATGGACCACCCGACCTACGGCTTCAACATCAACTGGTACCCGGGAACGGACGTCGTCGGCGCGCCGGAGCCGGGCCAGTTCCGGATCGGCCCGCACACCGACTTCGGCACGGTCACCATCCTCGACCGGCAGGCCGGCAAGGGCGGGCTCCAGGTGTTCACGGACGAGGGCGGCTGGGAGGACGCACCCTTCGACCCGGCCGCGTTCACCATCAACATCGGTGACCTGATGGCCCGTTGGACCGGCGACCGGTGGCGTTCGGGACGGCACCGGGTCCTGCCGCCGCCCGCCGACGCGCCCGCCGAGGAGCTGATCTCGCTCGTCTACTTCGGCGAATGCACGCCGGGGACGCTGGTCGAGTCGGTGCCCGCCCCGGTGGGCCGCGTCGCGTACGAACCCGTCGACTCGCACGCCTACCTGCGGGAGAAGCTCAATTCGATCACTGTCGGTTGACAGCTCGAACGTTTTCGTAACCGAACAGTCACCAAGTGACCTATCCCGAATCAACTCCCCCTTTTTACACTGTTGTTGATACACCTCACAGCAGCACATCGGGAACGGACCGCGGACCGGGGGGAGATGCGGTGCACGCAGGGCTGCACGGCAGAGGGGCGCTGTTCGACACCGATCCGCCCGGACTCGCGTCACGACTGGTTGGACTGCGTCCGTACCAGTTGCGCGCCACACCGTACGAACACGCGGGTGAGCCACCCTTCGTGGTGCTCACCGGCGGCCGGGGGCTCGGCAAGACCGCCGTGCTCCAGGAACTGCGCGAGGCCTACCGGTGGCACACACCGGTCGCCCTGGTCGACGGCGAGGACCGGCAGTTCGCCGCGCCGCCCGCCGAACGCCCCGCGGAGTCCTGGTCCCCGGTCGGCCAGGCGCTCACCACGGCCGCGGAGCAACTCGCCGAACCGGTGAAGGGCGCCGGGAGGATCGCGTTCCCACGCCTCTCCTCCGGGCTCCTCGCCGTGGCGGCGGGAGGCTGGAGCAACCGGGACGTGCCCCGCATCCGGCAGGAGGCGGAACGGATCCTGCTGCTGAACGAGACCGACTCGTGGCTGTCCGGGTTCGCCGGGCGCTGGGTGAGCAAGGTGGTCTCCAAGCTCGTCGCGTCGATGAGCGGGACGGGCCCCGTCGTGGAACCCATCATCGAGGCCACCCTGGAGGCCTTCGCGGAGGGCGTCGCGCCGGCCCACCGCCGCCTGCGCAAGGCCGCCACCTGGTACCGGGACTACCCGAACGCGGGCGGCAGCCCCAAGCTCGCGCTGATCCTGCTCTCCCGGCACTTCCGGGCGGGCGGCGACTCCCGCCGGCACGCGGAACGCCATCTGGTCCGGGCGCTGCTCGCCGACCTCGACGACGCGTACGCGGGCGTCGTGCAGCGTTCTCACCGGCGGGGCCGCCCGGTCCTGCTCATCGACAACGTCCAGGAGCCCGCGGGACTCGGCCTCCTCGAACCGGTGCTGCGCGACCGCGCCGACGGCATCGCGGACCGGGCCGTGTTCTTCGCCGCGCTCCGGGGCCACGCGCACCCGGCGCTGCGCAACGCGGGCCGGCTCGCCCTGCCCGACACCGCACGGGAGACCGGCTGGCGGCCCGGCACCTCGCCGTCCTCGCGGGCCCTGCTCGTCGCGCTGCCGCCGCTGACCCCCGACGACACGCTGCACATCATGGACACCGCGTCCGGCGGCACCGGCACCTCCGGCGGGCCGGACGGTCTGCCCGCCCAACTCCCACACGCCACCCACCGGCTGACCTGCGGCAGCCCGCTCGGCATCACCCTGCTGGCGGCCTCGGCCCGGCAGAACCTGTCCACCGGCGCGGACTCGCTCGGCGCACTGCTGACCGCCGACGTCGCCCTGCACGAGGACCACGCCGGCCGCCCCGCCTACCAGGAGCTCCTCGCGCGACTGGTGCCCGGCGGCCGCCTCGACGAACTGACCGTGCTCGCCGCGGCCCACGACCGCGAGTCGGCCTGCTCGCTCGCGGAGTCCCGGCTCCCCGAGGACTTCGGCGCCTCCGGCGTCCTCGACCTGGAGGAACGGCTCGCCTCCGAAGGCTGGGCGACGGCGGACGGCCAGTTCGTCGGCGACCCGTTCCTGCGCGCGCTGCTCCTGCTGCGACTGCACCACGCGGACCCCGACCACGAGCGGTGGCAGGCGGTGCACCGCACCCTCGTCGACCACTACTGCGACCACCCCGGCGAATCGGCACCCCCGGACAGCGCCCGCTACCGGCTGCACCACGAACTCGCCCTCGGCACGGCGGACTTCGCGGTGGCCCACCTGCGCGACACGTTTCCGCGCACCGACACCCGCGGCTGGCTGTCCGCCCTGGTCTTCATCGCCTCCGCGCCCTACTACCACGCATACGACCCGGACGGCCGGGACTTCGACGGCCACGACCACCGGGCCGCCGTGGCCCTCGGCCGCACGGACGCCGCGCACCGTCCGCCGGAGGGCGTCGACGCCGTACTGCACCTGCGGGTACGGCGGTTGCTGCACGCCGTGTGGCAGCTGACCGATCCGCTGGTGCTGCCCGACCCGCGAGTCACCGAACGGCTGCGGTTCGAGCTGGAACAGCTGTCGAACCTGCGGCCCGCGGGCAACGCCCTGCTGTGGCGTGCCTCGCGGGACTGGCCCGCCGACGCCCTCGCCGGCCGGGCCCTGCGCATCCCCGGCGACGAGGACGGAGGCCGCTGATGGCCCGCTTATGGGTGTGGCTGCGCGAGGACGTCTGGGAGATCCGGTTCCGCCGGTACGTGGCGCTCACCCTGGCCGCCGTCCTGGTGGGTCTCGGCGTCTGGGGCGGCCTGACCGCCACCCAGGAGAACCGGTCCTGCGCACCCGGGGTCGTCCAGCCCCCGGACCGCGACGAGTGCGTGGGCGTCTCCTCGACGACGTACGCCTTCGGGCGCGCCCGGTTCGCCGACACGGTGCGCGCGATCAACCGGGAGAACCACCGTCTGGCGCCCAGCGGTTACGTCACGGTCGCGCTGCTCGAACCCTTCACCGCCACCGACGCGGACAACCTGAACGACGTGCAGCACGAACTCCAGGGCGCCTATCTCGCGCAGTACCAGGCCAACCACGACACGACCGGGCTGAAGCCGAAGATACGGCTCGTCCTCGCCAACCCCGGTGCCACCGGCGCCTCCTGGCGGCACACGGTCGACCAGCTGGAGCGCATGACGAAGGGCTCCGACCGGCTGCGCGCGGTGACCGGCGTCGGGCTGAGCACCGAGAACAACAAGCGGGCGGTCGCCGAGCTGACCCGGCGGGGCATACCGGTGATAGGGAGTTCGATCACCGCCGACGACCTGGCCAACGGACAGCACGGCAAGGACCCCTTCCCGGGGCTCGCCCGCGTCTCCCCGACCAACACCGACGAGGCCCACGCCCTCGCCTCCTTCGCCAAGGTGTCCGCCGCCAACGCCTTCCTCGTCTACGACCGGACGGGCGACCCGTACACCCGCACCCTCCAGGGGTCCTTCGAGAAGATGCTCAAGGGCGCGCGCTACGAGGCCCAGCCGTTCACCCCGCCCGCCGACCGCAGCAAGGAGGGCAGCACCGCCAACGTCTTCGCGCAGATCGCCACCATCCTGTGCAACACCCCGAAGGCCACGGACACCGTCCTGTTCGCCGGCCGGCACACCCAGCTGCGCCAGTTCATCAACGCGCTGGGCGCCCGGGGGTGCTCCGACCGCCGCTTCACCGTCCTCACCGGCGACGAGGGCTCGTACCTCGCCGGCGACAAGGACCTCGACCCGGCCGCGCTCAAGGACCCGCTGATCTCCGTGCGCTACACGGCGCTCGCCCATCCGGACGCCTGGCTGAAGGACCGCGCCCGCACCGGCGGCGGCAAGGCGGACGCCATGGTCCTCCAGCGGCTGCTGGACAGCGCGCGGCGGGGACCGGTCGGCCCGCTCGGCGAGGTCGCCCTCGACGACGGCCAGCTGATCATCGCCTACGACGCCATGCGGCTCGCGGTGCGCGGCATCCGGGGTGCCTCGCCGACCGGACGGATCCCGGCGCTCGCCGACGTCGGCCTCCAGTGGCCGCAGGTCAAGGGCAGGCAGCTGCGGGTGAACGGGGCGAGCGGGTGGATCTGTCTGGACGCCCACGGGAACCCGTACGACAAGGCCGTCCCGATCGTGGAGCTGACACCCGACAGCCGCGCGCGTTTCGTCCGGCTCGCCTGGCCGGAGGGCAGGCCGCCCGCGGCCGAGTGCCTCCCCCCGTCGTAGCCGCCGTACCCCGGACGCGAAGAGGCCGGCCCCGGTGACACAGGTCACCGGGGCCGGCCATATGGTTGCACCACGCGATGTTAGAGGCGGGGCCGAGTCAGGTG
>NZ_JBEXGN010000022.1:0-140598 GCF_040607345.1 Streptomyces sp. NPDC005302
GCGCGGCGCTCCGTGCGCATCCCCGCGCCCCCCCCGCCGGCCTCGCCACCCCGCCCCCCCCCCCGGGGGCCCGGCCGAGAGGAACCGTTCCGGGGAGGAACGGTTCCTCTCGGCGTTTCCGGGGGTGCGGAGCCGGCGCCCGCCCCGGGGCCCGTCTGGCACCGGTTCCGCACAGGTGAGCGGGCTCGTCCAGCTGGCGGACGCACGGTGCGGTTCCGCCCCCTCCCGCCGGTAGGGTGGCCGGGTTCCTGCCGGACAACGTGGTCCGGTCCCCGGCCCACGTTGAGAAGGTATTTCGGGCTATGCGCATTGGTGTCCTCACGTCCGGCGGCGACTGCCCCGGCCTGAACGCCGTCATCCGGTCCGTCGTACACCGTGCCGTCGTCGACCACGGCGACGAGGTCATCGGCTTCCGCGACGGCTGGAAGGGACTGCTGGAGTGCGACTACCTCAAGCTCGACCTCGACGCGGTGAGCGGCATCCTGGCCCGCGGCGGCACCATGCTCGGCTCCTCCCGGGTCCAGCCCGCCCATCTGCGTGACGGTGTGGAGCGGGCCCGTGGCCACGTCGAGGAGCTCGGGCTCGACGCGATCATCCCGATCGGCGGCGAGGGCACGCTCAAGGCCGCCCGCCTGCTGTCGGACGCCGGCCTGCCGATCGTCGGCGTGCCCAAGACCATCGACAACGACATCGCGGTCACGGACGTCACCTTCGGTTTCGACACCGCCGTCGGTGTCGCGACCGAGGCCCTCGACCGCCTGAAGACCACCGCCGAGTCGCACCAGCGCGTGCTGATCGTGGAGGTCATGGGCCGCCACACCGGCTGGATCGCGCTGCACTCCGGAATGGCGGCGGGGGCGCACGCCATCGTCGTACCGGAGCGGCCCTTCGACATCGAGGAGCTGGCCGCGAAGGTCGGCGAACGTTTCGCGGCCGGCAAGCGCTTCGCCATCGTCGTCGCCGCAGAGGGCGCCAAGCCCCGCGAGGGCTCCATGGCGTACGACGAGGGCGGCAAGGACGTCTACGGCCACGAGCGTTTCGCGGGCATCGCCCGGCAGCTCTCCATCGAGCTGGAGGAGCGCCTCGGCAAGGAGGCCCGGCCGGTCATCCTCGGACACGTGCAGCGCGGCGGCACACCGACGGCGTACGACCGTGTCCTCGCGACCCGGTTCGGCTGGCACGCCGTGGAGGCCGTGCACCGCGGCGAGTTCGGGAACATGACCGCGCTGCGCGGGACCGACATCGTGATGGTGTCGCTCGCGGAGGCGGTGGAGACCCTCAAGACGGTCCCGGACGAGCGCTACGCCGAGGCGGAGTGCGTGCTCTGAGACGTTCACATCTGGAACTGCCCCCGGTCGCGAGTGCGGCCGGGGGCAGTTCTAGTCTGGTGCGGACAGACAGCGCACAACCCTCCCTCAGTGCCTTAAAAGGGCCCGGGAGGCACCCCCAGAAACAGGAGCCGGTGGATGGATCACAGCGGGCACGGCATGACCATGGATCTGCCGCCGTTCACGCTGGGACGAGGGCTCACGTGGTCCCCGGACCCGTTCTTCCTCGTCGCGTGTCTGCTCGGGCTCGGACTGTACGGCTGGGGCGTGGTGCGGCTCGCACGGCGCGGCGACAGCTGGTCGTGGGGCCGGACCGTCTCCTTCGTCATCGGCGTGCTGACCGTGCTGCTCATGATGTGCACCCGGCTGAACGACTACGGCATGGTCATGTTCAGCGTGCACATGGTGCAGCACATGGTCATCAGCATGCTGTCCCCGATCCTGATCCTGCTCGGCGCGCCGATCACCCTCGCCCTGCGGGCCCTGCCGGTGGCGGCGAAGCGGGGCAGCAAGGGGCCGCGTGAACTGCTGCTGATGTTCCTGCACAGCAGGTTCATGCGGATCATCACCCACCCGGCGTTCACCATCCCGCTGTTCATCGCGAGCCTGTACGCGCTGTACTTCTCCCCGATCTTCGACTTCCTGATGGGCTCCAGGACGGGCCACATCGCGATGATGTGCCACTTCCTCGCCGTCGGGCTGGTGTTCTTCTGGCCGATCATGGGCGTGGACCCGGGCCCGCACCGGCCGGGCTATCTGCTGCGGATGCTGGAGCTGTTCGCGGGCATGCCGTTCCACGCGTTCTTCGGCATCGCGCTGATGATGGCCTCGCAGCCGATGGTCGAGACCTACAAGAACCCGCCCGCGTCCCTCGGCATCGACGCGCTCGCCGACCAGACCGCCGCGGGCGGCATCGCCTGGGCGTTCAGTGAGATCCCCTCCGTCCTCGTCCTGCTCGCGCTGCTCTTCCAGTGGTACGGCTCCGAGCAGCGGCAGGCCAAGCGCCAGGACCGGGCGGCGGACCGCGACGGTGACAAGGAGCTGGAGGCGTACAACGCCTATCTGGCCTCGCTCGACGCACGCAGTCGCTGACCGGCGTGGGGCGCGGGAAGTCGCCCCGCCCCTGGCGAACTGCGTCCCTCCGGGTGAAAATGGCCCCAAAGGCCACGGTCCGCGCTGCGGGCCCGCCTGGAGGAGGGTGTCGCGATGCCCGGTTCGACGAAGACGATGGGGGTGCTCACCGTGGGCGGGCTCGTCATGGTGACGGCCTACACGGTGGCGCTGGGCAGCAACGGCTGGCTGTGGTTCGGCTGGGTCGTGCTCGGTCTGATCACGCTGGGGATGGTGGTCTCGCACGCCTGACCGCGGCGCGCGGGGCCCGGCCTTTGTGCGACCCGGTCACTGCCGGGGGCGCCGGGCCGCCGAGTGGACGCCCGGCTGGTACTTGGGCAGCCGGGCGGTGATCTTCATGCCCGCGCCGGCGGCGGTCTCGATGACGAGGCCGTGGTCGTCGCCGTAGACCTGGCGCAGCCGCTCGTCGACGTTGGACAGGCCGATCCCGCCGGAGGGGCTGACCTCGCCTGACAGGATGCGGCGCAGCCGGTCGGGGTCCATGCCGACTCCGTTGTCCTCGATGACGACGAGGGCCTCGGCTCCCGCGTCCTGGGCCGTGATGCTGATGTGGCTCTTGTCGGTCTTGCCCTCCAGACCGTGCTTGACGGCGTTCTCCACCAGTGGCTGGAGGCAGAGGAAGGGCAGCGCGACCGGCAGCACCTCGGGCGCGATCTGCAGGGTGACGGAGAGCCGCTCGCCGAAGCGGGCCCGGACGAGCGCCAGGTAGTGGTCGATGGCGTGGAGTTCGTCCGCGAGGGTGGTGAAGTCGCCGTGCCTGCGGAACGAGTAGCGGGTGAAGTCGGCGAACTCCAGCAGGAGTTCACGCGCGCGCTCCGGGTCGGTGCGGACGAACGAGGCGATCACCGCGAGCGAGTTGAAGATGAAGTGCGGGGATATCTGGGCGCGCAGGGCCTTGATCTCGGCCTCGATCAGCCGGGTCCGGGACTGGTCGAGGTCGGCCAGTTCCAGTTGGACGGAGACCCAGCGCGCCACCTCGCCGGCCGCGCGCACCAGGACGGCGGACTCCCGGGGCGCGCAGGCGACGAGCGCTCCGTGGACCCGTTCCTCGACGGTGAGCGGGGCGACGACGGCCCAGCGCAGCGTGCAGGAGGGCTCCTCGCAGTGCAGCCGGAAGGCCTCGCCGCGGCCGGTGTCCAGCGGGCCGCCGAGCCGTTCCATGATCTCGGCTCGGTGGTGGGAGCCGACACCGTCCCAGGCGAGGACCGTCTCCTGGTCGGTGAGGCAGAGCGCGTCGGTGCCGAGCAGGGTGCGCAGCCGCCGCGCGGAGCGGCGGGCGGTCTCCTCGGTGAGACCGGCGCGCAGCGGGGGCGCGGCGAGCGAGGCGGTGTGCAGGGTCTGGAAGGTGGCGTGCTCGACGGGCGTGCCGAGGCCGCCGAGGGTCTGCGGGCGCGCGGTGCGCCTGCCGAGCCAGAACCCGGCGGCGAGCAGCGGCAGTGCGGCGACGCAGAGGCCGGCGAGGAACCCGCTCACCGGCCCGCCGCCTCGGTGAGTTCCTCCGGGAGGTGGAAGCGGGCGAGGATCGCGGCCGTCCCCGCCGGTACGCGGGTGGCGGTGGCCAGGGACACGAGCAGCATGGTGACGAAGCCGAGCGGCACGGACCAGAGGGCCGGCCAGGCGAGCAGGGCGTGCAGCGGGCCGGTGCGCGGATAGCCGGCCATGGTGGCCGCGACGGCGACGAGGGCCGCGCCGCCGCCGACGAGCATCCCGGCGGCGGCCCCGGGCGGGGTGAGCCGGCGCCACCAGATGCCGAGGACGAGCAGCGGGCAGAACGAGGACGCGGACACGGCGAACGCGAGCCCGACCGCGTCGGCGACGGGCAGCCCGCCGACCAGCACGCTCGCGGCGAGCGGTACGGCCATCGCGAGGACGGTGCCGAGCCGGAAGTGCCGGACGCCGCGGGAGGGCAGCACGTCCTGGGTGAGCACTCCGGCGACCGCCATCGTCAGTCCGGAGGCCGTGGACAGGAACGCGGCGAAGGCTCCGCCCGCGACGAGGGCGCCCAGCAGGTTCCCGCCGGCTCCGCCGATCATCCGGTCGGGCAGCAGGAGCACGGCGGCGTCCGCGTCGCCGCTGAGGCTCAGTTCCGGGGTGTACAGCCGGCCGAGTGCTCCGTAGACGGGCGGGAGGAGGTAGAAGGCGCCGATGAGTCCGAGCACGGCGACGGTGGTGCGGCGGGCGGCGACGCCGTGCGGGCTGGTGTAGAAGCGGACGACGACGTGGGGCAGGCCCATGGTGCCGAGGAAGGTGGCGAGGATCAGGCCGTAGGTCGCGTAGAGGGGGCGCTCCTCGCGTCCGGCGGCGAGGGAGGTCGACATGCCGCCGTTGGTGCCGCGGTCGGCCGCGGGGACCGGGTCGCCGCGGCCGAAGGTCAGCCGGGTGCCCCGTTCGACGTGGTGGGTGCCGGGCGGGAGGCGCAGTCGCGCGGCGTCGTAGCGGCGGCCGTCCACGGTGCCGGTCGCGGTGACGGTGAGCGTCCGGGACAGCTTCAGGTCGAGGGTGTCGTCGATCCGGACGAGACGCTGCTCGCGGAAGGCCGGCGGTTCGTCGAAGGCGTGGCGGGGCGCGCCGTGGGACTGCCAGGCGAGGACGAGGAAGAGCGCCGGGACGAGCAGGGCGGTGAGCTTGAGCCAGTACTGGAAGGCCTGCACGAAGGTGATGCTGCGCATGCCGCCCGCGGCGACGGTGGCGACCACGACGACGGCGACGAGGACGCCGCCGAACCAGTCGGGCGCGTCCGTCATGACGGCCAGTGTCAGCCCCGCGCCCTGGAGTTGGGGCAGCAGGTACAGCCAGCCGACGCCGACGACGAAGGCGCCGGCGAGCCGTCGGACCGCCTGTGAACCGAGCCGTGCCTCCGCGAAGTCGGGCAGTGTGTAGGCGCCGGAGCGGCGCAGCGGCGCCGCGACGAACAGGAGCAGCACGAGATAGCCGGCGGTGTAGCCGACGGGGTACCAGAGCATGTCGGGTCCCTGGACGAGGACCAGGCCGGCGATGCCGAGGAAGGACGCGGCGGAGAGATACTCGCCGCTGATCGCGGCGGCGTTGAGGCGGGGGCCGACGGTGCGTGAGGCGACGTAGAAGTCGGAGGTGGTCCGGGAGATGCGCAGGCCGAACGCTCCGACCAGGACGGTCGCGACGACGACCAGGGCGACCGCGGGGACGGCGTAGTTCTGGTTCACGGGTCAGCGGTCCTCGACGAGCCGCACGAAGTCGCGCTCGTTGCGTTCGGCCCGGCGGATGTACCAGCGGGCGAGCAGCACCAGGGGAGGGTAGACGCAGAAGCCGAGGACGGCCCATTCCAGTCCGGCGCGGTCCGGCATCGCGGCGAAGAACAGCGGCAGCGGGGCGACGAGCAGGACGAGGACGGTGAACACGGCGAGAGCTACGCGGAGTTGGCTGCGCATGAGGGAGCGGACGTAGGTGTGGCCGAGGGTGGTCTGTTCGTCGATCTCGGTTCGTGGCCGGTAGGAGCCGGACCCGTGCGGGTGCCGTCCGCGCGAGCGGAGGCGGGCGGACGGGAGGGTTCGCCGGGGTGCTCCGGTGACGACCACACGGCGTTCGGCGGGGTCCTGCGGCACGCCGTCCTCCTCAGCTCGTGGTCCGGCGCAGCAGCAGGTCGCGCAGTTGTCGCGCGTGGCGGCGGCTGACCTGGAGTTCGACGGAGTCGACGAGGACGCTGACGGTGCCCGCGTCCAGCCGGAGTTCGGCTATGTGGCGCAGGGCGACGAGGTGGCGGCGGTGGATGCGGACGAAGCCGCGGGAGCGCCAGCGCTCTTCGAGGGTGGACAGCGGAATGCGCACCAGATGGCTGCCCTGCGCGGTGTGCAGCCGGGCGTAGTCGCCGTGGGCCTCGACGTGGGTGATGTCCTCGACGGCCACGAAGCGGGTGACGCCGCCGAGTTCGACGGAGATGTGGTCGGGGTCGGGCTCGTGGACGGGGATCCGTGGTGCGGTGTCCCGGAGTTGGGCCGCGCGGCGGATCGCCTCGGCGAGCCGTTCGCGCCGTACGGGCTTGAGGACGTAGTCGACGGCCTTGAGGTCGAAAGCCTGGACGGCGAATCCCTCGTGGGCGGTCACGAACACGACGAGCGGCGGCTGCGCGAACCCGCCGAGCAGCCGGGCCAGGTCGAGTCCGTCGAGGCCCGGCATGTGGATGTCGAGGAAGACGACGTCGATCGCCTCCGGCCCGCCCGGTCCGGACTCCAGGGCGCGGTTGATGCGGCGCAGCGCCTCGGTCGCGTCGCCTGCTCCCTCGGCGCTGCCGATCCGGGGATCGGCGTTCAGGAGATACAGGAGTTCCTCCAGGGAGGGTTGTTCGTCGTCGACGGCGAGGGCGCGCAGCATGAGAGTGGAGTGTAAGAGCGATTCGTGCGGCTGGACATGTGCGGGACATGGCCGTCGTACCCGGCGGGGTGGCGGCCGCCGCTGGATACAGTGCCGCCATGAACAGCAAGCCCGCGATGTTCGACGAGCTGGACCGCAAGATCATCACCGCTCTGATGGCCAACGCCCGGACGAGCTTCGCGGAGATCGGCGCGGCCATCGGGCTGTCCGCCACGGCGGTCAAACGCCGGGTCGACCGGCTGCGCGAGACGGGCGTGATCACCGGGTTCACCGCCACGGTGAAGCCGGTCGCGCTCGGCTGGCGCACGGAGGCGTACGTCGAGGTGTACTGCGAGGGGGCGGCCCCGCCGCGGCGGCTCGCGGAGGTGGTGCGCAACCATCCGGAGATCACCGCGGCGATGACGGTGACCGGGGGCGCCGACGCGCTGCTGCATGTGCGGGCCGTGGACGTGGAGCACTTCGAGGAGGTGCTGGAGCGCATCCGGGTGGAACCGTTCATCCGGAAGACGGTCAGCTACATGGTGCTGTCCCATCTGCTACCGGAGGCTCCGGAGGCGGGGGCGACCCATGCGGCCCCCGACGACGCAGGAAACGTGCGCTGACCCAGTCGATCACGCAGCGATGCTGCGCGTATAAGCAGCTCTCGTCGCTTGTCGCCCGTATCCCCCGTTTCCTACCGTTGAGGTATCCACCCAGCCGACACCGCAGGAAGCGGAGGGACCCCTCTGTGCCCGACAGCCGTGTGCCGCGCCCCCGGCGCTTTCTCGTCTGCGAACCCAGACACTTCGCCGTCCAGTACGCGATCAATCCCTGGATGCATCCCGACACCCCCGTGGATGTGGATCTCGCGCGCGACCAGTGGAAGGCGCTGATCGGCGCCTACCGCGCGCACGGACACTCCGTCGACTCCGTCGAGCCGGTCGCCGGCCTGCCCGACATGGTCTTCGCCGCGAACTCCGCGCTCGTCATCGCGGGCCGGGTCTTCGGCTCGTACTTCCACGCGCCGGAGCGGCGCCCGGAGTCCACCGCGTACGACACCTGGTTCAAGACGGCCGGGTTCGACGTCTACCGTCCCGAGGCGGTCTGCGAGGGCGAGGGCGACCTCGTCCCGACACGCCACTACGTCCTGGCGGGCACCGGCTTCCGTACGACGCCCGAGGCCCATCGCGAGGTCCAGGAGTTCTTCGGCGTACCGGTGATCACGCTGCGTCTGACGGACCCGCGGTTCTACCACCTCGACACCGCCCTGTTCGTCCTGGACGACGAGAACATCGCCTACTACCCGGAGGCCTTCTCGCCCGGCAGCCGTGAGGTGCTGGCCCGGCTGTTCCCGGACGCGGTGGTCGCGACCCGTGAGGACGCCTTCGCCTTCGGCCTCAACTCCGTGTCCGACGGCCGTCACGTCTTCATCGCGCCGCGCGCCGAGGCCCTGGCCGGTCAGCTCGACCGGCACGGTTACGTTCCCGTCCCCGTCGACCTCTCGGAGTTCCAGAAGGCCGGCGGCGGCATCAAGTGCTGCACTCAGGAGATCCGTTCATGACCGCTCCCGCCCGTGTGAGTACCCCCGCCGTCGACGCGCCGCGCGGCTCCGCCGAGCTGATCCGCGCCGAGGCGCCCGTTCTGGCGCACAACTACCATCCGCTGCCCGTGGTCGTCGCGCAGGCCGAGGGCAGCTGGGTCGAGGACGTCGAGGGCCGCCGCTACCTCGACATGCTGGCCGGCTACTCCGCCCTCAACTTCGGCCACCGCAACCCGGTGCTGATCGAGGCGGCGCACCGCCAGCTCGACCGGCTCACCCTCACCTCACGGGCGTTCCACAACGACCGGCTGGCCGGGTTCGCCGAGTCCCTGGCCGAGTTGACCGGCCTGGACATGGTCCTGCCGATGAACACCGGCGCGGAGGCGGTGGAGAGCGCCATCAAGGTGGCGCGCAAGTGGGCGTACGAGGTGAAGGGCGTCGAGCCCGGCCGGGCGACGATCGTGGTGGCCGCCGACAACTTCCACGGCCGGACGACGACCATCGTCAGCTTCTCGACGGACGAGACGGCGCGGGCCGGCTTCGGTCCCTTCACGCCCGGTTTCCGGGTCGTGCCGTACAACGACCTGGCCGCGCTGGAGGCGGCGATCGACGAGACCACGGCCGCGGTGCTCCTGGAGCCGATCCAGGGCGAGGCGGGCGTGGTCATCCCGGACGACGGCTATCTCGCCGGCGTCCGGGAGCTGACCCGTCGCACCGGCTGCCTGTTCGTCGCGGACGAGATCCAGTCGGGCCTCGGGCGCACGGGCACCACTCTGGCGGTGGACCACGAGTCCGTCGTCCCGGACCTGCTGCTCCTCGGGAAGGCTCTGGGCGGCGGCATCGTGCCCGTTTCCGCGGTCGTCGGGCGCCGGGACGTGATGGAGGTGCTCCGTCCGGGTGAGCACGGCTCCACGTTCGGCGGCAATCCGCTCGCCGCCGCGGTCGGTTCCGCGGTCGTCGGCCTGCTGCGGACCGGGGCCTACCAGCGCCGGGCCGCCGCGCTGGGCGTCCTCCTGCGGGACGGCCTGACGACGCTGGTGGGCCAAGGTGTCGTGGGCTTCCGCTCGCGCGGTCTGTGGGCCGGCGTCGACATCGACCCGTCCCTCGGCACGGGCCGTGAGATCAGCCAGGCGCTGATGGGCGAGGGAATCCTCGTCAAGGACACACACGGCTCGACCATCCGTCTGGCACCCCCTCTCACCATCACGGAGGAGGAACTCGGGACGGCTCTCGGGGCCCTGGAGAAGGTTCTGACGCAAGGGGTCTGATACCGGCCAAGGGGCCACAGAGGGTGACTCCGGAACGGTTACGCCCGGCGACGGCCGTGCCTACACTGATCGCTCCCCCGGGGAAATGAGGAGCGCTCCAGTGTTCTATTACGTGCTCAAGTACGTACTTCTTGGTCCGCTGTTGAGACTGGTCTTCCGGCCTCGGATCGAGGGCCTCGAGCACGTACCGTCGTCGGGCGCGGCCATCGTGGCCGGCAATCATCTGTCCTTCTCGGACCACTTCCTGATGCCGGCGATCCTGAAGCGCCGGATCACCTTCCTCGCGAAGGCCGAGTACTTCACCGGTCCGGGGATCAAGGGCCGGCTGACGGCCGCGTTCTTCCGCAGCGCGGGGCAGATCCCGGTCGACCGCTCCGGCAAGGAGGCCGGGCAGGCCGCGATCCGCGAGGGCCTCGGCGTCCTGACCAAGGACGAACTCCTCGGCATCTACCCGGAGGGCACCCGCTCACACGACGGCCGCCTCTACAAGGGCAAGGTCGGCGTCGCGGTGATGGCGCTGCGCGCCCAGGCACCCGTGATCCCCTGCGCGATGATCGGCACGTTCGAGGCCCAGCCCCCGGGCCGGAAGCTTCCGCGGATCCACCCGGTGTCGATCCGCTTCGGCGAGCCCCTCGACTTCTCGCGCTACGCCGGGATGGAGAACGAGAAGACGGTCCTGCGCGCCATCACCGACGAGATCATGTACGCCATCCTCACTCTCTCCGAGCAGGAGTACGTCGACCGGTACGCGGCCGACGTCAAGAAGGAGGAGGCCAGGAAGGCGGAGTCGCGGCGCCCGTTCCGGCGCACGCCGTCGGGCTGAGCCGCGCGGGCGACCGGACGGGAAGAACGTGAAGGGGGCGGCCGGTCGGAACCGGCCGCCCCCTCGTGTCGCGGGTACTACGGCTGAGGAGTGGCGTGCGGCGTGCACGTCACGTCGGCCGCGTCCGTCTTCCCGGTGAGCAGGTAGGAGTCCACCCGCCCGTTGATGCAGGGGTTGAGCAGACCGGTCACACCGTGCGAACCGGCGCCCTTCTCGGTGATGAGCCGGGAGCCCTTGAAGCGCTTGTGCAGTTCGACGGCACCCGCGTACGGCGTGGCGGCGTCGTTGGTGGACTGCACGATCAGGACGGCCGGCAGGCCCTTGCCGGTCTTCACGTCAACCGGCGTCTGCTGCTTGACCGGCCAGGTGGCGCACGGCAGGTTCATCCACGCGTTGGCCCACGTCATGAACGGGTAGTCCTTGTGCAGCCGGGAGTTGTCCCGGTCCCACTTCTGCCAGCTGGTCGGCCACTTGGCGTCGGTGCACTCGACGGCCGTGTAGACGGCGTTGCCGTTCTCCGCGGAGGCGTTGCCCGCGGTGTCGGACAGGTCGGGCGCCGCGGCGTCCACGATCGCCTGGGTGTCACCGGCGACGTACTTGCTGAACACCGTGGCGATCGGCACCCACGAGGAGTCGTAGTACGGGGCGCTCTGGAAGAAGGAGATCAGCTCGGCGGGGCCGACGACGCCGCCCAGCGGGCTCTTCTTCGCGGCGGCGCGCAGCTTCAGCCACTGGTCCTGGACCTTGGCGCGGGTGTCGCCGAGATGGAAGGCGGCGTCGTTCTTGGCGACCCAGTCCTCCCAGTCCTTCCAGCGGCCCTCGAAGGCCACGTCCTGGCCCAGGTTGGCCTCGTACCAGATGTTCTCGCGCGCGGGGTTGACGACGCTGTCGACGACCATGCGGCGCACGTGGCCCGGGAAGAGGGTGCCGTAGACGGCGCCGAGGTAGGTGCCGTACGAGACGCCGAGGTAGTTGAGCTTCTTCTCGCCGAGCGCGGCGCGGATGACGTCCAGGTCGCGGGCGGTGTTGGGCGTGGTCATCTGCCGCAGCACGGCCTTGCCGCTGCGCTCGGCACAGCCGTCGGCGTACTCGGCGGCCAGCTTGCGCTGGGCGCGCTTGTCCGCCTCGCTGTCCGGGACCGGGTCCGCCTTGGGCGCCTTCACGAACTCCTGCGGGTCGATGCAGGAGATCGGGGCGGAGTGGCCGACACCGCGGGGGTCGAAGCCCACGAAGTCGTAGGCCTTGGAGGTGTTCACCCACAGCGGGTTCTTGCCGGTGACCCGGGTCGGGAAGCGCATGCCGGAGCCGCCGGGGCCGCCCGGGTTGTAGACGAGGGCGCCCTGGCGCTCCTCCTTCGTCCCGGTGCTGCCGATCCGGTCGACGGCGAGCTTGATCTGCTTGCCGTGCGGGTGGGCGTAGTCCAGCGGCACGCTGACCCAGCCGCACTGGATGGGCTTCACGAAGCCCCAGTCGGCCGGGCAGTCCTGCCAGTCGATCCCCGCCTTGGCGGCCCGGTCCGCGGCGACGGCGGCACCGCGCTGCTCGCGGCTCTGCCCGTGGCTCCAGCCGTGACGCGAGTCGGCGGTGGCCGACGGGGCCGCCACGGCTCCGGCTATCAGGGTCGCCGTGACGAGCACGCCGGCCGAACCGAACGCCGTCACCCGCTTCGAGGTTCTCTTGGACCTCAAGTGGGACCTCCCCGTACATCGTTGCGATTGGTACGGGGATCCTTGCGGCTGTGAGGTCCCTGAGAACAGATGTGACCGGCGTTCTTTACCATTCCGATAGCCGGTACGCCGTGCTCCGTTGAGCGGTGAGCCTCCGGTGAACCCGCCTTTGTCCAGCGGTTCCTGACGCTACGTGAGGTCGCGCAGCGCCTCGTCCATGATCCGTCGCAGCAGCAGGGCGTCGGGGGCCAGCGCGGTGACGAGGACGGCGGGCCCGGCGAGCGGGGTGAGTGCGGCGTACTCCCCCAGCATCCGCGCCGGCGGCGGTTCCTCCTCGAACTCCGGCCGTACGACGACGAGCTGGCCGAGAGCCCGGCGTCCCGCGAGGACGGCGGGCCCGTCCCAGCCGCCCGGCGCGCCGGGGCCGCACGCCAGTTCCTGGTCCAGCAGGGTCCGTCCGTCGTGGCGCACGGTGAGCCGGCTGGTGAGGCGTCCCGGGTTCTCGGCCACCCGGCCGAGGACCTGCTCCTCCCGGAAGACGAGCCGGGCGCCGCGCCGCAGTTCGATGCGCGAGGTGACGGACAGCTCGCTGCCGCCGGCGGAGATCAACTGCTCGGGCAGCCAACGCAGTTCACCGTCCCCGTCGACGTCGAGGCGCACGTCGTAGCGTGCCTCGCCCTTGGCCTGTCCGGGCAGGGCGATGGTGGCGGCGGCCGATCCGACGTGCAGGTGCGCGTCCGGGCCGACCCGCGCCTCCACGGTGAGGTGGTCGCCGCCGAGCGGTCCGCTCATCGCGCCGACGAGCGTCACCCGCGCCTCGGTTCCGCTGCCGCGGGTGCGGCGCAGGGCGAGCGGCCCCTCGCCGTCGAGCACGGGCAGTGACGTCCCGCCCCGTCCGTCGGCCCGGGCCTCGATCCGTGCGGTGGCGCGCACGCCCTGGGTGGTCACGCCGTCCACGCGGCGAGCCGGCCGCGCACCCAGCCGGCGACGTCCGCGACCCCGGCCTCGGTCCGCAACGACTGGAAGACCACGGGAAGTTCGTCGCGCTGCGCCTTGGCGTCGGCGGCCATGCGTCCGAGGTCGGACCCGACGTAGAGGGCCAGGTCGGTCTTGTTCACCACGAGCAGGTCGGCGGTGGTGACGCCCGGTCCGCCCTTGCGCGGGATGTCGTCCCCGCCCGCGACGTCGATCACGAAGATCTGGGCGTCGACGAGTCCCCGGGAGAAGGTCGCCGTGAGGTTGTCGCCGCCGGACTCCACGAGGATCAGATCCAGCGGCCCGGCCTCGTCCTCCAGGTCCTCGACCGCTTCGAGGTTCGCGGAGATGTCGTCCCGGATGGCGGTGTGCGGGCAGGCCCCCGTCTCCACGGCGGTGATCCGTTCCGGCGGCAGGACCGCCTCCCGCAGCAGGAACTCGGCGTCCTCGCGGGTGTAGATGTCGTTCGTGACGACGGCGAGGGACAGTTCGTCGCGCAGGGCCCGGCAGAGCGCGGCGACGGTGGCGGTCTTGCCGGATCCGACGGGGCCTCCGAGTCCGATGCGCAGGGCGCGGCGTCGGCCGTCGGGCCGGTGGGCGTCGGCGCTGATCGCGGCGGGGCCGTCGTGGGAGTGGCCGAGATGCATGACAGGGCTCCTGATTCTTCCGGTCCGCTTCGGTGCGGTGCGGTGCGATCGGTCCGGCTTCGGCCGGTCGGGCGCTCCGGGCCGAGGACGGGGAGGGGTGTGCGGGTGTGCGGGTGGCTCTCGCGGTGGCGGTGGGCACCGGCCCCGACGGACCGGGGCCTTGGGGCGGGGTGGTGGGGTGCGGGGTGGCGGGACGACCGTGTCCGGCGGTGGTCGTCCCGAAGGTGCCCCTTCCGGTGCGTGCCGTGTCCGGCTAGGACGCGAAGAGACGGACGGGCCAGGCGGCGTGCGCCTCCGCGCTGATCTCCAGCATCGGTGCCGACGCCGCCGGCAGTGCCTCGACCCCTTCGTCGAGGACCCGCCGTGCCGCGCTCGCCGCCGCGTGCGCGACGACGTCCAGCTCGGGTGCCAGCCGGGCCAGTACGGCCGTCGCGTCGAACGGGTCGAGGCTGAGCAGCCGCACCGTCGCGGACGCGGGCCCGCTGACGCACTCGTACACGGAGCAGTACGCGGCGTCCTCGGGTCCGAGTCCCGCCGCCCGTGCCGCCACGCCGAGCACGACCGGCTGGTGGGCTCCCTTGGGGAACTCCTTGGCCAGCTGGTCGAGTTCGGCGCAGGGCCAGGTGGCGCGGGCGGCTCTCATGAGCTGCCGCCCCAGCCGGCGCGCGACGCCCCGCAGCGCGAGGGAGGGGGTGCGGGCGTCGGCGGCGGCGTCCAGGGCCACCGGGTCGCCGCCGAGCGCGGCGGTCGCGGCCAGCGCGGCCGCGACGAGTCCGGTCGTGTGCAGGCGGCCCCGGCAGAACTCCTCCAGGCTCGCCGCTCCGGTGATCCGCCCGGCCTTGACGGCGGCCTCGGCCCCGCCGGAGTGCGCGTGCCCTCCGGCGGGGAACCGGCCGTCGGCCAGGACGAGCAGTGCTGCGCGGGACATCAGAAGAGGAAGTAACGCTGGGCCATGGGCAGTTCGGCGGCCGGAGTCGCCTCGACGAGTTCCCCGTCGATGTGCACGGCGAAGCTGTCGGGGTCGATCCGCACGTCGGGCCGTGCGTCGTTCTCCCGCATGTCGGCCTTGGTCACCGCCCGCGTCGACTCGATGGCCACGAACCGCTTGCCGAGCGAGAGACGTTCCGGCAGCCCGTCCTCGATGGCGAGCGGTGCCACGAAGTTGAAGGAGTTGGCGGCCGGGGCCCGCCCGATCGCCCCGAACATCGGCCGGGGCAGGATCGGCTGCGGTGTCGGGATCGACGCGTTGGCGTCGCCCATCTGCGCGTACGCGATCATTCCGCCCTTGATGACGAGGTGCGGCTTGACCCCGAAGAACGCGGGTTCCCAGAGCACCAGGTCGGCGAGCTTGCCGGTCTCGACGGAGCCGATCTCGCGTGCGAGGCCCTGCGCGAGCGCCGGGTTGATGGTGTATTTGGCGACATAGCGACGGACCCTGTGGTTGTCCGCGGCGCCGTCCCCGGGCAGCGCGCCCCGGCGCCGCTTCATCACGTGGGCGGTCTGCCAGGTCCGCATGATCACCTCCCCGACCCGGCCCATGGCCTGGGAGTCGGACGAGATGATCGAGATGGCGCCCAGGTCGTGCAGTATGTCCTCGGCGCCGATCGTCGAGGGCCGGATGCGGGACTCGGCGAAGGCCAGGTCCTCGGGCACCGCCGGGTTCAGGTGATGGCACACCATCAACATGTCGAGATGTTCCTCGGCGGTGTTGACGGTGTACGGCCGGGTCGGGTTGGTCGAGCTGGGGAGTACGTACGACTCGGAGACCACGGACATGATGTCCGGCGCGTGCCCGCCGCCCGCGCCCTCGGTGTGGTAGGCGTGGATGCCGCGTCCGCCGATCGCGGCGAGGGTGTCGGCGACGAACCCCGCCTCGTTGAGCGTGTCGGTGTGGATGGCGACCTGGATGCCCGTGCGGTCGGCCACCGTGAGGGCGGCGTCGATCGCGGCGGGCGTCGAACCCCAGTCCTCGTGGATCTTCAGGCCGAGCGCGCCGCCCCGGATCTGCGACAGCATCGCGTCGTGCGAGACGGTGTTGCCCTTGCCGAGCAGACCGAAGTTGAGCGGATAGCCCTCCATCGCCTCCAGCATCCGGGCCAGATGCCAGGGGCCGGGCGTCACGGTGGTCGCCTTGGAGCCCTCGGCGGGGCCGGTGCCGCCGCCGACGAGCGTGGTGATGCCGGAGGCGAGCGCCTCGTCGGCGATCTGCGGGCAGATCAGATGGACGTGGGCGTCGATGGCGCCCGCGGTCAGGATGCGCCCGTTGCCCGCGATGATCTCGGTCTCGGGACCGATCACCAGGTCGGGGTGGACTCCGTCCATGGTGTCGGGGTTGCCCGCCTTGCCGATGCCGGTGATCCGGCCGTCGCGGATACCGACGTCGGCCTTGACGATCCCCCAGTGGTCGATGATCACGACCCCGGTGACGACCGTGTCCGGGGTGCCGTCGGCGCGGGTGGCGCGAGACTGCCCCATGGACTCGCGGATGACCTTGCCGCCGCCGAACACCGCCTCGTCACCGGCGAGTCCGGGACCGCCGGAGCGGTCCTCCTCGATCTCGACCAGCAGGTCGGTGTCGGCGAGGCGGATGCGGTCGCCGGTGGTGGGGCCGAACAGATCGGCGTACCGGGCGCGCGAGATCTCAGGCATCGAGGGCACCTCCGGTCTCGCCGCGCAGACCGGGCACCACACGGGCACCGGCGAGCGGGACGAGTTCGACGTCGACGGGGATTCCGGGCTCGAAGCGCACGGCGGTGCCGGCGGCGACGTTGAGCCGCTTGCCGCGTGCGGCGGCGCGGTCGAAGTCCAGACCGGGGTTGGCCTCGGCGAAGTGGTAGTGGGAGCCGACCTGGACGGGACGGTCGGCGGCGTTCAGGACGGTCAGGCGGGTGACCTCGCGGCCCTCGTTGTAGCGGACGGGCCCGTCGGCGAAGAGGATCTCTCCGGGAATCATGGCGCGTGCTCCCCCGTCAGACGATCGGGTCGTGGACGGTGACGAGCTTGGTCCCGTCGGGGAAGGTCGCCTCGACCTGGACGTCGTGGATCATCTCGGGGATGCCCTCCATGACGTCGTCACGGGTGAGGATCTTGCGCCCGGAGGACATCAGCTCGGCGACGGTGCGTCCGTCCCGGGCGCCTTCCAGGATGTGCGACGTGATCAGTGCGATCGCTTCCGGATGGTTCAGTCTCACTCCGCGGGCCCGCCGCTTCTCGGCCACGTCGGCGGCCACGTGGATCAGCAGCCTCTCCTGCTCGTGCGGGGTCAGTTGCACGGCTTCCCACCTCACAGTCCTCGCTCCGGACCGTGCGGGGCCCGGGGTGCCGCAACCATCGCGACGAGATAGATGTAACACACCGACACTTGTCGCGTTCTTGGCGAATCCGGGCACAAGAACCCCTGGCGGCGTGGATCGGCAGGTTAGTTGGACGGAGTTTCAACTACGTTAACCAGTCCTTGATCCACTCATGACCGGTACCTGGCCGGCCGCATACCCGGCGCGCGCCGCGGCCTCGGCCGCGTCACCTCCGGGCAGGGAACGGACGGCAGGCACCGCCATCATGGCCGCCGGGGCACGCGTGCGCGGGGTACGACACCAGGGCGCGGGCGACGGACCGTATACGGCGGGAGCGCGGCCTGCGGGAGCGCGGGCACCCCCGCAACGCCGGGTGCCCCGTACCGGAGTACGGGGCACCCGGCTCGCGACGCGAAAGCGCTCTCAACCCTCGGGCGGTCAGGAGGCGTTGGGCCCCCGGTGCTCGGCGGCGATGCCGAAGCCCCGACGCTCACGGGGCGCCGACGCCACGTCACGGACGCCGGACACGGAGCCGACCACCCGCTCGCCGGAGGAGCCGTGGAGTTCTTCGAGGCGTTCGAGGTCCGCGGCGGAGACGAGGGCGACGAGAGGCTTTCCGTGCCGCGTCACGACGACGCGCTCGCCTCCGTAGACGACGCGGTTGATCAGCTCGGCCAGCTCGGCCCTGGCTCGGGTCACCGGAATCTCGTAGGCCATGGGGCCAGCCTAGACCGGTCGTGCCGCGTTCCCAGGAGCGCGGGATCTCTCCGGAACGCGACGCGAGCGCAGCCGAAACGGCTCCCGGCCGCCCGACAGGGCCCTTTGGCTCTCGGCATCGGCCCCCTTCCCGAGCGACGTACGGCCTGTACATTTTTTACAGACGTCGTCGATCCATCGACCGCGAGGAGGGGTGCCCATGCACCGCCCGTCCGCCCGCCCCGTCCTGCCCGATCTCACGGAAGGCGCCGGCGCGGGACCCCGGAGGCCGGACCCCCGCTCGAAACCGCTCGACGAGCGGGTCGCGTCCCTCGGGGCACCCATCGACGGCACGTCGCCGAACGACGTGACGGCACGGCTCAGGCACCGCGAACACCGCGACCCCGACCGGAACGTCCCGCCGTACACCGACTCGCCCGGCGCACCCGGCGCACCCGGCGCGAGGTGAGCGGCCGATGATCCCCGACCTTCCTCCGCTGCCCGCGCTCACCCGCGCGGAGGCCGAACTGATCGACCGCTATCTGGACGTGGTCGACCTGGTCGGCCGGATCAACCCGGCCCGCCCCGGCGACACCTACCGGGGGCTGCGCGCCGCCCAGGCGCTGGTCTCCGAGGCGACGGCCCTGCGGGACGCGCTCGCGCTCATGCACCAGCGGGGCGAGAGCGAGGTGCACGCGCCGACCCTGGCCCAGGCGCTGCGCGTACTGGACGGTGAGCGGCGGGCCGCCCGGGTCACGATCCCGCCCGCGACCGGCAGTTGAGGCACTCGCACCCGGGTCCGGCGCGCGCCGCGTCGCCGGACCGTCCGTGCCGCGACTCAAACGCACCAGATGGTGTACCCCCTGATGGCGTAGGAATCGGTCCTTTCTCGGACCCCTCCGACTTGCGCAACACGGAGGACAGAAAGGCGGAATGAGGGGTTCCGATGCAGGTGCGGGGGTCGCCCGCGTCCCCAACACCCCCTCGAACAGAGGGGTGTCCACCCGAACGGGTGAGTGGTGAGTAAGCCCACAAAACACCGGTTCCGCTCGGATTTTCCGTCGTTCATGGGTGAAGATCCCTTCCGACGACAAGCCCCCGCCGCAGCGGCGGGGCGGTCCGGGCGGACGCCGAGTCCTGCCGCCGCCCGGATGCCCGGTCGACAGAAGTGCATCGGCAGGAGTGGAGGACCCAGCACGACGGTCCGCCGGAGCAGCATTCCGGGCGGTCCTTGGGGTGAAGCCGCAGCAGCGGCCGGGCAACTTCGCCAGCCCGAATCCGACAGGTCATCCTTCACAGGCGGCTGACGAAGGGTTGCGCATGACTGCGCTCAATCGTGTCCCGTCGCTGTGGACCAGGGCCGGTACGGCCTCGGCCCTCACCATCGCCGCCGTCGGCGGCAGCCTCGTGGTCCCTGGCCTCGCACCTGACGCCCAGGCGGCCACGACCGCGACGAAGGCACTCCAGGTCGCGGCCTCGAAGCACGGCGCCCCGTACAAGTACGGCGCCACGGGACCGCACCGCTTCGACTGCTCCGGGCTCACGCTCTACTCGTTCAAGAAGGCGGGCAAGAAGCTGCCTCGAACGGCCGCGGCGCAGTACAACAAGACGCACCACGTCTCCGCCTCGCATCGCAAGGCCGGGGACCTCGTGTTCTTCCACTCGGGCCGGAGCGTGTACCACGTCGGCATCTACGCCGGGAAGGGAAAGATCTGGCACTCCCCGAAGACCGGGGAAGTGGTGAAGCTCCAGAAGATCTGGACACGGAGCGTCTGGTACGGGCGGGTCAGCTGACCTGACCTCGGGCGGCGGCGGGGGCCGCCGCCCGGGGAACACACCGGTCCGAACGCCTCTTCGGCGCGCCGCCCCTGGACGGCCGTGCGCCGGAGGGCCGTCGGCCGTCCCCTCCGCTCGCCGGCAGCGCCCGCTCAGCCCCTCAGCGGCTCCAGGAGCAGCACGAGGCCGAGCACGGTGAGCGCACCGCCGGTGACGGCCTCCACGGCACGTGCGGCACGCGGCCGGCGCAGCCACCGTCCCAGCCGGTCCACGAGCAGCGCGACCGCCGGGAACCACACCAGGGCCAGCACGACCACGATCAGCGCCAGGAGCAGCGTCCGCGGCATCGCGGGGCTGCCCGCCGGCACGAACTGCGGCAGCAGGCTGAGAAAGGTGATCGGCGCCTTCGGATTGAGGGCGTTGGTGACGAAGCCCTGCCGCAGCGGCCGAGCGGCCGGTCCCGGCCCGGCCGGCGCCGCCCCACTCGTCTCTGCTCCCGGCCCCTCCCCCCGGTCCGTCGAGGGCGTACCCGTCCCGTCGGCCCCGCACGGCCGCCCCAGCACGTGCAGGGTACGCAGGCCCAGATACAGCACGTAGGCGCCGCCGAGCAGCTGGAGCGTCCGGAACAGCGCCGGTACGGCGGTCAGGACCGCGGCGACCCCGGCGACGGCCAGTGCCGTGTGCAGGAGCAGCCCGCCCGCGATGCCGAGGGCGCACGCGACTCCGGCCCGGCGCGAGACGAGGGCGTTGCGTACGACGACGGTGAAGTCGGCTCCGGGCATGGCGACCATGCCGGCGGCGACCCCGGTGAAGGCGAAGAGCTGTGCGTCCATGCCTCCAGGTTCACCCGCACGGGCCTTCAGCAGGTATGTCGAATATCCTGGGTTCCTCTTAAGCATTCGTTCATACCTCGGGGAGAGGTCGTACCGAGCCCCCTCCCCTTCGGTCCGGCGGAGGCCCTGGGTCAGGGAGTGGCACATGTACGACCCGACGCGACTGGCCGCGCTGGTGGCGGTCGCCGAGGCGGGCTCCATCACCCGCGCCGCCGAACGGCTCGGATACACACCGCCCGCGCTCTCCCAGCAGGTGGCGAAGCTGGAACGGGAGGCGGGGGCCACACTGCTGGTGCGCTCGCACCGCGGGACCCGGCTCACCGGTGCCGGCGAGCTGCTGGTGGCGCGGGCGCGGCGGGTGCTCGACGAGATGGAGCTGGCCCGGCACGAACTCGCCCGGCTGGCGGGCCTGTCGGGCGGCACACTGCGGCTCGGCACGTTCCAGACGGCGGGCATCCATCTGCTGCCGCCCGTGCTCAGCGCGTTCCGCCGGGCCCATCCGGACGTGGAGCTGGCGGTCGCCGACTACGAACCTCCGCACGGGATCGCGGCGGTCGCGGCCGGCGAGGTGGACCTGGCACTCACGCACACCTACGAACCCGCACCGCCCGTCCCGCTTCCCGCGTCCGTCGCCGTCGAGCCGGTCCTGGTCGAGGAGTTGGTGCTGGTGACCGCTCCCGGACACGTGCTCGCGGCCGGTTCGGGACGGCTGGCCCTCGCGGACCTCGCGGGCCAGCCGCTGATCAGCATGGCACCGGACCACCCGCCGCGGCAGGCCGTGGAGGCCGCTCTCGCGCGGGCCGGCGCCACCCCCGCCGTGCTCGTCGAGACGCCGGGCTACGCCCTGGTGTGCGCGCTGGTCAGCGCCGGGCTCGGGGTCGCGGTCGTGCCGGAGATGGTGGCGTCGACCGCCGCGACTCCGGTGGGGACACGGCTGCTCGACCCGGGCGACCTGCGCCGCACGATCTCGGTCGTCCACCGGGCCGACGGGACCACCCCCGCGGCGGACGCGTTCCGTGCCCTGCTGCGCGGCGCGTTCGGCCGCGTCGGCCGTCAACACCCTTACGGCAACGGGCCGAACGCATAGGTCCGTGCGCCTCGCGGCCGTCCGTCGCACCCCGCGTCGTGCACGCGTCGAGCCGTCCGCGCCGGAAGGCGGGTTCGCCCAACTGCCCTTCTCGCGGCCGGGGATGCGGCCCCTACGGTGTCCCTATGCCTCGGGCGGTCCTCCGGCGGCGACCGGCTGGACCGGTACCGTCCAGGGGAGTTCGATGGCGACCGTCTTGCCGCCCTCGCGGGTGGCCCGGACGGTGAGCCTGCCGCCGCACTCTTTGGCGAGCCAGCGGATGATCACCATGCCACGGCCGTTGTCCTGCTGGACCGCCGCGGGCAGTCGCTTCGGGAAGCGCGGATGGCTGTCGGTGACGCCGATCCGCAGGCGCTCCTCCCGGTCGAGGCACACGTCGACCGTGAAGGTGGGCGACTGCCCCAGGGTGTGCTGAACGGCGTTGGTGGCCAGTTCGGACACGATCAGGCGGACGGTGTCTCCGACTTCCGCGTCGCCCGGCAGGCCCCATTCGGCCAGCACTTCCGCGACGAATTTACGGGCCACGGAAACCGAGACGGCTTCGCTCGGCAGAGTGACGGCTGCTTCCTGGTGATCTGCCATGGCGAGGTCGTCCCTTTCCCACGGGACCGGAGTCCGACACGGAGCGGATGGTTCGAGTACGGTCCCGGACTGGTGCTTGCGCCAGACTGCCATTACCGGGGCGGTCGCGGGTGCGATCCACCGAGTAATGCATATATCTGTCGCTCGATGCGGTGAACTCTGCGCCGGCGGAGCGTATTCGGGCGGCTTGGAAGGAGTAAGGAGAACGGCCATGCAGCACGGTCCCGCGGTGCGCCGCCGCAAGCTCGGCGCCGAACTGCGCGCGCTGCGCGCGGGCACCGGTCTGACGAGCGGACAGGCGGCCCGTCTGCTCGGCTGGCACCAGTCGAAGGTGAGCCGCATCGAGACCGGCACCAGCGGAGTGAAACCGGTCGATGTCGAGCGCCTGTTGGACGCCTACGGGGTCGAGGACACCGAACTGCGCGAGCTTCTGGTCGTGCTGGCGGGATCCGAGGGCAACGGCCGGCACCACTGGTGGCACGCGTACCGCGGGGTGCTGCCGCCGGCATACCGCGACTTCATCAGTCTGGAGTCGGGCGCGAGTGTGATGCGCACCCTGGAGACGTCCGTCGTACCGGGACTGCTGCAGACGCCGGACTACGCCCGTGCGGTGACGCGGGCGGCCGTGGACGGGCTGGAGGATAGCAAGCTCGACACCCTGGTCGAGGTGCGGCTGGCCCGGCAGGACGTGCTGCGCGCCGATCCTCCGCTGGAGTTGTGCGCGGTGCTCGACGAGGCGGTGCTCCGACGGGAGGTGGGCGGTCCCGAGGTGATGGCACGCCAGCTGAGCCGACTGTGCGAGGCGGCGGCGCTCCCCCAAGTCCGGCTTCAGGTACTGCCGTTCGCCGCCGGAGCGCACATCGGGATCACCGGGCCTTTCGTTATCTTCTCATTTCCGAACACAACTGATCTGGATGTGGTTGTTCTCGACCACTTGACGAGTAGCCTCTACCTCGAACGGAAAGAAGACCTCCAGGCCTATACGGAGGCCTTCAACACCCTTCGGTTCCACGCACTTTCGCCCGAGGACTCGTTGGACTACATCGCCGGGATAGGTGACGGCGCGTAAGGAGGCACCCCCATTGTCTGCATCGCCTCGGTACGTACCCTCCAGCACTTCACTGCGCGACGTGCGATGGCTGCGCAGCAGCCGCAGCACGGGAATGAACAACTGCGTCGAGACAGCGCGCCCCGGCTCCGGACCATGGTCCGGAACGGTCGCGGTGCGCGATTCCAAGAATCCGGCAGGCCCCGCCCTGCTGTTCGCCCCTGCCGCCTGGGAGGGGTTCATCACCGGCCTGGCCTGACCGCGGGCCGGTTCACCGGTTGCGGCTGATCACGTCCACCGCGCGCTCGATCTGCTCCTCGGAGAGGTCCGCGCGGGCCGTCAGCCGCAGCCGCGACACGCCGTCGGGCACCGACGGGGGACGGAAGCAGCCGACGGCGAGGCCCGCCTCGCGACAGTCGGCGGCCCAGCCGAGGGCCCGTTCGGGGGACGGTGCCCTGACGGAGACGACGGCGGCGTCCGGCCGTACCGCCGACAGGCCCTCGGCCGTCAGCCGGGTGTGCAGCGCCGTGGCCACCGCACGCGCCCGCGCCGCTCGCTCCGGTTCGTCGCGCAGCAGTCGCAGCGCGGCCAGCGCCGCTCCCACCGCAGCCGGCGCGAGGCCGGTGTCGAAGATGAAGGTGCGTGCCGCGTTGACGAGGTGGTCGATGACCGCCGCCGGGCCGAGGACGGCTCCACCCTGGCTGCCGAGCGACTTGGACAGCGTGACCGTCACGACGACGTCCGGGTTCCCGGCGAGCCCCGCCGCGTGCGGGGCGCCCCGGCCGCCGTCGCCGAGGACACCGAGCCCGTGCGCGTCGTCGAGGATCAGCCCCGCCCCGTACTCCCGGCAGGCGAGGGCCAGTTCGGTGAGCGGCGCCGCGTCCCCGTCCACCGAGAAGACCGTGTCCGAGACGGCGACGGCCGGGCCATCGTGGGTACCGAGCGCCTTGCGCACACCCGCGGGGTCGGCGTGCCCCACGACCTGGGTGGTACCGCGGGCGAGCCGGCAGCCGTCGATCAGCGAGGCGTGGTTTCCCGCGTCCGAGACGAGGAGCGAGCCGTGCGGGGCGAGGGCGGTGACGGCGGCGAGGTTGGCCGCGTAACCGGAGGAGAGGACCAGCGCGGACTCGAAGCCGCAGAAATCGGCCAGCTCGCGCTCCAGCTCGGTGTGGAGTTCGGTGGTGCCGGTGACGAGCCGGGAACCGGTCGCGCCGCCGCCCCAGGTGCGCGCCGCCTCCGCGGCGGCGGCCGTGACCCGGGGGTGGCGGGCCAGACCGAGGTAGTCGTTGCTCGCGAGATCGAGCAGCGGCGAGTCGGCGGGGCGCGGGCGCAGAGTCCGTACGAGACCGGCGGCGCGGCGCGCCGCGGCCTGCTCGTCGATCCAGCCGAACGCCATGTGTCCTCCGGACCGTCGTGACGGGTGATTTGTAGGCAGTGCACAGACCCTAGCGGCCGGACCAGCCGCCCAGGATGTGGCAATACCCACACGTCGAACCCACTCTGTTGTCCGATCTCTCCTTGGCCGGGGCCGGTCGTATACGCCAGGATCGGACCTCATGGACCTGCTGAACACGCTGGTGGACAAGGGGCTTCGGCGCGAGCTGCCGACCCGCGAGGAGGCGCTGGCCGTACTGGCCACGTCCGACGACGACGTGCTGGACGTGGTGGCCGCGGCCGGCAAGGTGCGCCGTCGCTGGTTCGGCCGGCGGGTGAAACTGAACTATCTGGTCAACCTGAAGTCGGGCCTGTGCCCGGAGGACTGCTCGTACTGCTCGCAGCGTCTCGGTTCCCAGGCCGGGATCCTGAAGTACAGCTGGCTGAAGCCCGACGAGGCCTCCCGTGCCGCGGCGGCGGGGCTCGCCGGGGGAGCCAAGCGGGTGTGCCTGGTGGCCAGCGGCCGCGGACCGACGGACCGTGACGTGGAGCGGGTCTCCGACACGATCAAGGCCATCAAAGACCAGAACGAGGGCGTCGAGGTGTGCGCCTGCCTCGGTCTGCTCTCCGACGGCCAGGCCGAGCGGCTCCGCGAGGCCGGCGCGGACGCCTACAACCACAACCTGAACACGTCCGAGGGGACGTACGGGGACATCACGACCACGCACACGTACGCCGACCGGGTCGACACGGTCCAGAAGGCGCACGCGGCGGGGCTGTCGGCCTGTTCGGGGCTGATCGCGGGCATGGGCGAGTCGGACGAGGACCTCGTCGACGTCGTGTACGCGCTGCGCGCGCTCGACCCCGACTCCGTGCCGGTGAACTTCCTGATCCCGTTCGAGGGCACCCCGCTCGCCAAGGAGTGGAACCTCACCCCGCAGCGGTGCCTGCGCATCCTCGCCATGGTCCGGTTCGTGTGCCCGGACGTCGAGGTCCGGATCGCCGGTGGCCGCGAGGTCCATCTGCGCACCCTCCAGCCCCTCGCCCTGCACCTCGCCAACTCGATCTTCCTCGGTGACTACCTGACCAGCGAGGGCCAGGCGGGCAAGGCGGACCTGGACATGATCACGGACGCCGGCTTCGAGGTGGAGAACGCGGGCGAGGTGACCCTGCCGGAGCACCGTGCGGCGGGCGGCTGCGGTTCGCACGCGCCGGCCGGCGACGCGGTGTCCGAGGGCGCCGGGTGCGGTGCGCACGCGGAGGCCGGGTGCGGGTCCCACGCGGGTGGCGGCTGCGGTTCCCACGAGGACGCCGGGGTGTGCGGCTCGGTCCCGGCGCCCGCCGGGGCGGCGCGCGCGGAGACCGCGGGCACCGAGTCGGCGGATGCGGAGACGGCAGGCGCGGAGACCGCGTCCGCCGGCGCCCGGACCGACCTGGTCGCCGTCCGCCGCCGTGGTGCCGGAACGGACCTCGCGCCCAATGCCTGAGCTGTCCATGCGGGAACTGCTCGACCTCGACCAACGGCACGTCTGGCATCCGTACGGGCCGATGCCCGGCCGTCAGGAGCCGCTGGTCGTGGAGTCGGCGAGCGGGGTCCGGCTGCGGCTGGCCGGAGGCGCGGGTGAGCTGATCGACGGGATGTCGTCCTGGTGGTCGGCGATCCACGGCTACGGCCATCCGGTCCTCGACGAGGCCGCGCGCGGCCAGCTGGACCGGATGAGCCACGTGATGTTCGGCGGGCTCACCCACGAGCCCGCCGTACGGCTCGCCAAGCGGCTGGTGGACATCTCTCCGGACGGCCTGGAACACGTCTTCCTCGCCGACTCCGGATCCGTGTCCGTCGAGGTGGCCGTCAAGATGTGCCTCCAGTACTGGCGTTCGCTCGGCCGCCCGGCCAAGCAGCGGCTGCTGACCTGGCGCGGCGGCTACCACGGGGACACCTGGCAGCCCATGTCGGTGTGCGATCCCGAGGGCGGGATGCACGAGCTGTGGCAGGGCGTGCTCCACCGCCAGGTGTTCGCCGACGCGCCTCCGGCGGAGTACGACGACGCGTACGCCGACCGGCTGCGCGAGCTGATCGGCGAACACGCGGACGAACTGGCCGCGGTGATCGTCGAGCCGGTGGTGCAGGGCGCGGGCGGCATGCGGTTCCACTCCCCCGCGTACCTCCGGGTGCTGCGTGAGGCGTGCGACGCGCACGGCGTGCTGCTCGTCTTCGACGAGATCGCCACCGGTTTCGGTCGGACGGGCGAGCTGTTCGCGGCGGACCACGCGGGCGTGACACCGGACGTGATGTGCGTCGGCAAGGCCCTGACCGGCGGCTATCTGACGATGGCGGCGACGCTGTGCACCGCGCGGGTGGCCGAGGGCATCTCGCGCGGCGAGGTCCCGGTGCTGGCCCACGGCCCGACGTTCATGGGCAACCCGCTGGCCGCCGCGGTGGCGTGCGCGTCCGTCGACCTGCTGCTCGGGCAGGACTGGCGGACCGAGGTGAAGCGGATCGGGACGGGACTGCGGGACGGGCTCGCGGAGGCCACGTCCCTGCCGGGCGTGCGGGACGTACGCGTGCTCGGCGCGATCGGGGTCGTCCAGCTCGACCACGAGGTGGACATGAAGGCGGCGACGGCGGCCGCGGTGCGCGAGGGCGTGTGGCTGCGGCCGTTCCGCGACCTCGTCTACACGATGCCGCCGTACGTCACGGGCGACCGGGACGTCGAACGGATCGCGCGCGCGGTGTGCGCGGCGGCACGGGAGGGTTGAGATGCCGGTACTGGTGATCACGGGAACGGGCACGGAGGTAGGCAAGACGGTCGTCACGGCCGCCGTCGCCGCCACGGCGCTCGCGGCCGGACGGTCGGTGGCCGTGCTGAAGCCGGCGCAGACCGGTGTGGGACCGCACGAGCGGGGCGACGCCGACGAGGTCGCGCGGCTCGCGGGAGCCGTCACGACGCTCGAACTCGGGCGTTTCCCGGAGCCGTTGGCGCCGGCCACCGCCGCCCGGCGGGCCGGGCTCGTGCCGGTGGCGCCGCGGGACGTCGCCGAGGCCGCGGCCAAACTGGCCACCGAGCACGACCTGGTGCTCGTCGAGGGCGCGGGCGGCCTCCTCGTCCGCTTCGACGACGAGGACGGGACGCTGGCGGACGCGGCCCGGATGCTCGACGCTCCCGTGCTGGTCGTCACACCGGCCGGCCTCGGCACGCTCAACGCGACGGAACTGACGGCCCGTGAACTACGGTCACGTGAGCTGGAGTTCGCGGGCGTGGTCATCGGCAGCTGGCCGGACGCGCCGGATCTGGCCATGCGCTGCAACCTCGCGGACCTGCCGGCCGTGTGCGGCGCGCCGCTGCTGGGCGCGGTCCCGGCGGGGGCGGGGAGACGGTCGGCCGCCGACTTCCGCGCGGGAGCCCCGGGCTGGCTGGATCCGCGCCTGGGCGGTCGCTGGAACGCGGACGCCTTCGCCGCGGCCAACAGCGCCTGAGCCCCTGCGGGCCGGACGCGTGGACGCCCGGGGAGGTCGCCGCGGACCGGCCCGCGGTCCGGCGGTCTCCCGGCGCGGAGCCGCGAAGGGAGCGGGTGTGCCGTCCGGCGCGTGCGACGGACCCGTCGGGGGGACAATCCCGGTAGGACCCGTCCTCCCGGGAGGCCCGTCATGCCGTTCAAGCCGTTGCGTCCGGCCGGCTCCGGCAAGGTGACGGCGGACGCCGTGCACCATCCGGTGTTCGCCCGCTCCTACGCCCGCCTCAGCGTCGGCGCCGAGTCCCGGATGGGCATGGGCCGGATGCGGGACCGGCTGCTCGCCGGGCTGTCCGGCCGGGTCATCGAGGTCGGCGCGGGCAACGGACTGAACTTCGCGCACTATCCGGGCACCGTCTCCGAGGTCGTCGCCATCGAACCCGAGCGGCTGCTGCGGCAGTTGGCGGTAGAGGCGGCCCTGCGCTGCGAGGTCCCGGTCGATGTGGCGCCGGGTGTGTCGGAGGCCCTGCCGGTCAAGAGCGAGGCGTACGACGCGGCGGTGCTGTCGCTGGTGCTGTGCAGCGTGCGGGACGTGCCGAGGACGCTCGCCGAGGTGCGGCGGGTACTGCGCCCCGGCGGCACGGTGCGGTTCTTCGAGCACGGCAGCGGCGGCGGACCGGTGATGCGGTCGACGCAGCGGGTCCTGGACCGCACGGTGTGGCCCCGGCTGGCCGGCGGTTGCCACCTGTCCCGCGACACGGTCTCCGCGCTGCGCGACGCCGGCTTCGAACTGGGCCCGTACCGCAGGCTGTTCATGCCCGAGAAGGGCATGCGGCTGCCCACCTCGTTCTGCGTCCTCGGCACCGCGTACCGCCCGGCGGAGTAGGGACCGCAAGCTGTCGCGCTAGAGGCTCCAGCGGCGCAGCTCGTGCGTGATCTCGTGCACGGTTGCCTCACCGCTCTTGACCAGACGGGCCAGCTCCCGCACCTGTTCGGGCGAGGTGACGACCTTCAGGCCGCTGGCGACGAGATAGGCGTACGCGACGGCCGAGGCGAACATCGCGTTGGATCGTTCGAGCGCCGGGACGTGCAGCAGGAGCTGGAGCAGCGCGGCGGCGCGGGCGTGCGGACTGTCGTAGACGGGGATGCCGAAGATCTCCGCCTCGTGCCGGCTGACCGCGGCGACGAGGGCTCCCCAGTCGGTGACCTGGGGATCTCCGGGTGTTTTCTGTTCGGCGATCATGAGGAGCCAGGCAAGGTCGACTCGGAGACTGCTCAAGGGATCAACGACGACCTTCGCGGGTGCCTTCACGGGTGCCTTCACGGTCCGACCCGAACTCCTCGGCGAACACGGACTCGTACTGCTTCATGAAATCGGCGGCGGCGTCCACGAACGTGTGGCCCACCTCCCCGGTGTCCTGCCGGACCAGCTCCTCGATGTAGCGGTTCACGCTCATCCCCCGTTCCAGGGCTCGCTCACGGGCGGCTCGGGCCGTGCCCTCGTCCACCCGGACGTTCAGCTGAGTCTTCGCCATCCTTCGAAGCTAGCGCGGAACCGCTAGCACCCGCAAGAGGGCCTGCCTCTCCGGGACCCGGGACGGCGCCCGGCGACACCAGGAGCCCGGCGACCACGGGTGGAGAGTGCCCCTTACATCCGGGCCCGGAGCGCGACCTGGGGCGGAGGGCATCCGGCACTCAAGGGGGATACCGGGTGTGCCCGCCGTCACACTACGCTCGGGCGCGACGAGGGATTCGGGACGTCGAACACGGAGGAGGCGGCCTTGTCCACAGCTGCTGCGGAGCAGGTACCCGGCCGCGCGGAGGGGGACGGGATCGCCGCCCGCGCCCGCGGTCTGACGAAGGCGTACGGCTCGGGCGAGACCGCGGTGCTCGCCCTCGACTCGGTCGACGTGGACATCGCGCGCGGCCGGTTCACCGCCGTGATGGGCCCGTCGGGCTCCGGGAAGTCGACGCTCATGCACTGTCTGGCGGGGCTCGACACCGTCTCGGCCGGACAGGTGTGGCTGGGCGGCACGGAGATCACCGGGCTGAAGGACCGTGAACTGACGCGGCTGCGCCGGGACCGGATCGGCTTCATGTTCCAGTCGTTCAACCTGATCCCGACGCTGAACGCCGCGGAGAACATCACGCTGCCCATGGACATCGCGGGCCAGAAGCCCGACCGGCAGTGGCTGGACCAGGTCATCGACACGCTGGGGCTGCGTGACCGCCTGAAGCACCGGCCCGCCCAGCTCTCCGGCGGCCAGCAGCAGCGCGTGGCCTGTGCGCGGGCGCTCGCCTCACGGCCCGAGCTGATCTTCGCCGACGAGCCGACCGGCAACCTGGACTCCCGCGCCGGGCTCGAGGTCCTCGGCTTCCTGCGCGAGGCGGTCGACGAACTGGGCCAGACCGTCGTCATGGTCACGCACGACCCGGGCGCGGCCGCCCACTCCGATCTGGTGCTCTTCCTCGCGGACGGCCGGATCGTGGACGAGACGCACCGGCCGACCGCGGAGGCCGTGCTGGAGCGGATGAAGCGCTTCGACACGGTCCGCGTGACCTACGACGGCCGCGAACCCGACGGCAGCGCGGCGGACACCGGCGGGTCCGGCGACACGGCAGCCGGGGGCGGGCCCGGTGAGGTGCCCCACGTGCGCGGCTCCGTCGAGGGGTCTCCCCCGGCGGGCTCCGGGAACGGTTCCGCCGCGCCCGGCTCCGCCGACGTGACCCTCGACAAGGACTGAGGCGGCTGTGCTCAAGGCGACCCTGCGGAGCTTTCTCGCGCACAAGGGGCGGCTGCTCCTGTCGGCGCTCGCCATCGTGCTGTCCGTCGCGTTCGTCGCGGGCAGCCTCATCTTCTCGGACACGGTGACCCGCACGTTCGACCGGCTCTTCGCCTCCACCTCGGCCGACGTGACGGTGGAGCCGAAGAACGACCTGAACTCCCAGCTGCCGACCGGCGCCACCGAGACCGTGCCGGCCTCGCTCGCCGGGCGGATCGCCAAGGTCGAGGGCGTCGCCGCGGCCCGTGTCGACGCCTCCGTCGAGAACGCCCCGGTCGTCGACGGCGCGAACAAGTCCGTCGGCCCGACGACCGGTGCCCCCACCATCGTCACGGACTGGCAGGTCACCGACCGCAGTCCGGTGAAGCTGACCTCCGGACACGCTCCGAAGGGCGACGGCGAGGCGCTGCTCGACGCCGACACCGCCGACAAGAAGCACCTCGGCATCGGGGACACGCTGACGGTGCAGGCGCAGCCCGGGTCGTTCGAGGTGCGGATCGTCGGGATCGCCACCTTCACCACGACGAACCCCGGTGCCGCGCTGCTCTTCCTCGACACCCCGACCGCGCAGGCGAAACTCCTCGGGTCCACCGACGCCGCCACCAGCATCTCCGTGGACGCGGCGGAGGGTGTCGGCGACGCGACAGTCAAGCAGCGGATCGCCGCCGAGCTGGGCGCCGCGAAGTACGACGTGAAGACCGCCGACGAACAGGCCGAGTCGTCCGCCGAGCAGCTCGGCGGCTTCCTGGACATCATCAAGTACGTGATGCTCGGCTTCGCCGGGATCGCCGTCCTCGTCGGCATCTTCCTGATCGTCAACACGTTCTCCATGCTGATCGCCCAGCGCACCCGCGAACTGGGCCTGTTGCGGGCGCTCGGCGCCGACCGCCGCCAGGTGCGCCGGTCGGTGCTCACCGAGGCGCTGCTCCTCGGCCTGGTGGGTTCGACCCTCGGCCTCGCGGCCGGGATCGGTCTCGCGGTCGGTCTGATCAAGCTGATGACCGCGTTCGGCATGAACCTGAAGTCCACGGAGATGGTGATCGGCTGGCCGACACCCGTCGCGGCGTACGTCGTCGGGGTGGGCGTCACGTTCGTCGCCGCGTATCTGCCCGCCCGGCGCGCGGCGACCGTCTCCCCGATGGCCGCCCTCTCCGACGCCGAAGTCGCCGGTGTCGGGAAGCCGTTGCGGAACCGGGCCGTCGTGGGCGTGGTCGTCGGGGTGGCCGGGGCGGCGGCGCTCGCCGGATGCGCGGCCGCCTCGAAGACGTCGACGTCCGCCTCCCTGCTCGGGCTCGGTGTGGTCCTCACCCTGATCGCCACGGTGATCGCGGGGCCGCTGCTGGTCCGGCCGGTGATCCGGGTCCTCGGGGGCGCCTTCCCCGCGCTCTTCGGCTCGGTCGGCCGGATGAGCCAGCGCAACGCCCTGCGCAATCCGCGCCGCACGGGCGCCACCGCCGCCGCGCTGATGGTGGGGCTGGCCCTGGTCGGCGGAATGTCCGTGGCCAGCGCCTCGATGAGCAAGTCCTTCGACAGCCAGATCGACAAGACGCTCGGCTCCGACTTCGTGCTGCAGAACGACAACTTCGTGCCCTTCTCCAAGGAGTTGACGGACAAGGTGCGCGCCACCGAGGGCGTGGGGCTCGTCGTACGGCAGCGGTTCACACCGCTTGCCGTCCGGCTGCCGGACGGCAAGCGGGTCGAGACGTCCGCCGCGGCCTACGACCCGCGGCTCGACGACGTCGCCCACATCACGTACGCGCGGGGCGACACCGCGGCGGCGCTCGCGGACGGACGCCTCGCCATGGACGCGACGTTCGCGAAGGACCACGGCGTACGGGTGGGCAGCACGATTCCCGTCGAGTTCCCGGCGGGCCGCACGGCGGACCTCACGGTGGGCGCCCTCACCGACCAGGCGGGCAGCGGCGGGTTCGGGATGCAGGGCGGGCTCGTCATCGGCTTCGGCACGGTCGAGAAGTACGTGCCCGGCGGGCAGGACTCCGCTCTGTACGTGAACGCGAGCCCGGGCACCGACGCCGACCGGCTGCGCCCGCGCCTGGAGAGAACCCTCGATCCGTACCCCCAGGTACAGGTCCGCGACCAGGCCGACTACAAGAAACTGGTGCACGACCAGATCGCCGTGCTGCTGTACCTCGTGTACGCCCTGCTCGGGCTCGCCATCGTCATCGCGGTGCTCGGTGTCGTCAACACCCTCGCCCTGTCGGTGGTGGAGCGGACCCGGGAGATCGGGCTGCTGCGGGCCATCGGACTCGGCCGCCGCCAGCTGCGCCGCATGATCCGGCTGGAGTCGGTGGTGATCGCCGTGTTCGGAGCCGTGCTCGGGCTGGCGCTGGGGCTCGTCTGGGGCGTGTGCGTCCAGCGGGTGCTGGCCCTCCAGGGGATGGAGGAACTCGCCGTCCCCTGGACGACGATCGTGGCGGTCGTGGTCGGCTCCGCGCTCGTGGGAGTCGTGGCGGCCCTGCTCCCGGCGCTGCGGGCGTCCCGGATGAACGTCCTGGCGGCGATCGCCCACGAGTGACCGGCGCGCCGCCGGCCGACCGGGCTCCTCGCGTACCGGTCGGCCGCGCCCTGTGGGCCGTTGACCGTCCGGATGGTGGAATGCGGTGTCTCCGCACGGCCCGCGTGATGGGATCGGCGCATGACCGACCTGCGCATACGGGCCGCCGCGCCCGAGGACCTGGACGCGGTGCTCGCCTTCTGGAAGACGGCCGCCGAGGGCACGAGCATCAGTGACGACCGCGAGGGCGTCGAGCGGCTGCTCGCCCGGGACCCCGAGTCGCTGCTCCTGGCGGAACGCGGTGGAGAACTGGTCGGCACCGTGATCGCCGGCTTCGACGGCTGGCGCTGCCACCTGTACCGGCTGGCGGTGCATCCGGACCGGCGGCGGCTCGGCATCGGCTCGGCGCTGCTCGCCGCCGCGGAGGAGCGCTTCGTACGGCTCGGCGGGCGGCGTGGGGACGCGATGGTGCTGCGGCGGAACGAGTCGGCCCACCACGCGTGGCGGGCCGCCGGGTACGCGCCCGAGGAGCACTGGCGACGCTGGGTGAAG
Organism: Streptomyces sp. NPDC005302; assembly: GCF_040607345.1. Lineage (NCBI taxonomy): Bacteria > Bacillati > Actinomycetota > Actinomycetes > Kitasatosporales > Streptomycetaceae > Streptomyces > Streptomyces sp. NPDC005302. The sequence continues at coordinate 33,698 of NZ_JBEXGN010000022.1, forward strand.
CCACTCGGTGGGTAGCGGGTGTCGTCCGGACCGGTCGGGGGAACCGGACTGATCCCGGCGACACCCTGGTTCCCGACCGGGTGCGGGGGCCACCGAGGAGAACGCTTTGCCCTTCCTTTACCCTTGGTGGACAGTCCGTCCCTCTACGAAAGGTGTGAGCGTCCGCCCATGGGCGAACCTCCCAGTACCCGGCGCCGTGCATCTCATGGCGGCCGCGGACATCGCGCGATCCCCCCGACCCTGGCCGATCATGGGACGGAGGTGACCCGATGACCGAAGTTCTCCTGCTGCTGGTGGCCGTTCTGCTGTCGCTGGCCTGCGGCGCCTTCGTGGCGGCGGAGTTCTCGCTGACCACGGTCGAACGCAGCGAACTGGAACGTGCCGCGGAGCGTGGCGAGCGGGGCGCCTCGGGCGCCCTGAAGGCCGTACGCAACCTCACCTTCCAGCTGTCGGGCGCCCAGCTCGGCATCACCGTGACCAACCTGGTCGTCGGCATGCTGTCCGAGTCCTCGATCGCCAAGCTGATCGCGGGCCCGCTGGAGTCGATCGGGGTTCCGGCCTCCGCGTCGCGCTCGGTCGCCCTCGTCATCGGCACGGCGCTCTCGACCGTCTTCCTGATGGTCGTCGGCGAGCTGGTGCCCAAGAACTGGGCGATCTCCTCACCGCTGGCCGTGGCCAAGCGGGTGGCGACGCCGCAGGGCTGGTTCAGCGCGGCCTTCCGTCCGTTCATCGCGCACCTCAACAACACGGCCAACCACGTCGTACGGCGTTTCGGCCTCGAACCCGCCGAGGAGCTGGCCTCCGCGCGCGGGCCCCAGGAGCTGGTGGCGCTCGCCCGGCACTCCGCCAAGGAGGGCGCGCTGGAGGCGGACACCGCCGAGCTGTTCGTGCGCACCCTGAACCTCGCCGACCTGACCGCGGAGAACGTGATGACGCCGCGCGTCCAGGTCATCGCGCTGGACATGCAGGCGACCTGCGAGGACGTGGCGAACGCGACCCGGGCGACCGGGCTGTCCCGTTTCCCCGTCTACCAGGACAGCCTCGACGAGGTCGTCGGCGTGGCCCACATCAAGGACGTCCTCACGGTCCCGGCCGAGGACCGGACACAGACACCCGTCGCCCGGATCATGCGGGAGCCGCTGCTCGTACCCGAGTCGCTCACCGTCGACCGCCTGCTGGACCGGCTGGCCGGCAGGCGCACGATGGCCGTGGTCATCGACGAGTACGGCGGTACGGCCGGTGTCGCCACCCTGGAGGACATCGTCGAGGAGGTCGTCGGCGAGGTCCGCGACGAGCACGATCCGCACGAGACACCCGACCTCGCCCCGGTCGGCACGGACGACGACGGCCGGGCCCTGTACTCGGCCGACGGATCCGCCCGCACCGACCAGCTCGCCCGGGTCGGACTGCGGGTGCCCGACGGCCCGTACGAGACCCTGGCCGGTTTCGTCGCGGCCGAGCTGGGCCGCATCCCCGCCGAGGGGGACTCCGTCGAGGCCGCCGGCTGGCGGCTCGACGTGGTGGACGCCTCGGGACGGCGAGCCGCCCGCGTGCTGCTGCACGCGCCGCACGACGCCGAGGAGAGCACGCGATGACCGCCGTACAACTGCTGATCGGGCTCGCGACGCTCGTCGTGAACGGCTTCTTCGTGGGCGGCGAGTTCGCGCTGATCTCGGTGCGCCGCAGCCAGATCGAGCCGCACGCGGAGCAGGGCGACCGACGTGCCCGCAGTGTGCTGTGGGGACTCGAGCACGTCTCCGCGCTCCTCGCCACCGCCCAGCTGGGCATCACGCTGTGCACCCTGGTGCTCGGCATCGTGGCCGAACCCGCGATCGCGCATCTGCTGGAGCCGGTGTTCCACGCGGTGGGCGTGCCCTCCGGCGCGGGCCACGTCGTCTCCTTCGCCATCGCGCTGACCCTGGCGACGTATCTGCACATGCTGCTCGGTGAGATGGTGCCGAAGAACGTGGCGCTCGCCGAACCGGTACGGACGGCGCTGCTGCTCGGGCCGCCGCTGGTCGCCCTCTCGCGGGCGCTGCGCCCGGTGATCTTCACGGTCAACGCCTTCGCCAACGGACTGCTGAAGCTGTTGCGGGTGGAGACCAAGGACGAGGTCACGGCGACCTTCTCGGACGACGAGCTGGCCCGCCTCGTCAAGGACTCCGGTGCCGCCGGGCTCATCGACGACCGGGCCCAGGAGCGCCTGCACGACGCCCTGGAACTGGGCCGCCGGCCCGTGCACGACGTCGTGCTCCCGGTGGAACGCGTGGTCTACGCGCACGCGGGCGTCACGCCCGAGGAGCTGGAGCGGCTGTCGGCCGAATCGGGCTTCTCGCGTTTCCCGGTCGTCGACGACGGCCGCCGCATCCTCGGCTATCTGCACGTCAAGGACGCGCTGGACGCCACCCCGCGTGACCTGCCGTTCCGGGTCGAGGACATGCGGCCCATCGCCCGGATCCGGGAGAGCACTCCCCTGGACGACGTCCTGACGGCCATGCGCCGCAGCCGTACGCACCTCGCGGCGGTGATGGGCAGCGACGGGCGGCTCGCGGGGCTGGTGACCATGGAGGACGTTCTGCGGGAGCTGTTCGGGCAACCGGTCTAGGGCCTCCGACCGCGGAGACATGCCGGGTGCCCGGCGGACGGCGACCGTCCGCCGGGCACCCGTGCGACCCACCCGACCGACCGATAAGTATGTGTTCGGGTTACCATCTTTCCCGCCATGCAGACGAATGCCACCTACACCAGTCTTGTCGCGGTCGGCGACTCCTTCACCGAGGGCATGTCGGACCTGTTGTCCGACGGTTCCTACCGTGGATGGGCCGACCTCCTCGCGGCCCGGATGGCGGCCCGCGCCCCCGGTTTCCGCTACGCCAACCTCGCGGTGCGCGGCAAGCTGATCGGACAGATCGTCGCCGAACAGGTCGACGTCGCCGCCGCCATGCGGCCCGACGTGATCACTCTCGTCGGCGGCCTGAACGACACCCTGCGGCCCAAGGTCGACATGGGGCGCGTCCGCGGCCTCCTGGAGGAGGCGGTGGAGCGGCTCGCCCCGGCCTGCGAACAGCTCGTCCTGATGCGCAGCCCGGCCCGCAACGGTCCGGTCCTCGAACGCTTCCGCCCGCGCATGGAGGAGCTGTTCGTCGTCGTCGACGACCTGGCGAAGCGGCACGGCGCCCTGGTGGTCGACCTCTACGGGGCACCCTCGCTCGCGGACCCGCGCATGTGGGACGTGGACCGGCTGCACCTGACCGCCGAGGGACACCGCAGGGTCGCCGAGGCCGTGTGGCAGACGCTCGGGTACGACGGCGAGGACCAGGAGTGGCGTACCCCGATGGGGGCCACCACCCTGCCCGGCTTCATCTCCCGCCGCACCGCCGACGCCCGATTCGCCCGGCAGCACCTGATGCCGTGGATCGGACGGCGTCTGACGGGCCGCTCGTCGGGCGACGGCCGCCCGGCGAAGCGCCCCGACCTGCTGCCGTACGAGGGTCCTGTCACGGGAAGTCACGGCGCGGATTCCGTGCACGGGGGCTGAATCGGTATCCCTGGTGTACGGGGTGTGTGTCCACGGGGCGCGGAGCCGCAACGGCCGCCTCGCTCGGGCGGATCCGTGGGCGGCCGGCGCCGGTCCCGGTCGCTCCGGGGTGCCGCCGGTCTCGTCACCTGCGGTGCGCGGGCGGCTTCCGCCGTGCCTCTCCGTCGAGCGACACGGCGGCCATGCTCCGCATGAGAGGCAAGCTACCGCCTCGCGCCGCGGCCTCCACAGGGCGCACAGGGGGCGCTCGACGGCGCGACGCCCACTGACGGCTCGCGGCACGCGCTCCCGGGAACTACGGCTGGGCCCGGCGTGAGCACCGGGCCCAGCCGACGGCCCCTTCAGCTTTGCGGAGCATGGAAAGGAGCCGTCTCACCACCCGGATCGGATGGCGAGCAAGGGGCCGGCCGGCGGACCCGGCCGGGTTCAGCATCCAAGCACTCCTGCGGGAACCTGAGAAGTACGCCCCTGGGCAGCACGGGGCGGGCGGGTCGCCGCCGGGCCGCACGGGCGCACGGTGCGGCGACGGACTCGTACCTTTTCGCCCCGTCGCGCCATCGGTGGACGGATCAGGGCCGATGTGCCCCACCGACGGCACCTCGTCACCGCGTGACGGAGGGAGAGAACCGGCCAGGCCCGACTCGCTCGCCTACAACCCGTGCGGGAGGTTCTGGGCCAGTTGCAGTACGGGGTTCCGGCGGGCCCGTGGACACGTGACCGTGGTTCTTCTGGTGCAGAGGTGCGGGTTGGCACAGGTGAGAAACAGTCACCCGGAGCGGAGATTCCTGTGGCTCGATCGCGTCGCTCGACTACACGCCGCCCCCGTCGGTGCCGGCCATGGGCGGGGCGGTGGTGGTCAGTGGTCCGTGGGCCATGACGATCGCGGCCAGCGGGTACGGCGGACCGGCGGTACCGCGCAGCACCAGTAGCGGCATCCCGCGCTCGTCCTGTCGCCGTCCGAGTGACAGCCAGACACGGTCGGACCGGTCGGTCTGCCCCACGCCGAGGTCGTAGATCCGTCCCCAGAGATAGAAGGGGTCGGCCGCCGCGTCGCTGGCCTCCTGAAGAAGTTCGGGAACACCGTGGGCGGTGAGGTGGACCGCGACGCCGTCGAGGGTCCCGGCCGCCACCTGCGCGTGCCCGGCCGTCCGGGTGCGTACGTTGCGGGCCGCGCCGATCGCGTCGAGCCAGTACTCCCAGTCGGCCAGACACGTGGCCTTGATGGCCACCGTGACGCGCTCGCAGTCCGCGGTGATCCGCATGGCCTCCAGGCGCGCGAGGTGTTCGGACTGAAGCGTCGCGGCGACGGAGACCGCACGGGCGGAGGCGGTGTCCCATCCGGCGGTGCGGGACCGCGCGGCGGCCGGGCGCACCCGGGGAGCCTGTCCGTCCACCGGTTCGGGTACCGGCTCGGGCACCATGGCGACCTCGGCTCCGAGCACACCATCGGCCCCGGACGCGGTCGGGTGCGCGTGTGCCCCCTCGTGGCCGGCCGCGGCCTCACGTCCGGGCGTCGCCTCGGGATCTGCCGCGAGCGCGTGTCCGTGCGCCGTCTCGTGTCCGGCGGTGCCCTCGCAGCCGTTCTCGTCCGTGCCTGCGTCCACGCTCCGGTTCTCGATCCCGCTCTCGATCGCGTTGTCGACCCCGTACTCGATCCCGTTCTCGCGGTCCGGCCCGTGCCCGTGCCCGCCGCCGTACTCGCTCCCGGGCGCACGCTCGACACCCCGCTCAAGGCCGTGTTCACTCCCCTGTACGTGGTCGGCGGAGGGACGTTCCCTGCCGCGGTCGGCGAGGTGCAGGACGATGGCGCCACGGGCTCCGGGGACGAGGGGCACCGCCGAGGGGCCGTGGTCGTGCCGGGGTTCGGGTTCCTCGCCGCCCGGGAGCAGCCCTTTGCGGTTCAGCGCGGTGGCGATCCGCATCGCGACCTCACTGGGGTAGCCGCAGTCCTCGACGATCGTCTCCACGGCCACCCGATAGGACTCCGGACCGTTGCGCCAGGCCTCGACCTGGGTCCGCAGTCGTTCGAGGACCCCGGCGCCGCCGACCTCCACCAGCCGCCCCTGCGCGTCCAGTGTGGCGACGAACTCCCGCGCGAAGACGCCGAGTTGATCGGCGAGATCCGCTTCGACCGCGGTGCGGCCCCCGGGCGCGGCGGTCATGCCGCGGCTCCCTGGTACTCGCTGCGCAGCTTGGCCAGCGCCCGGAACTGCAGGGTCTTGACCGCGCCCTCGGTCCGCGCCATGTGCCGGGCGGTCTCCAGCACCGACAGTTCCATGAGGAAGCGGCGGGTGAGCACTTCGCGCTGCGGCGGCCGCAGCTGGCCGAGGGCCTGGCGCAGCAACTCCTCGTCCAGGCCGATCAGTACGGTGTCCTCGGTGCTGAGGGTGAGGTCCTCGTCGAAGCCGAGCATGTCCTCGACGACGAACTCCCGCCGCTGCGCGCTCTTGCAGTGATCGATGACCTTGTTGCGCGCGATGGTGATGAGCCATCCCACGAACCCGACACCGCGGTAGGTGAAGGTGCCGCGTTTCATCCAGGCGTTGAGGAAGGTCTCTCCCGTGATGTCCTCGGCGACCTGCCGGTTGCGCACGCGGCGCTGTACATAGGCGAGCACCGCGGGGTGGTGCAGTGCGTAGAGCTCCCCGAACGCGTCCCGGTCGCCCGCGAGGGCGCGAGCGATCAGGGCCGGTTCTCTGGTGTCGGACCGCGGTGTGGCGGCGTTAGCCTCGGCGATCAAGGCCTACTCCGTTCATGAGTGGATGATCTGTGGTGGGCGGGTGCGCTGACGGTCTGCCGGACGGCGAGCTGTGACGGTGTGTTCCGGCCGTGGCCGGCTCCGGGCGCCGGGCGGCCCGGGCCTCGTGAGCGAGGGTCTTGCGGTCGCGCGGTGCCCCCCGCCGTCGCCTCGCAGCTCCGCGACGTGATCGAGCTGATGCCGAGGCGCTGCGCGCAGAGGTCCCCACGACCAGGACTTGCATACGTGCGACTAACTCACAGTCATGCAACATATGCAACTTGCGTACACGTACGCAAGTTGCTTCGCGGTACAGCCGCAGGACTTTTTGCCCTGAACTGGCGTACGAACGCTGCCCCTTGGCCTGTCGAGACGAGATCGCTCCGACTGACCTGCGACGATGACCGCGTGCAAGTCGTGTGCAACTTGCACACGTGCGCGCTACTCTCCGGGCATGCGGAGCATGGAAGAGTCCCCCCACGAGTCCCGCGGTGAGCGACAAGCTCTCGCAAGGAGGGTTGGCGAGTACCTCACGAAGGCCGCGACCGCGGCCGGGTACGACGTCCGCCCACGAGCAGGCGGCCGGGCCCAACTGGCCGTCTCGATCGGAGTGAGCCTGACGACGATCAGCAGAACCCTGGAGGGGAAGACGCTCCCCCTCCCCTCACAACTGACGACATGGGCGTCGGTGCTCGGTCTCGACCAACGGGAGATGTTGGTCAACAGCGGCATGCTTTCCCCGGAACACGGGCCTCAGCCGACGATCCGGAGGGTGGCCTCGGCGTCACTCACGCCGGAGGAGGCCATGGACGCCTGGGGAATCACCGATCTCAGAATCCGCACGATGCTCAACGGGAACATCGTCCAGGCGATCGAGCTCCAGAAGGACCTCGACGCAGGCGACGACCGGGGGGCCACGGCAAGGGGGTAACGAAACGTGGCGTACAGACTGGCAATCGCGTCCACCGCCAGCTGCACAGCCGGCGGGACATTCGTGGGCGAGGGCGTCTGGCACCGTACGTGGGAACTGGCGGCTGTCGGGGGCGCTCTTCTGACCGTGGGCGTCGCGGGGCTGCTGGCCGCCCTGCTGCGCCACACGCTCAGCCAGGTCGAGGCCCGCACACGGCACGACCTCGGCGTGCTGGCGGAGCACCGGAGGTGTCTTGAGCTGGACATGCAGATGCGGGAAGCGGACCTGTCCCGGCGCGAGCGGGCCCTGGCCCGCAGCGCCACCCTCACGTCGCTGCGGCTCGCCGGTCACGCGAGGGCGGTCGACCAGGCGCGCAACGAGAACGCGGCGCTGCGCGCCAGGAACGCGCAGCTGATGGAGGAGATCGAGGAGGTCAACGACGAGCGGAACCAGCTGATCACCACCGAACTCGGCCTGGCCCGCGACCGTTTCACCACCAAGACGTACGGGGGTCTGCGTGCCGTGGTCGGCAGCCGGCAGTCCCATCCGGACCCGCACGCGCGAGCGGGTTACGAGACCCGTCCACCGCGCTCGGGATCATGAATCCGGAGGTCTTCGTCCAGGGATCATGAGGCCCGACCCGGCGGTACGGGAGCGGCTCTGTGCAGCCGGTATGCTCCGTTCACGTGACTGCCGCGCCCGCAAAGCCCCGTATCCCCAACGTCCTCGCCGGACGCTACGCCTCCGCCGAGCTCGCCACGCTCTGGTCCCCCGAGCAGAAGGTGAGGCTGGAGCGTCAGCTCTGGCTCGCCGTGCTGCGTGCCCAGAAGGACCTCGGGATCGAGGTGCCGGACGCCGCCGTCGCGGACTACGAGCGCGTCCTGGACCAGGTCGACCTCGCCTCCATCGCCGAGCGCGAGAAGGTCACCCGGCACGACGTGAAGGCCCGGATCGAGGAGTTCAACGACCTCGCCGGACACGAGCACGTGCACAAGGGCATGACGTCCCGCGACCTCACGGAGAACGTCGAGCAGCTGCAGATCCGTCTCTCGCTGGAGCTGATGCGCGACCGCACGGTCGCCGTCCTCGCCCGTCTGGGCAAGCTCTCCGGTGAGTACGCCGAGCTGGTCATGGCCGGCCGCTCGCACAACGTGGCCGCGCAGGCCACCACCCTGGGCAAGCGCTTCGCGACCGCCGCCGACGAGATGCTCGTCGCCTACGGCCGCCTCGAGGAGCTCCTCGGCCGCTATCCGCTGCGCGGCATCAAGGGTCCCGTCGGCACGTCTCAGGACATGCTGGACCTCCTCGGCGGGGACGCCGCCAAGCTCGCGGACCTGGAGCAGCGGATCGCCGGGCACCTGGGCTTCGCGCAGGCCTTCACCTCCGTCGGCCAGGTCTACCCGCGCTCCCTGGACTACGAGGTCGTGACCGCGCTGGTGCAGCTGGCCGCCGCTCCGTCCTCCACCGCCAAGACGATCCGGCTGATGGCCGGGCACGAGCTGGTCACCGAGGGCTTCAAGCCCGGCCAGGTCGGCTCCTCTGCGATGCCGCACAAGATGAACACCCGCTCCTGCGAGCGCGTCAACGGCCTGATGGTCATCCTGCGCGGCTACGCGTCGATGACGGGCGAGCTGGCGGGCGACCAGTGGAACGAGGGCGACGTGTCGTGCTCGGTGGTGCGCCGCGTCGCGCTGCCGGACGCGTTCTTCGCGCTGGACGGGCTCCTGGAGACCTTCCTGACCGTCCTCGACGAGTTCGGCGCGTTCCCGGCCGTCGTCGCCCGTGAGCTGGACCGCTACCTGCCGTTCCTCGCGACGACCAAGGTTCTGATGGGCGCGGTGCGCGCCGGTGTCGGCCGCGAGGTCGCCCACGAGGCGATCAAGGAGAACGCGGTCTCCTCCGCCCTCGCCATGCGCGAGCAGGGCGCGGAGCGCAACGAACTGCTCGACAAGCTCGCCGCGGACGAGCGCATCCCGCTGGACCGCGCGCAGCTGGACGAGCTGATGGCCGACAAGCTGTCCTTCACCGGCGCCGCCGCCGACCAGGTCGCCGTCGTGGTGGCCCGCGTCGAGGAGATCGCCAAGCAGCACCCGGAGGCGGCCGGCTACACGCCGGGGGCGATCCTCTGACGCGGCTCACCCCCGCGGACCTGGAGGCCGCCCGCGACCGGCTCGTGCCGGATGTCGTCGCGGACGGCCTCTCGGTGCTCTTCTGCGGCATCAACCCGGGTCTGATGACGGCTGCCACGGGCCATCACTTCGCCCGGCCGGGCAACCGGTTCTGGCCCGTGCTGCATCTGTCCGGGTTCACGCCGCGGCTCATGAAGCCGGCCGAACAGCAGGAGCTGCTCTCCTACGGACTCGGCATCACCAACGTGGTGGCGCGGGCGACCGCGCGGGCCGACGAGCTGAGCGCCGGGGAGTACCGCGAGGGCGGCCGGCTGCTCGGTGAGAAGGTGGCACGGCTGCGTCCGAGGTGGCTGGCGGTGGTGGGCGTGACCGCCTACCGGGCGGCTTTCGACGACCGCACCGCGCGCATCGGTCCCCAGGAGCGGACCATCGGGGCGAGCCGGGTGTGGGTGCTGCCCAACCCCAGCGGGCTCAACGCGCATTGGACCGCCGCGACGATGGCCGAGGAGTACGGCCGACTGCGGTCGGCCGCCGAGTCGTCCTGAGTCACGGCGGGTCCGTCACGGTGACCAGGGCCAGGAGCTGGAACGGCAGTTCGCGGTCCCACTGCCCTATGCCGAGGGCGACCCAGCGCTCCACGCCCTCCGGTCTCCAGAGGTGCAGGTCGGGCACATGGGAACTCAGGCCACCCCAGGGCTCCGGTATGTCCTCGCCGCTCGTCGACCGCTCGAGGACACTCGCCAGGCCGACGCGCTGCGGAGGCCCCCATCGCCGGGTGAGCAGTTCCGAAAGGCCGTCCCGCTCCGCCTCGAACTGCTCCTCCGTCTCCTCCCGCGTCGCGCCGTCCGTGTCCCAGAAGTCCCCGCTCGTCACCAACTCGGCCAGGTGGTAACCGGGTCCGGCGGTTCCCACGTCGGAGCGGCCGTGCTCCGTGGGGAACTTCTCGGAGCACAGCCGGTCGATCGTGGCGAGATGCCGCGCGATGGTCATGGCCTCCAGTAAAGCCCCCGGCACTGACAATTGGTGGGGCGTCAGAAGCCCGTCGGGGTCAGGCGTCCCGGCGCCGGACGCTCCAGGATCCGGCACCGAGCGCCGCGGCGGTCCACAGAGCGGTCACCCCGAGGCCGGTCCAGGGACCGAGCGTGCCGTCCTGTGTCCGGTGCAGGACCAGCTGGCCGGCCCTGTCCGGGAGCAGGTCCGCCACGCTTCCCGACGCTCCGCCGACGACGAAGGACACGGTCAGCAGGAACGGGATCAGGATGCTCAACGTGGCGACTCCGCTGCGCAGTACGGCCGCGAGACCCGCCGCGAACAGGGCCATCAGCGTCAGGTAGAGCGCGCAGCCGACGACCGCGCGGGCCTGCTCCGCCGGGCCGAGTCCGTCCGCCCTGTCACCGAGCACGGACCTCCCCACGAACAGACCGGTGATTCCGGTGGCCAGGCCGACGACGAGGACCGGGGCGCCGATCGCCGCCGTCTTCGCGAGGAACCAGCGCCCCCGGCCGGGGACCGCCGCCAGCGACAACCGCAGGGCGCCGTCCCGGTATTCGGCCGCCATCGCCTGCGTGCCGAAGGTGATGGCGGCGATCTGGCCGAAGCTCACTCCGAAGAGGGCCGAGAACAGCGGGTCGAAGTCCGCTCCCTCGGAGTCGTCGAGTCCGGCGAGCGCGGAGAACGTCACGGTGGTGAGGAGAACGGCGAGCAGGGCGACGACGAGCGGACGCAGGGTGCGGATCTTGATCCACTCCGCGCGGAGTGCGGGCGCGGAGACCCCGGAACGGCCCACAGGGGTGGCGCCCGATTCCGTCGGGCCCTTGGTCGCGGCGGTGTGCGTCATGACCGGGCCTCCTGGTGCTGCGTCGGACCGGTGCCGAACTCGGTCTCGGTGGCGGTCAGATCGAGGTAGGCCTGTTCCAAGGTGCCCTCTTCCGCGGCGAGTTCCAGGATCGGGAGGCCGGACGCCGCGGCGAGGCGCCCGATGTCCTCCACCCGGACGTCCAGGGCGGTCCAGAGCCCGTTCTCGCCCTCGACGGCCTCGATGCCGTGTCCGGCGAGCAGGTCTCCGAGGGCGGCGCCGTCCGTGCTGCGCACCCGGACCCGGGGCCGCACGCGTGCGTGGATGAACTCCCGCATCGGCAGGTCGGCGAGGAGCCGTCCCCGGCCCAGGACGATCAACTGGTCGGCGAAGGAGGCCGTCTCGCTCATGAGGTGGCTGGAGACGAGGACGGTGCGCCCCTCCCGGGCCAGACGGCGCAGCAGCTCCCTGATCCAGATGATGCCTTCCGGGTCGAGCCCGTTCGACGGCTCGTCGAGGAGCATGACCGGCGGATCGCCGAGGAGCGCCGCCGCGATGCCCAGACGCTGACGCATCCCCAGGGAGTACGTCCTCACCCGGCGCCGGGCCACGGAGGCGAGCCCGGCCTCCTCCAGCACCTCGTCCACCCGCCCTTCGGGGATGCGGTTGGTGGCGGCGAGCGCCCGCAGGTGGTCCCGGGCGGTGCGCGAGCCGTGCGCGGCCCCCGCGTCGAGCAGCGCGCCCACCTGCCGGAGCGGTTCGTCGAGGGAGGCGTACGCGCGGCCTCCGACGGTGGCGGTGCCGGAGTTCGGCCGGTCCAGGCCCAGCACGAGCCGCATCGTGGTGGACTTCCCGGCGCCGTTGGGGCCGAGGAATCCTGTGACACGGCCGGGGAGGACGCTGAAGGTCAGGTGGTCCACGGCGCGCCTGCCGCCGTACTCCTTGGTCAGTTCGTGGACGTCGATGCTGGTCATGGGCTCAGCGTGACGGTGCCACGCGCGTCGCCGCCTCCCCCGTCGGCGGGGACCGTCTCCCCCGCCCGGGGGAGGCTCGTTGTCGGTGCCCGCTGGCACGATGTCCGCATGGCCGGCTTTCTGCGCCCGCTGCGGTGGGGGACGACGTACACGCGCTTGCTGCACCTGTGGGTGCCGATGCTGTTCGTCAGCGTCTGGCTCTTCATCGACCTGTCGAAGCCGTGGGTCCCCGCGGTGCTGCTCATCCCGCTGGGCCTCGTCCCGGCCGTGCGGCGGGGCGAGGGCGTGCAGGCACGGTTCATGCTGGCGCCGGGTGAGCGGGGCGGTGAGGACCAGGCGTTCTCGGTGGCTCCCTCCGCCGGTCCGCGCGACCGGTGGCGGACGGTGCTGTGGCTGGAGGCACGACTCCTGCTGGGCTGGCTGACGTGCGCCGTCACCGTCTGGCTGCCCGTCCTGGCCTTCGACCTCGGCAGAGCGGCGGCCGGTCGCCGGCCGGCGGGCGACCCCGTGGTGTCCCTGCTGGACCCGCACTGGAGCTGCGCCCTGCTGGTTCCGCTGCCACTGCTCGCGCTGTACGGCGCGGTCGTCGGCCTGGGTGAGCTGGTGACGGTCCTCGCGCGCGGGCTCCTGGGGCCCTCCGCCGCCGAGAGGCTCGCCGCTCTGGAGCAGCGCACCGAGCAGCTCCTGGAGCGCAACCGCATCGCCCGCGAACTCCATGACTCCATCGGCCACGCCCTGACCGTCGCGGTCGTGCAGGCCGGCGCGGCACGGGCAGCGGGGGACCCGGCGTTCACCGAGCGCGCCCTGGTGGCCATCGAGGAGACGGGGCGCGCCGCCCTGGAGGACCTGGAGCGGGTCCTGGGTGTGCTGCGCGAGGCGGAGCGTCCGGCGAGCGGCCGTCCCACGCTGGCCGACGCCGACCGGCTGCTGGACTCCGCCCGGGCCTCGGGAGCGACGGTGGACGCCGAGGTGAGCGGCCCGCTGGAGACCGTGCCCGGCCCGGTGTCGCGCGAGGGCTACCGCATCCTCCAGGAGTCGCTCACGAACGTACTCCGGCACGCGGGGGGTGTCCCGGTGCGGGTCCGCATAGAGGTACGCGACGGCACGCTCGGCCTGGAGGTGCGCAACCCGCTGCCGGCCGGTCCGTCGGGGCCCGCTCGGGGCAGCGGACTGCACGGCATAAGGGAGCGGGCCGCGCTGCTGGGCGGGCGCGCGAGAACGGGCCCGCACGAGGGTGACTGGCAGGTGCACGCCGAACTGCCGGTGAGTTGATCTACGCTGGCCCGATGCCGGTCACCGTTCTCCTCGTCGACGACGAACCTCTCGTGCGCGCGGGCCTGCGTGCCGTGCTGGAGGCGGAGTCCGACATCGAGGTCGTCGGTGAGGCGGCCGACGGTGCCTCGGTGATCCCGCTGGTCCGGCGGTTGCGGCCCGACGTGGTCGCCATGGACGTACGGATGCCGCTGCTCGACGGCATCGAGGCCACCCGCGCGCTCCTGCGGACGGTCGCCGATCCGCCGAAGATCCTCGTGGTGACGACCTTCGAGAACGACGAGTACGTCTACGAGGCGCTCCGCGCGGGCGCTGACGGGTTCCTCCTGAAGCGGGCGCGCCCGGCGGAGATCGTGCACGCGGTGCGGCTGGTCGCCGAGGGCGAGTCCCTGCTGTTCCCGTCCTCCGTACGGCAGCTGGCGGCCGCGTACGGGAACACCGCGGGGAATCCGGTGGCAAGGGCGGCCATGGAGCGGGCCGCGCTCACCGAGCGGGAGGCCGACGTCCTGCGGCTGATGGCCCAAGGTCTGTCGAACGCGGAGATCGCCGCGCGGCTCGTCGTGGGGACCGAGACGGTCAAGTCCCACGTCAGCGCCGTACTGGCGAAGCTGGACGCCCGGGACCGCACGCAGGCGGTCGTCGCGGCGTACGAGTCGGGCTTCGTGGAGCCGGGCTGAGGGGGACTCGTGACGACGAAATGGTCCCCGGCACTCGCCGGGGTCCCCCGCGCCGAGTACGATCCGGCCAACACGCGCACGAGCTGGGAGGACGGACGTTGGGGCGGTTGACCGGCGGGGATCCCTCTCTGCTGCGACGGATCAATTCCGCGGTGGTGCTGCACGCCCTGCGTGCCACGGACTGCGCGACCCTCACCGAGGTCACCCGGGTGACGGGGCTGTCGCGGCCCACGGTCGAGGGCGTCGTCGAGGGACTCATCGAGAACGGACTCGTCGTCGAGCAGGCGGCCGAGGAAGGCGCCGCGCGCCGTCAGGGCCGTCCGGCACGCCGCTACCGGTTCCGGGCCGAGGCGGGGCACCTGCTGGGCCTGGAGATCGGCCCGCACCGTGTCGCCGCGCTCCTCGCGGATCTGGACGGCCGTGTCATGGGCGCGATGGCCAAGGACGTGGACGAGACGGCGTCGGCCGACGAGCGGCTGGAACGGCTGCGGCTCGCGGTCGCCGAGCTGCTGCGCCGGGCCGGTGTGGCACGCAGCTCCCTGCGGGCGGTGGGGGTCGGCAGCCCCGGCATCGTGGAGGCCGACGGCACCGTGCGGCTCGGCACGGCGTTGCCGGAGTGGACGGGCCTGCCGCTGGGCGAACGGTTGAGCCGCTCCTTCAAATGCCCGGTGCTCGTGGAGAACGACGCCAACGCGGCGGCGGTCGCCGAGCACTGGAAGGGCGTGGCGACGGAGACCGACGACGTGGTGTTCGTGCTCGCGGGGCTGAGTCCGGGCGCCGGTTCGCTGATCGGCGGGCGGCTGCACCGGGGGTACGGCGGCGCTGCCGGCGAGATCGGCGCGCTGCATCTGCTGGGCCGTGACGTCACGCCCGAGACCCTGCTGTCGACGACGGACGAGCCCCTGCACCCGCTCGACGAGCAGGCGGTCGCCAAGGTCTTCGCGCTGGCCAAGGACGGGGACCAGCGGGCGGGCGCCGCGGTCGAACGGTTCATCCAGCGGCTCGTGCACGACGTCGCGGCGCTCGCCCTCGCCCTCGACCCGGAGCTGGTCGTCATCGGCGGCTGGGCGGCGGGCCTGGACGGTGTACTGGAGCCCCTGCGGCGGGAGTTGGCACGCTACTGTCTGCGCCCGCCCAAGGTGGCCCTCTCCCTGCTTGGCGAGGCGGCCGTCGCGACGGGAGCCCTGCGCCTGGCCCTGGACCACGTCGAGGAGCAGCTCTTCGCCGTGGAGGGAACGGTCACGGCCCGCCGCTGACCCGAGGTCCACGCACCCGGGGAAGGCGGCAGCGGGGAAACGGCTCGCGCCCCGGAGGGTTCCGGGGCGCGGAGCGGGTGACGCGATGGTGCTCCACGGGGCGCGGGACCCCGTGCGGGTGGCTCAGGAGGCGCGGCGCTCCGGGTCGTGGTGTATCTCCACGCCGCCGGTGACACCGAAGGTGAGGCGGCAGGTGTCCGCGCGGTACGTGGCCACGGAGACCGCCGCGGTGCGTCCCCCGGCGAAGAACCGGGTCGTGACGACGAGGACCGGCGCGCCGGGCAGACGGTCGAGTTCCCGTGCGTCGTCCGCGCGGGCCGAGCCCAGCTCGACGGCGCGGTCCTGGCCCTCCAGCTCAAGACGCTGCAGCTCGCGCAGCACCGCACGCGCGCGTGCGGCACCCGAGGGCGCGTCGATGGCGGACAGGTCGGGAACCGAGGACGCCGGGATGTAGAGGAGTTCGGCGGCGACGGGCTGACCGTGCGTCACGCGGGACCGGCGCACCGTGTGCACCGCTTCGCCCTCGACGGTCTCCAGCACGCCGGCCACCGGCGCGGGCGGTGCGGCGACGACGCAGTCGGCGGCCTGCCAGGCGTCCCCCGTCGCCCCCGGCCACACGTGCTGTTCGCTGCCGACGGCCACACCTACGCGCGGCGGGGCGACCGTGGTGCCCACGCCCCGGCGGCGCTGCAGGCGGCCTTCGAGTTCGAGCTGTTCGAGCGCCTGGCGCAGCGTGGCCCGGGCGACGCCGAAGCGGGCCGCTAGGTCACGTTCGTTGGGCAGGATCTCACCCACGGTGAACTCGGAGTCCAGCGCCTCGCTGAGCACGGTCTTGAGATGCCAGTACTTCGGTTCCGGCACCGATTCCAACTGCGTGGTCCCCACCCTGTGCCTCCGCAATCGCCGTGTCCCGGCGGCGTTTTAGCGCCCTTGTTTATTAAAGGTTCCTGCACTATCCCTGCGACCATAGGGCCGCCCCCACCCTTGGTCAAGACCAATCCTCGATCCTTGGGGAACGCACAGGCGCGTTGCAGCACAGCGTTCACGGGGCGTTCGCGCTGGGCGACGTTCGCGACACAACGCCGAAAGCCCCCGGCCAGGAAGGCGGGGGCTTTCACTGTGTGCGGCGATGCGGAACCCGTGCCGGACGGCTGGACCGGACCGGGCGCGCGGCGGCCTAACTGACGGGAAGCGACACGAGTTTCTCCGGGTTGCGGATGACGTAGACGCACCTGATGCGCCCGTCGGCGACGTCCAGTTGGAAGACGGTGTCGGGCTTCCCGGCGGACAGTGCGACCGCCGCGACACCGCCGTTGAGTTCGAGGAAGCGGAACGAGAGGTCGGGTACGCCCTTGCGGCCGGCTCCGACGATGAAGCGGCTGATCTTGTCGGCGGTGTCGAGCACGCGCAGCGGCGCCTTGGAGAGGCCTCCGCTGTCTCCGATCAGACGCGCGTCCGGCGCCAACAGGGTCATCAGCCCTTCCAGATCGCCTTCCACGGCGGCCGCGAGGAATCGCTCGGTGAGGTCCTTGCGTTCGGCCGGGTCGACCTCGTAGCGCGGGCGTCGCTCCTCGACGTGTCGGCGGGCCCGGCCGGCGAGTTGGCGCACCGCCGGTTCGCCCCGGTCGAGGACGGCGGCGATGTCGGCGTAGGGGTAGCCGAACGCCTCGCGGAGGACGAACACCGCGCGCTCCAGGGGCGAGAGGGACTCCAGGACCACGAGGACGGCCAGCGAGACGGTGTCGGCGAGGACGGCCCGTTCGGCGCTGTCCTGCACGGTGTCCGCGAAGTCGGTGACGTACGGCTCGGGAAGCCACTGTCCGACGTAGGCCTCGTGGCGCGCCTGGATCTGGCGGAGCCGGTCGATGGCGAGGCGGGTGGTGACGCGGACGAGGTAGCCGCGCGGTTCGCGTACGTCGGACCGGTCGGCGGCGGACCAGCGCAGCCACGCCTCCTGGACCACGTCCTCGGCGTCGGCCACCCGCCCGAGCATGCGGTAGGCCACGCCCGTCAGGACGGGCCGGTGCTCTTCGAACACGTCGGTCGCGATGTCGGTTGCCACCGGACCATCCCACCCGACGCTCTCCCTCCTGTCCAGGCGAACCCGCCGCCGCGATCGGCCCGGTCGGTGTCCTCGGCGCGGCTCGCGCGGTTGATGACGGACAGGGGCTACCCGTCGGTAGCAGTTGCTGACAAGCTGTCTACGATTCAGCCTTTCCCCGCGTCCCAGACGAGGAGCAGCTCCATGTCCGACACGGTCTCCTTCAGCGTCCCCTCCCCACGCGGCCCGAGGACGGTCACGCTGTCCTACGCGCGCGTGGGCACCGGTGAACCGCTGCTCCTGCTGCACGGGATCGGACATCACCGGCAGGCCTGGGACCCGGTCATCCCGCTGATCGCCGGCGAACGGGACGTCATCGCCGTCGACCTCCCCGGTTTCGGCGCGTCCCCGGCGCTGCCCGACGGGCTCACGCACGACCTGTCGACGGTGGTACCGGTGCTCGGCGCGCTGTGCGAGGCACTGGAGATCGAGCGTCCGCACGTCGCCGGCAACTCGCTGGGCGGGCTGCTGGCGTTGGAGCTGGGCCGCGAGAAGCTCGTACGGTCCGTCACGACCTTCTCGCCCGCCGGTTTCTGGTCGCCCGTCGAGCGGAGGTACGCCTTCGGTGTGCTGCTCGCCATGCGCCAGGC
The DNA here is from genome assembly GCF_040607345.1 of Streptomyces sp. NPDC005302. Classification (NCBI taxonomy): domain Bacteria; kingdom Bacillati; phylum Actinomycetota; class Actinomycetes; order Kitasatosporales; family Streptomycetaceae; genus Streptomyces; species Streptomyces sp. NPDC005302. The sequence goes on from NZ_JBEXGN010000022.1 coordinate 51,677, forward strand.
GGCCCGGAACATGCCGGTCCCCGTCGTCGAGCGGCTCTCGCGCTCGGCTGCCGGACGGACGGTGCTGACCAGCAGCATCTACGCCCACCCCGCCCATCGTTCACCCGAGGCGGTGGTCGCCGAGACCCTCGCGCTGGCCCATGCCGAGGCGTTCACCGAGACCCTGCGGGCGGGTACGACCGTCCGGTTCACCGACGACATCCCGGCGCTGCCCGTCACCGTGGCCTGGGGTACCCGTGACCGGCTGCTGGTGCGGCGCCAGGGTGTCCGAGCCAAGCAGATCATTCCGCGCGCGCGGCTGGTGCGGCTGCCGGGCTGCGGCCACGTCCCGATGAACGACGACCCCGCCCTCGTCGCCCGCGTGCTGCTCGACGGCAGCCGCTGACGTGCTCGGCCCCTCTCCCGTGACGGCGCCCCGACGCCGGGCGGTGAGGGGGCCCGACGCCCCTGATCCGAGGGCCACTCCGGCGGCCACGAGGGCGCTGCCTACGGCCTGGGCGGTCCCGTAGGAGCCGGTGCCGACGAGCGGGGCGGTGGCGGCCGCGGCGACGGGGATGAGGCCGGAGAAGAGTGTGGCGCGCTCAGCGCCGATCCGCTGCATGCCCGTGTACCAGCAGACGAACCCGACGACGGTGACCACCACCGCCTGCCACACCAGCGCCGTCGCCTCCGTGGCGTCCGGCATCCGCAGCCAGGCCCCGCCGTCCGCGATCAGCCCGGCCGCCGCCGACTCGAGAGCGGCGATCCCGCACACGGTGGCCGACAACAGCCTCGGCCCGAGCGGGCGCAGCACCGGAACGGCGAGCACGGCGAAACCGACCTCTCCGGCCAGTGCGCCGGCCGAGTAGGCGATCCCCGCGCCGTCGGTACGGCCCCAGCCCTGGACGGCGAAGGCTCCCAGGGCGACGAGCGATGCCCCGTACAGCACCCGCCGGCGTGGGCGACGGCTCTCCTGGAGGGGTACGAGAACGGCCACGACGACCGGGGCGCAGCCGACGAGTACGCCCGGGACCGCCGGTTCCGCCGTGCGCTCGGCGGCGAGCACGGCGAGGTTGAAGCCGACCATGCCGACGGCCGCCAGCAGAGCGAGGCGCGTCCAGTGGCGGACGCCGAGCAGCCGCAGGGGAGCCGTTCCGCGCCTGCCCACCAGGGGCAGCAGCAGGACGCAGGCGAGGCCGTAGCGGAGGAACTGGCCGCCCGCGTACGGGTAGTGGCCGAGGAGGCTGTTGGCGGTGAAGGAACCGCCGACAAGGACGCAGGCCAGGGCGGCGAGCAGGGCGCCCCGGGTGGTGGTGGCGTTCATGACGGTGACGCTATGAGGGGACGTGGTCCGGTTTAAGGTCCACTTCCATGACGTCATCGGGGACCAATCACGACGGGCCGCCGCACGCCGATCCGTCCGGTGCGGCGCCGTGGGCGACCGCCTGGGAACTGCTGCTGCCCGCCGCGGCGGCACCGGCACGCGCGCGGGGGCGCGCGCTCCAGGAAGCGCTGCGCGGGGCCGTCCGTTCCGGACGGCTCGTCCCGGACACCCGGCTGCCGTCCAGCCGCGAACTGGCCGGGGATCTCGGGGTGTCCCGGGGCCTGGTCACGGAGGCGTACGAGCAACTCACCGCGGAGGGATACCTGCGCAGTGGCCGGGGAGCGGGCACCTGGGTCGGCGGCGCGGTCCGCGCGGTCGCCCCGCGCGCGCGGGACCACTCCCCGCGGCCGCCGGGAGTGCGGGCCGACTTCGTCGCGGGCACGCCCGATCTGTCGCTGTTCCCGCGCGCCGCGTGGGCCGCCGCGCACCGCGCCGTGCTCGCCGAACTGCCGCACGAGGCACTGGGATATCCGGATCCGCGGGGTCTGCCGGCGCTGCGGACCGCCCTCGCCGCGCTCCTCGGCCGCCGCCGCGGCGTGGTCGCCGACCCCGACCGCGTCGTCGTGGTCTCCGGTGTCGCGCAGGCGATGACCCTGCTCGGATTCGTGCTGCACGCGCGCGGCGTGCGCGGTGTCGGCGTCGAGAACCCCGGAAGTCCGGAGCACGGAGCGCTGTTCGCCTCGGCCGGCCTCGGCACCGTACCGCTGCCCCTGGACGACGAGGGGCTCGCCGTCGATCCGCTCCGGCTCTCCGGCGTACGCGCCGTCGTGACGACGCCCGCGCATCAGTTCCCCACCGGGATCGCCTACTCGGCGCGGCGCCGCGCCGAACTCCTCGACTGGGCGCGCCGGGTGGACGGGCTGGTGATCGAGGACGACTACGACGGCGACTTCCGCTACGACCGCGCCCCGGTGGGCGCCCTCCAGGGCCTCGACCCCGAGCACGTCGCGTACACCGGTTCGGTCAGCAAGTCGCTCGCCCCCGGGCTGCGGCTCGGCTGGCTGCTGGTCCCCGCGTCCCACGTCGAGGAGGTCGTCGAGCGGAAACGGACCATGGACCTCGGCAACCCCGTCCTCGATCAGGCGCTTCTGGCCCGGTTCGTCGAGCGGGGCGACTACGACCGGCAGCTGCGCCGCTGCCAACGGGCCTACCGGGAGCGGCGGGACGCACTGGTGACGGCGTTGGAGGAGCACTTCCCCGGAACGCGGGTGTCCGGTGTCGCTGCGGGCCTGCACGCGGTCGTCGCGCTCCCGGACCGGTACGGGCCGCAGGACCGTTTCCTGGAGCGGGCCGCGACGGCGGGAGTGGCGGTCCGCCCGGCGGCCCACTACGGGGAGACCGCGTCCGACGGTGTGCGGCTGGTCCTGGGGTACGCGCATCTGCCGCCCGCGCGGATACGCGACGGCGTCCGTCTGATGGCGCAGGCGCCGCGCGACGCAGGTGCCCGTACGCCGGAGCCGTGAGCACCGGCGGCGCCTCCGGGCTCCCCCGAGGCGTCCGTCGCAGTGGTCGGCAGGCCGGTCCGCGCCTGCGTCATTCCCCTTGCCCTCAGCGAGAGTTGTTCACCTCTGGTTTCCGTGCGCGCTGCGGCGCACCAGTAGGTGTTGCAGTCCACACCGGCCGAATCCGTCCCCCGGAGGCGCCTTCATGTCGCACCGCCCGCACAGCTCCCTCCCCGGCCGCCGCAGTGTGCTGCGCGGCTCGCTCGCCGCGTCGGCGGCACTGGCTCTGCCCACCGCGCTCGGCTCGGCACCGGCCTTCGCCCTGTCGGGCCGGCCGAGAGCGGGCTGGGGCGTCCAGGCCGGTGACGTGACCGCCGACTCCGGGCTCGTCTGGGTCCGCTCCGACCGGCCGGCCCGGATGATCGTCGAGACCTCGGCGACCGAGTCGTTCCGCAACCCGCACCGTTGGCACGGCCCCGTGATCGGCCCGGACACGGACTTCACCGGGACCACGCGGCTGCGCGGGCTGCCCTCCGGCGAGCAGATCCACTACCGCGTCCTGCTCGCCGACCCCGACGACCCGCGCCGTACCGGCGAGCCCGTGGCCGGAACGTTCCGTACGACGCCGCGCGGCCGGCGCGGCGGTGTCCGCTTCCTGTGGTCGGGAGACCTGGCGGGACAGGGCTGGGGCATCAACCCCGACATCGGCGGCTACCGCATCTACGACGCGATGGCCCGGCTCGACCCGGACTTCTTCCTCTGCAGCGGCGACAACATCTACGCGGACGGCCCGCTCACGGCCACGGCCGCGCTCCCCGACGGCAGCACCTGGCGGAACATCACGACCGAGGAGAAGTCCAAGGTCGCGGAGTCGCTGGCGGAGTTCCGCGGCAACTTCAGATACAACCTGCTGGACGACAACCTCCGCCGCTTCAATGCCCAGGTGCCGTCGATCATCCAGTGGGACGACCACGAGGTGCGCAACAACTGGTACCCGGGCGAGGTGATCGCGAGCACGGACACCCGGTACACGGAGAAGAGCGTCGACGTGCTGGCCGGCCGGGCGCGGCGGGCGTTCAGCGAGTACTTCCCCGTCTCGACGCTGCCGCCGGGCCGCCGGGACGGCCGTGTGTACCGGGTCATGCGGCACGGCCCGCTGCTGGACGTGTTCGTGCTCGACATGCGCACCTACCGCAACGCGAACTCGCCCGACGACCAGACCACGGACCCGCAGGGGATCCTCGGGGCCGAGCAGCTGGAGTGGCTGAAGCGCGAGCTGTCCCGCTCACGTGCCGTGTGGAAGGTCATCGCCGCGGACATGCCGATCGGTCTCGTCGTGCCCGACACCACCGAGGGGAAGCCGAACATCGAGGCCGTGGCGCAGGGCGACCCGGGCGTTCCGCTCGGACGTGAGCTGCAGATCGCCGAGCTGCTGCGGTTCGTCAAGCACCGGCGGATCACCGGCACGGTGTGGCTGACCGCCGACGTGCACCACACCTCCGCGCAGCACTACCAGCCCTCGCGGGCCGCTTTCACCGACTTCGAGCCCTTCTGGGAGTTCGTCTCCGGCCCGCTCAACGCCGGCGCCTTCCCGGCGAGCGCCCTGGACGGAACGTTCGGACCGGAGCGGGTGTTCGTGAAGGCGCCGACCGCCTCGAACGTCTCGCCCGCCGGCGGCTACCAGTTCTTCGGCGAGGTGGACATCGACGGCGGCAGCGGTGAGCTGACGGTGCGGTTGCGCGAGCAGGACGGGACGGTGCTGTTCACCCAGCGGCTCCAGCCGGGGCGCGTGGGCCAGTAGGGACAGCAGTCCGAGGCCGGCCGGGACCGGTCGGCGCGCTGCCGGTGCCGCGCGTCACCGTGACCGTGCGGGGCGTTCGGATCCCGTACTCTCGAAGAGTCCGCCGCGCACCGGAGTCATCCCCCGGTGCGCGGCTCCACGAGACCGCGGTACGAGCTGCGATCGAGCAATTCCTCGTAGGCCGGGCACCGTTGATGGCAGATGTCTCCGCGGTTTTCCATAACGTGATCCTTGCGGGCCGTGGCGTGCGCGCCGATTCTCCGCGCCGGAGTCCTCACCGGGCCTGCGCCGCCCGGGACTTGAGACCTCGGAATACGCAACGCCCGCCCGCTTCCGGTGGCGTTGGCGGCTGTCGCGGCCGCCGGGAACGGGTGCGCATGGCCTGACCGAGTGGACACCCGCGCGCACGTTCGAAGCAAAGACCTTCAAAAAAGAACTACAAAAGGGGCAGAGCGACACTTAACCGATCAGTCACAAAGCGTTCGTGATCACGCAACACGATTCCTTCACAGTGTCGGTATGACTCCAGACATGTCTGATGTGACGCGTGCGAAGCACGGGCGCCCCGTCCACCACTGGCGACGCGACGTCGTCGAACTCGCAGCCCTGTTCACGGCCGTCGCGGTCGCCGACGGTGTGGCCAACCTGATCGGGCACGGGCCCGACGGCCCCGCCCTGCTGGCGATCTCGGCGGTGCTCCTGGTCGCCACCGCCGGATTCCACACATGGTGGGCACGCCGCCACGGTCACGCACCGCCGACGGGCGATACCGGCACCCGGCCCCTCGCCGAGCGGCGAGCGGCCGGGCCGTCCGACGAACAGGAGAGGGCACAAGAGCCCGGCGCGCCGGAGGCCGTACCCGAGGAGACCGTGCTGTGGCGCATGCGCACGACGGTCAAGGACGCTCCGGGTTCCCTGGCCAGGCTGTGCGCCGCCCTCGCCCACCGGCAGGTCGACATCCTCAGCCTGCAGACACATCCGCTGGCGGACGGCACGGTCGACGAACTCCTGCTGCGCGCGCCCGCCGGGTTGGCCGCGTCCGAGATCACCCGTGACGTGGCACGCGCCGGCGGCACCGCCACCTGGATCGAGCGGGCGGACGCACACGACCTCGTGGACGCGCCGACCCGGGTACTCGGCCTGGCCACCCGCACGGCCCTCGACGCCTCCGAACTCCCGCTCGCGCTGCGGCAGTTGCTCGGCCGCTGCACCATTCGCTCGCTGCCCGCGAAGTCCCCTCTCTCGGGGCGGGCGGCGGAGGGCACTCCGGTCGAGGGGGCACTGGAGGACACGGTGATGCGGCTGCGGGCGCCGGAGGGCGGAGTCATCACGGTGGAGCGGCCCTACCTGCCGTTCACACCCACCGAGTTCGCGCGGGCGCGGGCGCTGGTGGAACTGGACGCGCGGCTCGGTCCGCGGATCCCGGGCGGCAGGGACCTGCTGACGCTGCCGCAGGGCAACGCCATCACCGTGCGGCGCGCCGACATCTCCGACGTCGAGGCGGCCAAGGCGATGCACGAGCGCTGCTCGCCGCGCACGCTGGGCATGCGCTACCACGGCCCGGTCGGTGACGCGGACCGCTACCTCAACCACCTGCTCAGCCCCAGTTTCGGCCGCACCCTCGCCGTACAGACGGCCTCGGGCCGGATCGTCGGGATCGGGCATCTCCTCTGGGACGGCGACGAGACGGAGGTCGCTCTCCTCGTCGAGGACGAATGGCAGCGGCGCGGCATCGGGACCGAACTCATCGGCCGTCTGGTGACCATGGCCGTGGAGGCCGGCTGCGAGAGCGTGTACGCCGTCACGCAGGCCTCCAACACCGGCATGGTCGCCGCGATGCGCGGCCTGGGCCTCCCCCTCGACTACCAGATCGAGGAGGGCACCCTCGTCATCACCGCCCGCCTGGAGGAGACGCCGGTGACCACCTCGCTGCTGCCGTACGACCAGGTCGCGGGCGAGGGCCGGGAACAGCACGGGACGCGGGCGGTCCGGGACTGAACCCTGAGCCGGTCAACGGGCGCGTGCCCGTCCACCGGCGGGGTGGGGGGCGGCGGGCGGGAGCCACCAGCGGGGCGGAGGCGGCGGGCCGCAGTCACCAGCGGTGGACATGCCACCCGCCTGACCCCTCCTCCGGCACTCCGCCCCTCCCCGGGCGACCCTCCGCTCCCCCCGCCGCCCGCTCAGGCGCCGCTCGTGAACCCCAGCGCCCCGTCCAGGTCCGTCCAGAGGTCGTCGACGTCCTCCAGGCCCACCGACAGGCGCAGCAGCCGGTCGCTGACGCCCGCGTCGCGGCGGTCCTCGCTGGGCACGATGCGGTGGCTGATGGACGCCGGGTGCTGGATGAGGCTGTCGACACTGCCGAGGCTCACCGCCGGGGTGATGAGCCGGACCCCGGCGATGACGTCGTGCGGGTCGCCGTGCACCTCGAAGGCGATCATGGCGCCGCCGATGCGTGGGTAGTGGACACGGGCCACGCGCGGGTCCTCGGCCAGCCTGCGGGCGAGTTCGGCGGCGTTCGAGGACGCTGCCCGGACCCGTACCGGGAGGGTCGACAGGCCGCGCAGCAGCAGATAGCCGGCCAGCGGATGCAGGACACCGCCCGTCGCGAACCGCACCTGGCGCAGCCCCCGGGCGAACTCCTCGTCGCACGCGACCACTCCGGCCATCACGTCCCCGTGGCCGCCGAGGTACTTGGTCGCGCTGTGCAGCACCAGCCGGGCGCCCTGTTCGACGGGACGCTGCAGCACGGGGGTGGCGAACGTGTTGTCGGCAAGGAGGGGGACGGAACCGCAGGCGTGCGCGACAGCCCGCAGGTCGAGTTCGGCGAGCGTCGGGTTCGCAGGCGACTCGACCATCACCAGGCCCGTGTCCGGACGCAGCGCGTCGGCGATACCGGCCGGGTCGACCCAGGTGACCTCGGAGCCCAGGAGCCCCGCCGTGAGCAGGTGGTCGCTGCACCCGTAGAGGGGCCGGACGGCGACGACGTGGCGCAGGCCCATCGCGTTCCGCACCAGCAGGACGGCGCTCAGTGCGGCCATGCCGCTCGCGAAGGCGACCGCGCTCTCGGTGCCTTCGAGACGCGCGAGGGCGGTCTCGAAGCGGGCGACGGTCGGATTGCCGAGGCGGCCGTAGACCGGCGGGCCCTCGGGTTCGGCGCCCTCGGCGGCGAAGGCGTCGATCCGGGCGGCCTCACCGCGACTGTCGTACGAGGGATAGGTGGTGGACAGGTCGATCGGGGCGGCGTGCAGCCCCAGGGCGGCCAGGTCCTCCCGCCCGGCGTGCACGGCCTCGGTGGCGAGGGCCCGCGGCCGGGCGACGGAAACGCCGCCGGCGCCCCGCCTGTCGTCGCGGGCGTCGGCGTCGTACGCGTCAGGGGTGTCGTACACAACGGAGTCCATGAGGGGCAGCCTGAACACCCGACGGGGTTCGGGCGCCGGATCCCGTGTTACGTTCGCGCCATGGCCGATTCCGTCGTACTCGATCCGGTGGATCTTCATCTACTGCGCCTGTTGCAGAACGACGCACGGACGACGTACCGCGATCTCGCGGCGCAGGTGGGCGTCGCGCCCTCGACCTGTCTGGACCGCGTGACGCGGCTGCGACGGGCGGGGGTGATTCTCGGCCATCAGCTGCGGCTGGACCCGGCGAAGCTGGGAAGGGGTCTGGAGGCCCTGCTGTTGGTCCAGGTCCGGCCGCACCGGCGGGAGCTGGTGGGGCCGTTCGTGGACCGGATCAGGCTGCTGCCGGAGTCCCGGACCGTCTTCCACCTCACCGGACCGGACGACTACCTCATCCAGGTCGCGGTCGCGGACATGGCGGATCTTCAGCGCCTGGTACTCGACGAGTTCACCTCGCAGCGTGAAGTGGCCCGCGTGGAGACGCGGTTGATCTTCCAGCAGTGGGACTGCGGTCCGCTGCTGCCCCCGGCCGCGACCGGGTCGTCACCAGCGGCGAAATCCGGTTGATGCGGTGACCGGACCGGCGGACCGGGGCTGACGCGGCGGCCGTCCCCGTACGAGGATGGCCGCATGTCACAGACGAAGAAGCCGCTGCCCCGCGAGGTCGCCGACGCGTACGTCGACGACCTCACCGCCCTCGATCCGGTCCTCGGTACCTATCTCGGTGTTCCGGAGAGCTACGGCAGGCTCCCCGACACCTCGCCCGCCGGCCAGGAGGCCGTCGCCGAACTGGCGCGCGTCACCCTCGCCCGGCTCGATGAGGCCGAGCGGCAGCCCGGCGCGGACAGTGACATCGAGCGCCGCTGCGGCCGGCTGCTGCGGGAGCGGCTCACCGCCGAACTCGCCGTCCACGACGCCGGCGAGGGCCTGCGGGCGGTCGGCAACCTGCACACTCCGGTGCACTCGGTGCGGCAGGTCTTCACCCTGACGCCGACCGGGACGGACGAGGACTGGGCCACCGTCGCGCAGCGGCTGCGGGCGGTACCGGCCGCGCTCTCCGGCTACCGGGAGTCCCTCGCCCTCGGCCTGGACCGCAAGCTGTACGCGGCCCCGCGCCCGGCCGCGACCTTCATCGAGCAGCTCACCGAGTGGTCGGACACGGACGGACAGGGGCGCGGCTGGTTCGAGGACTTCGTCTCGGCGGGCCCCGCGTCGCTGCGCGAGGAGCTGGACGCGGCGGCGCGGACCGCGACGGAGGCGCTGCTGTCCCTGCGCGACTGGATGCTCGACGTGTACGCGCCGACGATCGAGGGCGCGCCCGAGACCGTGGGCCGGGAGCGGTACGCGCGACTCGCGCGCTACTTCAACGGCACGGATCTCGACCTGGACGAGGCCTACGCGTACGGCTGGGCCGAGTACCACCGGCTCCTCGCCGAGATGAGGACGGAGGCCGAGAAGATCCTCCCGGGCGCCGGCACCCCGTGGGTGGCGCTCGCGCACCTCGACGAGCACGGCCGGCACATCGAGGGTGTGGACGAGGTCCAGGCCTGGCTCCAGGGGCTGATGGACGAGGCGATCACGGCCCTGGACGGCACACACTTCGAACTCGCCGAGCAGGTCAAGCGGGTGGAGTCGCGCATCGCCCCGCCCGGCAGTGCCGCCGCCCCCTACTACACCGCCCCCTCGCAGGACTTCTCGCGCCCGGGACGCACCTGGCTGCCCACGATGGGGCAGACCCGCTTCCCGGTCTACGACCTCGTGTCCACCTGGTACCACGAGGGCGTGCCCGGCCACCACCTCCAGCTCGCGCAGTGGGTGCACGTCGTCGAGGACCTGTCCCGCTACCAGTCCGGCGTCGGCCGGGTCAGCGCCAACTGCGAGGGCTGGGCGCTGTACGCGGAGCGACTGATGGACGAACTCGGGTTCCTCAGCGACGCGGAGCAGCGGCTCGGTTACCTCGACGCGCAGATGATGCGGGCCGCCCGCGTCATCATCGACATCGGGATGCACCTGGGGCTGGAGATCCCGGCCGACTCGCCGTTCCACCCGGGCGAGCGCTGGACGCCGGACCTGGCGCAGGAGTTCTTCGGCGCGCACAGCAGCCGTCCCGCGGACTTCGTGGAGAGCGAGCTGACCCGCTACCTCACGATGCCCGGGCAGGCGATCGGCTACAAGATCGGCGAGCGCGCCTGGCTGCTGGGCCGTGAGAACGCGAAGCGGCGCCACGGTGACGCCTTCGACGCCAAGGCGTGGCACATGGCCGCCCTGTCCCTCGGTTCCCTGGGGCTGGACGACCTGGTGGAGGAGCTGTCCCGGCTCTGACCACCCCGTGCGTGGTGGCCCGTACCGCGAGGAGCCGGGCCACCGCGCGCGACGTGTCAGTCGGCGAGCCGACGCAGCTGGACGAGACCCACCCACGTCTCGGGTCCCGGCTCGACACGGGCCGCGCGGACCCCGTAACGGCCCGGAGCGAGAGCCACCTTCAGGTGGTCGGTGCGCTCGGAGACGGGGCCCGGCCACGCGGCGTCGAAGAGGACGACGGGACCGGGCACATGCCACTGCACCTCCGGATCCCACACGGCCGTCGCGAGGGCCGCCGGGACGACGGCGAGCAGTTCGTCCTCGGACTCGGCGGCACTCCAGCGTACGAAGGTGCCGTGCTCGGGGAGGTAGGAGGTCGAGGCGGGTTCGTCGCCGAGGACCAGCGCCCTGGAGTCGCCGACGGGTACGAGGCCGATGGAGCCCTCGACGTCGCAGGCCCGGTCGTAGTCGGAGGACATCTCGTCGCCGTCCGCCCCCGACCAGAACGGCAGGACCGCTTCCGGGATCGCTATGAGCGGCCCGCCGCCCGACTCCACCCATTCGACCGCACCGGGCTCCGCGTATCTGACCATGGGCAGAAGCTACACGGCGTCCTTCGGCACCCGTTCGGCAGGCGCCCCGAATCCGCCCGGCGGCGCTCCGAAGGTGCCCTGGTCACCCAAGTAGCCTGGCTGAGAACGCTGTTGGGGACGCTCAACAACCGCAGTCATCGGCGTCCACCGGCGACGTCAGCAGGTCGGCGGCGCGGCGCTCGCGACCCTGCCAGGTCTCGAACTCGAAGCCCTCGCGCGCCCAGTACTCGAAGCCGCCGAGCATCTCCTTGACCTGGTAGCCGAGTTCGGCGAGAGCGAGCGCCGCCCGGGTCGCGCCGTTGCAGCCGGGGCCCCAGCAGTACGTGATGACGGGCACCGACCTGTCGAGCAGGTTCCCGGCCTGCTCCGGGATGAGGGCGGTGGGCAGGTGGACCGCGCCGGGAACGTGTCCCTGGTCCCAGGACCCGGTGGAGCGGGAGTCGACGACGACGAACCCCGGGTCACCGCCGGCGGAGAGCGCCGCCGCCACGTCGGACACGTCCGCGTGGAAGGCGAGACTCGCCCCGAAATAAGCCGCGGCCACCGCCGGAGAGGCGGGCGCCACCCGCAGAACAGGGTTCACCGCGGTGCCGGTCGCCGTTCCGGCAGTGGTTCCGTCAGCTGTGACAGTCATGGTCTGGCCTTCCACCCGTGCCCCGCCGACCCGGTGCCGCCGTTGCCACCCCGGTGCCTCTGCCGCACCGGTTCCGCGGGACTTTCCTGACCAGAAATCTATGGGCGGCGGGCCCCGTCCTGAAGCGGTGATCCACGGCATCACTCTTGTTCCGCCGGGGATTCAGCTGGTATTCATCAAGGATGACCGCGTATTCCCCGGACGCCACCGACTGGCGCATCCTCGACGTCCTCCAGCGGGAGGGCCGGGCCAGCTTCGCCGACCTCGCCCGGGCCGTCTCCATGTCCGCGAGCGCGGTCACCGAGCGGGTGCGGCGCCTGGAGGAGGCGGGCGTCATCCAGGGGTACGCGGCCGTCGTCGCCCCGGAGAGCCTGGGGATGCCCGTCCTCGCCTTCGTGCGGCTCCGGTATCCGAACGGCAACTACAAGCCGTTCCACGACCTCGTCGAGACGACGCCCGAGATTCTCGAGGCCCATCACGTGACCGGCGACGACTGCTTCGTCATCAAGGTCGCGGCGCGCTCGATGACCCACCTGGAAACGGTGGCGGGCAAGATCGGCGCGCTGGGCTCGGTGACGACGAGCGTCGTCTACTCCTCGCCCCTCCCCCGCCGCCCGCTGGGCCACTGACCGACACGGAGCGCTCACGGGTCGTCCCGCCCCTGCCGGCCCGGCGTCGAACGGCGACCGGGACGACGGGCGGATGTCCGAACCCGATCGGGCCGCCGAGGGCGCCGCCGGCAGCCGTCGGCCTCGCGACGCGCTGGGCGCACGGCTCACCCCTCGCCACCCCGCTGCCGTACGACCGACCCCGTCCTCCCCTTCACCACTTCCAGCTGGGCGTGGATGCGACGACGCAGGTCGGCGACGTGGCTGACGATGCCGACGCTGCGGTCGCGCTCGCGCAGCGAGTCGAGGACGTCGAGGACCTCGTCGAGGGTCTGGTCGTCGAGGCTGCCGAAGCCCTCGTCGATGAAGAGCGTGTCGAGCCGCACTCCGCCGGCCTCGTCGGTCACGACGTCCGCGAGGCCGAGGGCGAGGGCGAGGGAGGCGAAGAACGTCTCGCCGCCCGAGAGTGTCGCCGTGTCGCGCTCGCGCCCGGTCCACGCGTCCACGACGTGCAACCCGAGCCCGCTGCGACCGCGGCCGGCGCGGTCGTCGGAGTGCACGAGGGTGTAGCGGCCGGAGGACATGCGCTGGAGCCGTACGGTCGCGGCCGCGGCGACCTGCTCCAGGCGGGCGGCGAGGACGTACGACTCCAGGCGCATCCTGCGTTCATTGTCCGCCGACGTGCCCGCGGCGAGACCGGCCAGCCCGGCCACGCGGTCGTACTCCTCACGCAGGGGGGCGAGCCGGACCACTCCCCTGACCGCGCGGGCGGAGAGGCCGTCCAGCTCGGTGCAGCTGCGGGCCGCCGCGTCCTGCGCGGAGGCCGCCTCCCGAAGGCGCCGGCCTGCGGCTTCGGCGGCCCGCTCGGCTGCGGCCAGTTCCGCGGGCGGGCGGCGGGCGGCGTCCGCCGTGTCGGCCTCGGTGAGCACCGCACGGACTGCGGACTCCTCCAACTGCCAGGAGTCGAGCCGTCGTTGGAGGTCGCGGTGGGCCTCGTCGTCGAGCAGCGCGTCGGCTGCGGCCTGCGGGGTCTCGAACCCGGCGCGGAAGGCGGCGTCGGCGAGTCGCGCGTCGGCGTCCTTCAGCCGCTGCGCGGTGTCCTCGAACGCGCGGGCGCTGTCCGCCGCCTCGGTGAGGAGCGCGGCCTGCCGCTCCAGCTGGGCGGCCCGCACGGCCACGCTCTCGGCGGCACCGCGCGCCTGCTCCAACTCCCCCTCCAGGGAGGCCTTCTCCCGGTCGAGGGCGTCCCTGAGGGAGGCGCGTGAGGCGACCCGGCGGGAGGCCTCCTGCTGGGAGGCCAGCCGCTGCCGGTGTTCGCGCTCGGCCTGCTCGCGGGCCTCGCGTGCCGCGTGCAGCCCGGAGGCCGCCCTGCGCGCCTGCTCCAGGAGCTGTTCCAACTCCTCGGCTTCTGCGGCGAGTTGCCCGGTCGGCGCGTCCCCGGCCTCGGCCGTGGCGGCGGCCAGGGCCTCGCGGACGACGCCGAGGCGTCGCTCGGCCTCGGCACGTTCCTCGTCGGCGCGCTGGTAGGCGGCGAGGGCGCGCTCCTCCGTCTCGCGGTCGACGTGTCCGGCGATCTTCCGTGCGGGGGCCGGGTGTTCGGTGGCACCGCAGACCGCGCAGGCTTCTCCATCGACGAGGCCGGAGGCGAGTTCGGCGGCGATGCCCAGCAAGCGCTGTTCCTTGAGGTCGAGCCACCGGGTGCGGGCCTCGGTCGCGGTCTCGCGCGCCGTGAGAGTCGCCTCGTGAGTGTCCTCGGTGTCCCGGGCGAACTGGTCGCGCCGGCGGGCCGCGCCGAGCCGCTTGATCGCGGGGTCGCGCCGTACGCCGAGCTGTTCGGCGCGGGAGGCGGCGTCCTGCGCCGACTCGATCCGCGTCTCGATGTCCGCGCGCAGGTTCTCCCAGTCGGCCAGCCAGCCGCCGGTGTCCTGGAGGACGTCCTCGTCGGCCCGTTCCTGGCGGTCCAGAGCGGCGCGCTCCGTGCCGAGTTCGGTGAGGCGGCGCTCGGCACGGCGTGCCGATTCCAGGCCGCCCAGTTCCTCGGCGGCCTTGCGTGCGGCGGCGGCCAGTCCGGGGGCTCCGGCCCCGGCGAACGTCTCCGGCAGGGCCGCACGCGCGCGCGTCTCCGTGTGGGCCGCCCGCCGGTGCTCGGCCTCGGCCGCGTCGCGCAGGTCGAGCGCTGGAGCGACCGCCTCGGCCTTGCGGGCGCGCTCCATCCGGGTGCGGGCGTCCCGGTGGGCCTCGGCGCGGTCCTCCAGGCGTGCGGCCCGCTCCCGCGCATCGGTGAACCGGCGCTGCAGCCGGTCCACTTCGCGTACGTCGTCGAGTGCGCGATCGGCCGCCGCCTGCGCCGACTCGGCCGTCCGGCGAGCGCAGTGGGCGATGGTCAGCCGCTCGCGCGCGGTGCTGCGGGCCACCGCGGCCCAGTCGAGCACCGACGCGGCGAGACCCGGATCGCCCGGGGCCAGGTCGGGGAAGGGCACGTCGGTGGTGTCCCCCGCCTCCTGCTGCATGCGGTGCGCGTCGGCGAGCAACGCGGCGTCACCGGAGCGCACTTCGGCCTCGGTGGTCCGGCGCCGCTCGGCGAGGCGCTTCTCGACCTCGGCGAACCGGTGCGTGTCGAAGAGGCGGCCGAGCAGTTTGCCGCGGGCCTCGGCGTCGGCGCGCAGGAAGCGCGCGAAGTCTCCCTGGGGCAGCAGCACGACCTGGCAGAACTGCTCGCGGCTCATGCCGAGCAGCTGGGTGATCTCCTCGCCGATCTCCTGGTGGGAGCGGCTGAGGTCCGTCCAGGCGCCGGCTGCGGAGTCGTAGGCGCGCAGCCGGCTCTGGGCCTTCTCGGTCGTGGTGCCGGTGCCGCGCTTCTTGGGGCGCGCCCAGGGCGGCTGCCGGGTGACCTCCAGGCGCCTTCCGGCGACGGTGAGTTCGAGGCTCACCTCGGTGCGGGTGGCGGGGGCCGCGTGGTCGCTGCGCAGGCCGAGGCCCTGACCGCTCTGCCGGGCCCCGGGAACCGCGCCGTACAGCGCGAAGCAGACGGCGTCGAGGACGGAGGTCTTGCCGGCGCCCGTCGGTCCGTGCAGCAGGAAGAGCCCGGCGGCGGACAGCTCGTCGAAGTCGACCCGCTGGGTGCCGCCGAAGGGGCCGAAGGCGGTGATGTCCAGGCGGTGCAGCCTCATCGGGTCCTCTCGATCTCCGGGCGGGCGGTCCGCGGGGCGTGCGGCGGGCGGGGTGTCACCGGGCGGTCTCCCGTACGGTCTCGTCGGCGCGGACGGCGTCGAACGCGTCCCGCAGCACGGCCTGTTCGCTGGGGTCGGGGCCCGCGCCGCGCACGTGGGCGACGAAGTCCTCGGCGATCTCCTGCTCGCTGCGGCCGGCCAGCCGGCGGGCGTACGAGACGTCGGGGTCCTGTGGGGCGCGCTCGGGGTCGAAGACGAGGCTGAGCGTGTGCGGGAAGCGCTCGGTGAGCCGGGCCATCGGGTCGGCGGGCCGCACCGGGTCCGTGAGGGTGGCCTCGACCCAGGCGTCCTCGTGGCGCGCGAGGCCGGGGTCGGCGAGCAGATCCTCCAGGTGACCGCGGACACGGGCGAGGGCGCGGGGCACGGGGCAGTCGATCCGCTCCGCGTCCAGGGAGCCGTCGGGCCCGAGGTCCACCAGCCACATGGTCTTGCGGTGGTCGGCCTCCGAGAAGGAGTACGGCAGGGGGGAGCCCGAGTAGCGCACGCGCTCGCCGATGGTCTGGCTGCCGTGCAGATGGCCGAGGGCGGCGTAGTCGACGCCGTCGAAGACCCCGGCGGGCACGGAGTCGACCCCTCCGACGGTGATGTCCCGCTCGCTGTCGCTCACCGCGCCGCCGGTGACGAAGGCGTGGGCGAGGACGACGGAGCGGGTGCCCGGGGCGCGCGTGGCGAGATCGGCGCGGACCCGGTCCATGGCAGCGGCCAGCACGGCTTCGTGACCCGGCTTCTCCACGCCGAACTCGTCCTTCACCAGGGCCGGTTCCAGGTAGGGCAGGCCGTAGAAGGCGACGTCGCCGTGACGGTCGGCGAGCACCACGGGGGTGCCGCAGGCCGCGGCGTCGGTGCGCAGGTGGATGCCCGCCCGGTCGATGAGGCCGGCCCCGACGCCGAGGCGCCGCGCGGAGTCGTGGTTGCCGGAGATCATCACCGTGGGCACGCCCAGGCCGGCCAGCCGGTGCAGGGCGTCGTCGAAGAGCTGGACGGCGGCGAGCGGCGGGACGGCACGGTCGTACACGTCTCCCGAGACGACCACCGCGTCCACCTCGCGCTCGCGCGCGGTGCCGACGAGATGGCCGATGAACTCGGCCTGGGCGTCGAGCATGTTCACCCGGTGGAACGCCCGGCCCAGATGCCAGTCGGAAGTGTGCAGGAGCCTCATGATCCCCGAAGGGTAACGGCCGGGTCTGACATCACGGGCGGTTACTCCCGTATCAGCCCGTCATGGCCGTCACCGGAGTTGACCGTTTCATCCCGTTCGCCCGACCGTCATACGTCGCCGTAGGCCTCCCCGCCCAGCTCGAACCCGGCTGTCCCCGCTGTCGCGTCGGCCAGCCAGGAGCGGAAGGCGTCCACGTCGGCGTCCGGCAGCCCGATCTCGATGGTGACCGCCTCGCCGTAACGAACATCACGCACCTCGCGTCCGGTGGAGCGCAGATCGTTCTCCACCTTGCCGGCCCGCTGGTGGTCGACGGTGACGGTCGCCAGCCGGAACCGGCGGCGGGTGATGGTGCCCAGCTCGTCCAGCGCCTCGCCCACCGAACCGCCGTACGCCCTGATCAGTCCGCCGGCGCCGAGCTTGACCCCGCCGTAGTAGCGGGTGACGACGGCGACGACGTACCGCATGTCGCGGCGCAGCAGCATCTGGAGCATGGGGACGCCGGCCGTGCCGCCCGGTTCGCCGTCGTCGCTCGCCTTCTGCACGGCCGCGTCGGCCCCGATGACGTACGCGGAGCAGTTGTGGCTCGCGTCGGCGTGCCGCTTGCGGACGGCGGCGATGAAGTCCTGGGCCTCCCGCTCGGTGGCGGCCGGGGCGAGGGCGCACAGGAAACGGGAGCGGTTGATCTCGGTCTCGTGCACACCCGCGCGGGCCACGGTGCGGTACTCGTCCTGCATCGTCCCAGCGTATGCGCTGTACGCACGCGTGCCCGACGGCGGTGCCCTCCCGACCCGGGCCGGCGGGGCCGGGGCCACCCGGCGACGGCCGGCCCGCCGGATCAGGCCTTCTTGCCGCGTGGCACGGCGACGTCCGTCAGCAGCGCCGTGCCGGGCGCCAGTTCGTGCCAGCCCGCGCCGTGCCAGACGAGGACCGCGACGGCCGACGTCGGGTACTTCGTGCGGACCTGGTCCAGCGTGTCGTCGAATCCGTCCCCGGCGAGCGTGAGGATCAGCTCCTCCAGTCCGGGGTTGTGTCCGATCAGCAGCAACGTCCGTACGTGTTCGGGGACGTCGCGCACCACGTCGAGCAGCTCGGGTACGTCCGCCGCGTACAGCCGTTCGTCGACCCGTACCGGCGGCGGCGTGCCCCACTGATCGGCCGCGAGCTCCCAGGTCCGCCGGGCGCGTACGGCGGTGGAGCAGAGCGCGAGATCGGGGATCCAGTCGGCGTCGGCCAGGGCGCGGCCGGCGGCGGGCGCGTCCCGCAGGCCGCGCGGCGCGAGGGGGCGCTCGTGGTCGGGGACTCCGGCGGGATAGGCGGACTTGGCGTGCCGCAGTACGACGAGTCTGCGTCGCGGGCCGGCCGCGGCGCGCCGGCTCACCACGCCGTACCGATCTCGCGGGTGAGTTCGAGGCCGAGCAGCCGGTCGGCGTAGGCGAAGGACTCGAAGCGGGCGCCCTCCGCGACGTCCGACGTCTCCATCCACCGCAGCACGTCCAGCACGGCGGGGATGTCCAGGTCGTCCTCCCAGGCGGTGCGCAGCCGCAGGCGTACGTCCTCGGGGACGGCCTTGGACGGCCGGGTGGCCCATCCGGCGACAGCGGCGCGCCAGCGCTTGAGCGTGCCCTCGGCGTCCGCCAGGGTCGCCTCGTCGAGACGCAGGGCCCGGTCCCTGCGCGGCGCGAGCAGCGCCAGCCGCAGCGCGGTGGGGTCCGCGGGATCGGGAACCGGGCCGCCGCCGTTGTCGACCGGCGCCACCTCGAACGGGACGGCGTCCGTCGGGGTACCGCCCGCGGCGCGCACCTCGATGGTCTGTGTCGCCGCGGGTCCCGTCCCGGCGTCGTGGTGCTCCTCGAAGGGCCTGATGCCGAGTCCGGCCGCGCTCTCCCTCAGCCTGTTCGCGTCGGCAGGGTCCTCCGCCGAGGTCAGGGTCGCCCACACGGGGTTGCTGCCGACCTCCAGGGTCCGTACCAGGACGTCGGCGCAGACCAGCACCCGCAGCGCTGTGGCGTCGAACGTGTCCACGCGCGCGTGGACCCGGACCAGGCCGCGGCGGGCGCGGGCGGCGTCGATGAGTTCGCCCGTACGGGCGTCGAGGATACGGAGCACGGGCTGAGCCTAGGCCGGTGGGCGGCCGGGCGCGGGGAGGTGGGAGCCGTTCCGGACAGCCGCTCCCGGTCGCGGGGCCTTCCGGTGCCGGGCCGCCCCACGTTCCCCGGCTTCTCCGGCGTCCCGGCGACCGCGACCGCGAGCCGCTGGGAACGGACGGGAATCACCGCGTGCCGCGAGCCGTTGTGGCTGGTGAGCGGCCGGACGGCCGAGCACTCATGGCAGGGACCCACGAGGAGGCCGAACGTGTACGGCGACCAGGCAACGATCCGCAAGATCCTCACCGAGCTGGGCGACACCTGGGCCATCGTCGGGCTCTCCTCGAACCAGCACCGCGCGGCCTACGGCGTCGCCGACGTCCTCCAGCGTTTCGGCAAGCGGATCGTGCCGGTGCACCCGAAGGCCGAGACGGTCCACGGGGAGAAGGGGTACGCCTCGCTGGCGGACATCCCGTTCGAGGTCGACGTCGTCGACGTCTTCGTCAACAGCGGGCTGGCCGGTCCGGTCGCGGACGAGGCCGTCACGACCGGGGCCAAGGGCGTGTGGTTCCAGCTCGGTGTGGTCGACGACGGAGCCTACGAGCGGACGCGCGCCGCCGGGCTCGCCATGGTCATGGACCGCTGCCCCGCGATCGAGATCCCGCGTCTCGGCTGATCCGGCCGGCACGACCGCCCCCGGGCCGTGCGAACGGCCGTACGCGGAAACGCGGTTGACGCCGGACGGCCCGCGCGGCTTTCCTGCTCCGGTGCCCCTCCTTCGTATCGAGAAGCCCGCCGACGAAGCCCGTCTCACGGACTGGCAGCACGTCCACAACGTGATCGTCCCGCCCGCGGCCCTGTCGCTCGACGACGTGCGCGAGCGGGTCCGGCGCAACCGTCTGGAGGTCGCCTACCTCGGTGACGTCCTGGTGGGCTGTACGACCGTGCGTCCGCCGGCCGAGGACGGCGGGACGGCGACCGTCATCGCGCGCGTGCTGGCCGCGCACCGCGGACGGGGCTTCGGCGAGGAGCTGTACGCGCGCGGCCTGGACCAGGCCCGGGAGCTGGGCGCCGAGACGGTCGAGACGGTCGTCCTCGCGGCCAACGAGGCAGGGCTGCGCTTCGCCCGGCACCACGGGTTCGTGGAGATCGATCGCTACGTCCTGCCGGGCGAGACGGCGGAATGGGTCGATCTACGCCTGGCCTAGGGCCGGCTCAGCTCCTTCGCCCGCCTCCCGCGGTGGGACCGGGGAGCCGTTCCGCTCACTCCTGGCTGTCGAGGAACCTCGCGACCGTGTCCGAGAAGAGCCGCGGATCGTCGAGCCACGGGAAGTGCCCGGCCCCCGGCAGGACGGCCTGCTCGGCTTGCGCGAAGAGGTCCGCGACGGCCGCCGCCACGCGCGGCAGCGGACCGCTGTCCAGGGCCCCCGACACGAGCAGCACCCGCACGTCCCAGGCGGCGACCACCGAGCGGGCGACGGCGGGCCGGAAGGCTTCCGGCGTCGCGTAGCGGTCGGCGGCGTCCTCGTTGGTCTGGTGCACGTCGGTCGCCGCGTGCGCGCGTGCGGCCGTGTCCCAACGGCCGTAGAAGAACGGGGTGGCCGCGTCGAAGTCGGCATCGCTCGCGGTGCCCGCCCAGATCCGCCCGTACGCCTCGTGCGCGCCCTCGAACCACCGCTCCTCCGAGCGGAGCGCCGCACCCTCCGCCCGGTGCTCCGGCGTGAAGTCGACCCCGAGCACCCGCGCCCGGGCGGTGACGAGGGTGAGGGAGCGGACCCGCTCGGGGTACCGGACGGCGTACAGGAGGGCCAGGTCGCCGCCCGCCGAGTGGGCGAGCAGATCGACCCGGTCGAGCCCGAGGTGCCCGCGGAACGCCTCCACGTCGTCGACCTGCCGGTCGCAGCGGTAGGTCGCCGGGTCGGCCGGACGGTCCGAGGTGCCGGTGCCCCGCAGATCGAGCAGGCACAGCCGGCGGTGCCGCGCTAGCCCTCCGAGGTCACCGAGGTAGGCGGAGGCACGCATCGGTCCGCCCGGCAGGCAGAGCAGCGGCGCGCCCTCGCCCCTGCTGTGATGGGCGAGTCGGGTTCCGTCGGGTGCGGCGAAGGTCGGCATGGCCGTCATCCTGATCACCGCGTCCGGCGGCGGGCAAGCGTTTTGACGGTCCATCAGCGAAGCCCGCACGCGTGGATCCGTCCGATACGCCGTGAACACACGTCCATCTCGACTCGGCCATGCGTGCGCTTTGCCTCAGGTTCTCCCGGCGTACGCCTCCGATTGCTTCCATCGAGGGATGGACCACATCACGTTCCTCGTGGCGGTCGTCATCGTCACGGCTCTGGCCTTCGATTTCACCAACGGATTCCACGACACGGCGAACGCGATGGCCACGTCCATCGCCACCGGTGCCCTCAAACCCAGAACTGCCGTCCTCATCAGCGGTGTTCTGAACGTCGGCGGCGCGTTCCTGTCCACCGAGGTCGCCAAGACGATCTCCGGCGGGATCGTCGACGACACCCTCGTCACCCCGGGCATGATCTTCGCGGGTCTGGTCGGGGCGATCCTCTGGAACCTGCTGACGTGGCTGCTCGGGCTGCCGTCCAGTTCCTCGCACGCCCTGTTCGGCGGGCTCATCGGCGCCGTATGGGTCGGCGCGGGTGCGAAGGGCGTCCACTTCGACAAGGTGGTCGAGAAGATCCTGCTCCCGGCGGTGGCCTCGCCGGTCGTGGCGGGCGTCGCCGCGCTGCTGGCCACCTACCTGGCGTACCGGATCACCGCCCGGGCCCGCGAGAAATCGGTGACCAGGGGCTTCCGGCTCGGCCAGATCGCCTCGGCCTCGCTGGTGTCGCTGGCGCACGGAACGAACGACGCGCAGAAGACGATGGGCGTCATCACGCTGACGCTGATCTCGGCGGGCGCGCTCGGCCACGACGCCGGCCCGCCGGTCTGGGTCATCGCGTCGGCGGGCCTGGCGATCGGGCTCGGCACCTACATCGGCGGCTGGCGGATCATCCGGACGATGGGCAAGGGACTCACGGACATCCAGTCGCCCCAGGGCTTCGCGGCCGAGGCGGCGTCCACGACCGTGATCCTCACCTCGGCCCACCTCGGCTTCGCGCTGTCCACCACCCAGGTCTGCTCGGGAGGCATTCTCGGCGCCGGGCTGGGCAGGCGGCTGGCCGAGGTGCGCTGGGGCACCGCGGGACGGATGGCGGTCGCCTGGCTGGTGACCCTGCCGGCCGCCGCGCTGGTCGGCGGTGTGTCGGCGAGCGTGGTGAAGCACGGCGGGACCGTCGGCACCGTGGTGATCGCGCTCGTCGCGGTGGCCGTCGCGTCGTTCATCGTCGCCGCCTCGCGCCGCAACCCGGTGCACGCCTCGAACGTCAACGACCACCACCAGGTCTCCGTCCGTACAGCCTCGCCGGCCGGCGTCGGCTCGGCCGCCTGAGTCAGGGAGAGTTCCGGACATGCATCTCGACTGGACCGCACTCGGCGAGGTCGCCGCGGTGAGCACGGGAGTCACCGTGGCCGTGGTCGTCGTCTTCGCCCTCGGCGTGCTCGGGCTCGCCCGGGTCGAGGCCGCTCGCGAAGGCGACACCGGCACGGGCTCCCCCGGCGCCGGCGCCCTGGGGATCACCCAGGCCGGGCTCTGCTTCCTGGCCTGCGCGGCCGTGGTGGCGTACGGGATCTATCTGATCGTGCCGCAGTTCCACTGACGCGGCGGGAAGAACGCGGTGGACGGGGAACACGCGGTACGAGAAGGGGAGGGCCGGATGACGGAACTGCTGGCAGGCATGCGGGTCGACTACACCGACCACGACGACCCGGTACTGATCCGGCCGGACGGCAGCACGGTCGACACGTGGCGGGAGAACTACCCGTACGAACAGCGCATGGAGCGCAAGGAGTACGAGTGGCACAAGCGGCTCCAGCAGATAGAACTGCTGAAGCTGCAGAGCTGGATCAAGGAGACGGGACGGCGGCTCGTCATCGTCTTCGAGGGGCGTGACGCGGCCGGCAAGGGCGGCACGATCAAGCGCTTCACCGAGCACCTCAACCCGCGCGGCGCCCGCGTCGTGGCCCTGGAGAAGCCCACCGAGCGGGAGCGCGGTCAGTGGTACTTCCAGCGGTACGTCGAGCATCTGCCGACGGCGGGCGAGATCGTGATGTTCGACCGGTCCTGGTACAACCGGGCCGGTGTGGAGCGGGTGATGGGCTTCTGCGGCGACGACGAGTACCGGCGCTTCATGCGGCAGGCGCCCGCGTTCGAGCGGATGCTCGTCGACGACGGAGTGGACCTGATCAAGTTCTGGTTCTCGGTCTCGCAGGGCGAGCAGCGCACCCGTTTCACGATCCGCCAGGTCGACCCGGTGCGGCAGTGGAAGCTCAGTCCCATGGACCTGGCCTCGCTGGACCGCTGGGACGACTACACGGCGGCCAAGGTCGCCATGTTCCGCGAGACGGACACCGAACAGGCGCCCTGGACCGTGGTGAAGAGCAACGACAAGAAGCGGGCCCGCGTCGACGCCATGCGCAGTGTGCTGGCCCGGTTCGCCTACGCGGACAAGGACGAGGAGGTCGTCGGTCTGCCCGACCCGAGCATCGTGGGCGCGGCGGCGAACCTGATGGAGGAGGGCGAGGACGACACGGTGCCCCTCGACGGTGCCGCGACGCCCTGAGTGCCGGGCGCGCGCGTGGACTCAGTCGTGCGCCGGACGGTCGGACAGCCGGTGGTCGGCCAGGCTCAGCGCCTCGTCGACCACCCGGCGCAGATGACCGTCGCCGAGCGAGTAGATCACCCTGCGGCCGTCCTTGCGCGTGTTCACCAGTCCGGCGAGGCGGAGCCGGGCCAGGTGCTGGCTGACGGCCGGACGGGCGGCCCCGCAGCCCTCGGTCAGCGTGGTGACGTCCGCCTCACCGTCGGCCAGCGCGTGCAGCAGCGTCAGACGGGTGCGGTCGCCGAGCAGGGCGAGGAGTTCGGCGGCGAGCGCGAACTGTTCCTCGCCGGGGCTGCGCGGGTGCGCATCGTGCGCAGGTGACAGGTGCATGCGTGCGCTCATACGCACATAATGGCGGCGTGGGCGTCCGCGCGTCCACTCCCGCGCAGCGGAAGGGGACGCCCGTGCACGAACGGCACCATCACGAGGACGGACACCACGACCACCACCGTGAACACGAGGCGCACGGCGACGACGGTCATCACGGTCGTCCGCCGGGCGAGCACGTCCGGACCGAGCACCGGCACGCACACGGCGATCAGGACCGGACCGGCCACGCCCACCCGCACGGCGATCACGAACACACCGGCCACCGTCACCCGGCGGGCGACCGGCCCCCCGGGCCGATCGGCCGGCTCCGCCATCGGCTAACCCCGCACTCCCACGACACGGCCGACCGCGTCGACGCCGCTCTGGAGTCCTCTGCGCGGGGCATGCGCGCGCTGTGGGTGTCACTGGCCGTCCTCGGCACAACAGCCCTGGCGCAGGCGGTGGTTGTGGTGCTGTCGGGGTCGGTCGCCCTGCTGGGCGACACCGTGCACAACGCGGCCGACGCGCTGACGGCCGTACCGCTCGGGATCGCGTTCGTGCTGGGCCGTCGCGCGGCGACCCGGCGGTTCACCTACGGCTACGGACGGGCCGAGGATCTCGCGGGCGTCGCGATCCTGCTGACGATCGCCGCGTCCGCGGGTTTCGCGGCGTGGACGGCGGCCGGCCGCCTGCTCGATCCGCACCCCG
Organism: Streptomyces sp. NPDC005302; assembly: GCF_040607345.1. NCBI lineage: Bacteria > Bacillati > Actinomycetota > Actinomycetes > Kitasatosporales > Streptomycetaceae > Streptomyces > Streptomyces sp. NPDC005302. The sequence continues at coordinate 76,022 of NZ_JBEXGN010000022.1, forward strand.
TGCGGCACCTTCCGGTGGTGGCGGCCGCCGCGCTCATCGGCTTCGCCGGGAACGAGTGGGTCGCCCGGCACCGGATCCGCGTCGGCCGCGAGATCGGCTCGGCGGCACTGGTGGCGGACGGACTCCACGCCCGTACCGACGCGTTCACCTCGCTGGCGGTGCTGGCGGGCGCGGGCGGCTCGGCCCTCGGCTGGCAACTCGCCGACCCGCTGCTGGGGTTGGCGATCACGGTGGCCATCCTGGTGGTGCTGCGGGACGCGGCCCGCGAGGTCTTCCGACGCGTGATGGACGCCGTGGACCCGGAGCTGGTGGACCGTGCCGAGCGTGCGCTGCGGGACGTCGCGGGCGTGCGGGACGTGGGCGAACTGCGGCTGCGCTGGATCGGCCACCGGCTGCGCGCGGAGGTGGCCGTGGTGGTGGACGGCGAGGTGACCGTACGCCGGGCCCACGCCATCGCCGTCGAGGCCGAGCACGCCCTGCTGCACGCGGTGCCGGGGCTGACCGCCGCCCTCGTCCACGCCGACCCGGCGCCGCTGCCCGGCGAGGAGGACCCGCACGGGAGGCTGGCGCATCACGTCACCGCCTGAACGAGCGCCGGTGGGGCGTGGCGGCTGCCACGGCAACCGCCTCCCCCGCACACAGCCTTCCGGAACCAGAAGGTTCCGCTCCCCCGGCGGACGGGTCAGGCGAGGCCAAGCCCTTCCAGCACCACGGCGTTCGGCAGTTCCGCGAACGCCGCTCCCGGCACGAGGAGTTTGCCGCGCCGGAGGCCACTGCCCACGAGCACGTACGGCAGCGCGACGACGGCCGAGTCCACCAGCACCGGCCAGTCGGCGGGGAGTCCGATGGGGGTGATACCGCCGTACTCCATGCCGGTCTCACCGGTCGCCGTGTCCATCGGCGCGAACGAGGCCTTGCGGGCTCCGAGTTGGCGGCGCACGACGCCGTTGACGTCGACGCGAGTGGCGGACAGCACGACACACGCGGCGAGGGTCGTCTCACCGCCGCGCTTGCCGGCGACGACCACACAGTTGGCGGACCGGTCGAGCAGTTCCTTGCCGTAGTGCTCGACGAAGGTGGCGGTGTCGGCCCATTCGGGGTTCGTGTCGACGTGCACGATCCGCTCGGCGGGGGTGGCTCCACGCCAGCCGCGTACGGCGTCGGCGACGGGGCCGTTGAGTTCGTCCAGGCAGTCGGGGGCGGGGACGGCGTGGTCGAAGTGTCCGATCGGTGCGCGCATGACGGCACGCTAACAGCCCTACGAACCGGGTTCGCGGGAGTGTCCGCCCAGCGAACGGGGACGGGTCGCGCCCGGCCGCTCAGTGCACCAGCGGGACCGACACGGCCATCACCATGTCGACCGGGACCTCGCCCTTGTTGGCGTAGACGTGGGGCGTGTTGGCCTCGAAGGACGCGCTCGCGCCCTCGGGGACGCGGTGTTCGACTCCGTCCACGGTCAGCGTCATCTCGCCCGCGAGGACGTGCACGAGTTCGACGGTGCCGGCGGGGTGCGGATCGGAGGGGCTGCCGTCGCCCGGCATGAGCCGCCAGTCCCACATCTCCAGCGGGCCGGGCGCCTCGGTCCCGGCCAGCAGCCGGTTGTAGCTGCCCGCGTCGGTGTGCCACAGGCGTACGGCCTGTTCGGCGGGGACGATCCGGACACGGGGTCCCTGTTCGTAGTCGAGCAGGGTGGTGATGCTGACGCCGAGCGCGTCGCCGATCTTCACGACGGTACCGAGGCTGGGGTTGGTCCTGGCCTGCTCGATCTGGATGAGCATGCCGCGACTGACTCCGGCGCGGGCGGCGAGCGCTTCCAGGGTGAAGCCGCGCTCGGCGCGCCAGCGTTTGACGTTGCGCCCCAGGGACTGAGTCAGCAGGTCGAGATCCGACACATTCCGTCCAATATTTTGAATGACAGAGTTCAAACAGGTGAACTATCGTGTGGTGCACCTGATCGTTCACCGAACTGTACTGCGAGGCCCCCGTGACAGCACTCTTCGCCCTGGCCACCAGCCTCCTGTGGGGTCTGGCGGACTTCGGGGGAGGCCTGCTGACCCGCCGCACGCCCGCTCTGACGGTGGTGGTCGTCTCCCAGTCGATCGCGGCGGTGGTGCTCGGCACGATCGTGCTGGTCACCGGCGCCTGGAGCGCGGCGGGGCCGCAGCTGTGGTTCGCGTTCGCGGCGGGCCTGGTCGGTCCGGTCGCGCTGCTCTCCTTCTACAAGGCGCTCGCGCTCGGCCCGATGGGGGTGGTCTCCCCGCTGGGCTCGCTGGCCGTCGCCGTCCCGATCGGCGTGGGCCTCTTCCTCGGCGAGCGTCCCGGGCTGCTCCAGGTCGCCGGCATCGCGGTCGCCGTGTCGGGGGTCGTGCTCGCGGGCGGACCCCAGCTGCGCGGCGCGCCGGTGCAGCGGCAGGCGATCCTCCTCACGCTGATCGCGGCCGCCGGGTTCGGCACGGTGTTCGCGCTCATCGCGGAGGCGTCCTCGTCGGTCACCGGGCTGTTCCTGGCCCTGTTCGTGCAGCGCGTGACGAACGTCGTCACCGGCGGCGCGGCACTCGCCGTATCCGTGCGGCGCGGGGCGTCCGCCCTTCCCGAGGGCGGTTTCCCCTGGGCGTCCGTGCCCGCTCTCGCCTTCGTCGGCCTCGCGGACGTCGCGGCCAACGGCACGTACTCGGTGGCCGCCCAGCACGGCCCGGTCACCGTCGCCGCCGTCCTCGCCTCGCTCTACCCGGTGGTCACGGCGCTGGCCGCGCGCGGCCTCCTGCGTGAACGGCTGCGTGCCGTGCAGGCCGCCGGAGCGGGGCTCGCCCTGGTCGGCACGGTTCTGCTGGCGACGGGCTGACCGCGGGCCGGGGTGGACCGAGCGGTTCAGGACTCGGCTCGGACGTCCCCGGTCTGCGCGGGTACCTCCCCGGACACCTCCGCCGTGTCGGGGTCCAGTGCGGCGAGGCGCGCGGCCGTCTCCTCGTCGAGCCCCGAGAGCGCCGACAGCTGGTCCGGGGTCACCCCGTCGGGGATCGGCACCGGCGGCGGGGTCCGCAGCGGCGGCTGCCACCCGGCCACCGGGTCCCAGCGCCGGACGACGCGTGCGGGCGCTCCGGCGACCACGGAATGGTCGGGCACCGTGCCCCGTACGACCGCGCCGGCCGCCACCACGACGTTCCTGCCGATCCGCGCACCCGGCAGGATCACCGCCCCGGTCCCGATCCAGCAGCCGGGGCCGATCTCCACGGGCTCCATCCGGGGCCACTGCCGGCCGATGGGCTGGTGCGGATCGTCGTACGAGTGGTTCGTGGAGGTGACGTAGACGTAGGGCCCGAAGTAGCAGTCGCTGCCGATCGTGACGGTCGTGTCGGCGATGACGTGGCTGCCGCGGCCGAGGACGACGCCGTCGCCGACGCGCAGGATCGGGTCGGGTCCGAGGTCGAGGTCCGGCATCAGACCCGCGGTCAGCGTGACCTGTTCGGCGACGATGCAGTGCGAGCCCAGATGGATCCAGGGTTCCCCGAAGACCGTGCCGAGCGGGAAGGCGAGGCGGGTGTTCGGCCCGATGGCGCCGAAGCGGAAGCGTCCCGGGTGTTCGGCCGTGACCGCACCCGCGCGCTGCACCCGGGCCCAGCCCGCGTGCACGACGCGCTGCGCGAGACGTCGCCGCCATGATGAGAACGTGTTCTTGCTCCTGGGCACCCGCTCACGGTACTCAGCGCGGGGTACGCGGGCGCCGTCGCACCGCTGTGATCTTCACCCCACCGGAGGCGCCGGCCATGGCATACGGTGCCGGTGCGGCCGGTGCCACGCGCCGCGCGACGACAACCGACGAGACGACGAGACGGTGACACGGTGACGACTCAGCAGGCGCTGATCAAGGGAATCGGCGGCAAGGACCCGCAGGTCGACGGGGAGGCGTTCGTGGCGCCCACCGCGGTGGTCATCGGGGACGTCACGCTGCACGCGGGCGCGAGCGCCTGGTACGGCGCGGTGCTGCGGGCCGACTGCGGACCGATCGTCATCGGCGCGGACAGCAACGTGCAGGACAACTGCAGCCTCCATGTCGACCCCGGATTCCCCATCACCGTCGGGGAGCGGGTCTCCATCGGGCACAACGCCGTGCTGCACGGCGCGACCGTCGAGGACGACTGCCTGATCGGCATGGGCGCCACGGTGCTCAACGGAGCCGTGATCGGGGCCGGTTCACTCGTCGCCGCGCAGGCACTGGTGCCGCAGGGGATGCAGGTCCCGCCGGGCTCGCTCGTCGCGGGAGTGCCCGCCAAGATCAGGCGCCTGCTGACCGACGAGGAGCGCGAGGGCATCACCCTGAACGGCACGCTCTACGTGGAGCTGGCCAAGGCGCACCGCGGGATCCACGAGTAGGCGGTCCCCGGGGGATCCGCTAGTCGGCGGCGGGGACGGGCTCCGGCTCCGCCGCCCCGTGCTCCGCGGACGCCTTGTTCGCCCTGCGGCGGACGATCAGCATCGAGCCGAGACCGATCAGTACCGCCGCGAGCAGGCCGAGCCAGGAGAAGCGCTTCAGCCAGGACTCGGCGACGACACCGACGTAGTAGATGACGGCGGTGGTGCCGCCCGCCCAGACGATGCCGCCGAGGACGTTGGCGATCAGGAACTTCCAGTACGGCATGTGCAGCACACCCGCGAGCGGGCCCGCGAAGATCCGCAGCAGGGCGATGAAGCGGCCGAAGAAGACGGCCCACATGCCCCACTTCTGGAACGACCGCTCGGCGGTGGCCACATGGCCCTCGCTGAAGTGCCGGGGGAACTTCGCGCCGAGCCAGGCGAGCAGTGGGCGCCCGCCCTTGCGGCCGATCGCGTACCCGATGGAGTCGCCGACGATGGCCCCGAGGCTGGCACAGGCTCCGAGGATGACGGGGTTGATGCCGGCGTGCTGCGAGGAGAGCAGCGCCGCCGAGACGAGGACGATCTCTCCGGGCAACGGGATGCCCAGGCTCTCCACGCCGATGACCAGGGCCACGAGCGCGTAGATACTGACCGCGGGCACCGTCTCGAGCCATTCCTGGACGTGCAACGCCGGTTCCTCCCGTTGAGCTGTGCCTGACCCGGGCGGCTGCGTCTCGCTCGGTCACCCGGCGCGCGATTCCCCCGGAGCGCCCGCCCGGAAGCCTACCTGGTCGCTCACGGCCGGGTCCCGTCGTGCGGCCCGGCAGCCGCCCCCGCCCGTCGGTGCGGGGCAGGGGCGGCGCAGGAGGGACGGGCCGCCGGGCCGCGGGACCGGCCCCGTGGAGCTCCGGCTCCGGATCAGGCACGCACCTCCGCGGTGGTCCTGAGCCGCAGGTCGCGCGAGGACGCCCCGACCCAGACGGTCCGGCGCCCGGTTCCGAGCACCCAGCCGTGCTTCGTCGCGTCCCAGGAGGAGAGGGTGCGTGCCGCGACCCGCACGGTGACCCGGCGCCGCTCCCCCGCGCGCAGCGCGAGCCGCTGATAGCCGCCCAACGCCCGTACCGCCTGGTCGAGTTCGATCCGGGGCGAGGGCCCGACGTAGACCTGCGCGACCTCGATGCCGTCGCGCCGCCCGCTGTTGCGCACCGTGAACTCGACCCGCAGTCCTTCCCGGTCCTGCCGGACGCGGACGTCGTCGTAGGTGAAGGAGGTGTACGAGAGTCCGTGGCCGAACGGGAAGAGCGGGCGCACGCCCTCGGCGTCGTACCAGCGGTACCCGGCGTGGATGCCTTCGGAGTACTCCTCCTCGCCGTCGACACCCGGGTAGCGGCGGGGGTCCCCGGCCACGGGGTGGTGGTCGTCGTCGACGGCGAAGGACTGGGTGAGCCGGCCCCCGGGATCGCTGTCGCCGAACAGGACGGCGGTGGTGGCGGCGGCGCCCTCCTGGCCCGGGTAGTACATCTGCAGCACGGCCGCGGTGCGGCGCAGCCAGGGCATGGACGTGGAGGACGAGGTGTTGAGGACGACGGTGGTGCGCGGGTTCGCCGCCGACACCGCCTCGATGAGGTGTTCCTGGTGCCCGGGGAGGGCGATGGTTGTGCGGTCCAGGCCCTCGGTGGCGTCCTCGTAGGCGAACAGGACGACGCTGTGGGCTGCCCGGGCCGCGCGGAGTGCATCGGCGACGTCCTGGGCGCGGGTCGCGCCGGTGATCCGGCGCAGCCGGAAGACCTGTCCCGCGGTCCCGCCGTTCGCGGTGATCCGGAGCGGATGGGCTCCCCGCGCGAGGGTCAGGGTCGCGCGCCGCACCGCCAGTCCGTCCGGCGCGGCGGAGACCAGGCCGCCGGAGAAGTACTCGCCGTAGCCGGGCGCCACGGGGAAGAGGTCCTGCCCGTCGAGGAGGACCTTGGGCCGTTCGCCCGAGTAGTGGATGACGAGCGTCCACTCGTCTGTCCCGGCGACGGTGAGCGTCCCCTCGTAGGACCACGCCTGTCCTGCGGGGACGGTCTGTTCCTCGGTGGTGAGCCCGGGGCTCACCGCGCTCGTGGGGACGGCCTTGCCGAACAGGTCCTCGCCCAGCGAGTAGGAGACATGGGCGCCGCGTCCGGCGCGGGCGCGGATGGCGTCGAGCGGGCTGTCGGCGTGGTCGGGCACCACGTGCGCGCTGCCGCCCCCACTGACGAAGGGCAGCATGCCGGTGGGCCCGACGACGGCGATGTCGCGTGCGGCGGCGCCGGTGAGCGGCAGCGCGTGGTGCTCGTTGCGGAGCAGGGTCGCTCCCGCCGTGGCGACCTCCAGGGCCACGGCCGCGCCCGCCTTCGCGTCGCGGGCCGGGCGGGCCGGTGCGCTCCCGTCGAGCAGGCCGAAGCGGTCCATCACCCCGAGGATCCGGCGCACGGCGCGGTCCACGTACGTCTCGGCCACGCTGCCGTTGCGGACCGCGGCCTTCAGTGCCTCGCCGAAGTAGGTGCCGTCGGGCATCTCCATGTCGAGGCCCGCGGTGATCGCGGCGGCGGTGCTGTGGGCGGCGAACCAGTCGGTCATCACCCAGCCGTCGAAACCCCACTGATCGCGCAGGACGCCGGTCAGGAGCGGCCGGCTCTCGCAGGCGTAGGTGCCGTCGACCTTGTTGTAGGCGCCCATGACCGCGCCGGTGCCCGCGTCGACGGCGGCCTCGAAGCCGCGGAGTTCGACCTCGTGCAGGGTCTGTTCGTCCACGACGACGTCGACGGACTGACGGTCCTTCTCCTGGTTGTTCAGGGCGAAGTGCTTGACGGTGGCGATGAGTCCCTCGCCCTGGATGCCGCGGATCTCGGCGGCGACCAGGTCCGCGGCGAGCAGCGGGTCCTCGCTGAAGGTCTCGAAGTTGCGGCCCGCGTACGGGGCCCGGATGAGGTTGACCATCGGGGAGAGCAGGACGTCCTGGCCGAGGGCGCGTCCTTCGCGTCCGATGACCTGGCCGTAACGGCGGGCCAGTGCCGGGTCGAAGGCGGAGGCCAGCAGCACGGGGGCGGGCAGGGCCGTCGCGTGACGGGTGACACGGACGCCCGCCGGGCCGTCGGCGAGACGCAGGGAGGGGATGCCGAGGCGGGGGACTCCGGGGACGAAGCCGGCCTGGCCGAGCGACTGCGGGTCGGCCGCGCCGTGCAGGAGGGAGATCTTCTCGTCGAGCGTGAGTCTGCGGATCAGGCCCTCGACGCGCTGGCCGGCGTCCGGTCCGGATGCCGCGTGGGCGCTGGGCGCGAAGCCGGGAGAGGTGGCCGCCGCGGCGACCGCGACGGCGCCGCCGACCAGTCGCAGGGCCGATCGCCGGGAAAAGGTGTGGGACATGAGCCGTCACTCCTTCGGTGCGCGGGCACGTCGTCGTGGTCCGCGTGTCCGGGTGCCGGCGGCCGTCACGTTCGGGCCTTGAACGCGGCGTGCGTGCAAGCGACTTGACCGGCCGTCAGACACCGTGGGTACGGCGCGAAAACTATGACCCGAGGTGACTCGTGTCAATGAAGTGAACAGAAACAGCGATGACTCGAACAAGAACCGAAGGAGTGCGGTCAGCCGGACGTCGCGGATGGCACGGTCGCGCTCCGCACGCCGCTTCTCGCCGAGGGCGCGCGCCTCACGGCGGGCGCGCCTCACGACAGGCGCACCGGAGGGTGCACGCGGGCCCCCGACTACAGACCCCCGGTCTATTGTTATCAGGCCAGCGGTCTGCTACGTTCGGAAGACAGAAGAGACCGTTGGTCTCTTGAATCGCCGAGGGAGTTCTCATGTACACCGTGCCGGACCGGACCGGGAAGCTCGTCGTGGTCACCGGGGCCAACAGCGGCACCGGCAGGGAGGCGACCCGGCGGCTCGCCGCCGCCGGAGCGCACGTGATCATGGCCGTCCGTACGGTCGCCAAGGGCGAGCAGGCCCGCGCCGAGATCCTCGCCCGCCACCCACAGGCCCGGCTCGACGTGCGCCGCGTCGATCTCGCCGACCTGGCGACGGTCGAGGAGTTCGCGGACGGGATCCTGGCCGACGGCACCCCGCTCGACCTGCTGGTCAACAACGCGGGGGTGATGGCGCCGCCGACCCGGATGGCCACGGCGGACGGGTTCGAGCTCCAGATGGGCAGCAACTTCCTCGGCCCGTTCGCGCTCACCGTGCGGCTGCTGCCGGCCCTGCTCGCCGCGGGCGCCCCGCGGGTCGCCACGATGAGCAGCGGCACGGCCACCTACGGGCGGATCGACTTCTCGGACCTCCAGTGGGAGCGCCGCCGCTACAGCGCCAACCTGTCCTACGCCCAGTCGAAGCTGGCCGACCTGATCCTGACCCGGCAGCTCGCGGCCATCGCCGCCGAGCGCGGCTGGAACCTGCTGAGCACCGGGGCGCACCCCGGGTACACCGTCACCAACCTCCAGACGGCGGGCGCGAGCCTCGGGCGGGACAAGCCGAAGCGGTCCCTGCTCAACGCGCTGGACTTCCTGCCCAAGCAACAGGTCGAACAGGGCACCGAGCCGCTCCTCCACGCGGCCACCAGCCCCGACGCGGTGGCCGGCGGCTACTACGGCCCGGGCGGGCGGTTCGGACTCGTCGGCCCGACGGCCAAGGCCCGTGTAACCCGCCGGGCACTCGACCCCGGGACCAACGCCCGCCTGTGGGCCGAGGCCGAACGGCTCACCGGGGTCGCCCTGCCGGCGGCCACGGCCGGGGCCGGCCCCACGGTCTGAGCACCGGCGGGGGCCGGGAACGACCGCGGGCCCCGATCGGGTCGTACTCCCCGATCAGGGCCCGGTGCGGACGATGCGGCTCAGCCGTTGGGACGCAGCGTCCACACGACGGTCATCTCGCCGGTCACGGCGCCGTCGCCGCGCCGGATCTCGATGGCGACCGGGAACTCGGGACGCTCACCGGCGTCGAGTTCGGCCACCACCTCGGCGGCGGGCCGGCCGAGCGTCGCGGTGGCGGTGACGGGACCCATCGCCAGCTTCCTGTACGCGATCTCGGCGCTCACGGCGAGCGGCACGGCGCGCGAGAGCTGGTCCCCGAAGGCGGCGAGGACGATCGCCCCGCTGGCCGACTCCCCCAGCGTGAACATGGCGCCGGCGTGCGGTCCGCCGACGTGGTTGTGGAAGTCGCCCTGGTCCGGGAGCGCCACGACGGCCTTCTCCGGAGAGGTCTCGACGAAGTCGAGGTTCAGGGTCCGGGCCATCGGCACGGTCGCGGCGAGCATCTCGCCGATCGTCATCTGGTCTGCGCTCATAGCTCGATGTTACCCATGGGTAGCAAACATTGACCAGCCCGCCGACCGCGCCCCGTGCCGGCCGACCGGCCGACCGCGCCGGCCCCGAGAGCCCGCCGCCGGTCGCAAGCCGGGACCAAAGGGGGCAAGTACCGTGACGGCACGGCCCTTTCGGGGACCGCCATGGCACTCGGGTCTCCGGCCCCTCTATCGTTACCGGCCATGTGGCCAGGACAGCAGCCGCCCGGGGGCGAGCAGAACCCGCAGGACCAGAACCCGTACCAGCAGCCGGGGTACCAGCAGCCGAATCCCTACCAGCAACCCGGCTATCAGCAGCCGGGCCCGCAGCCGGGGCAGCAGCAGCCCGGCCCGTACGGACCGCAGCAGGGCATGCCGCAGTGGGGGGCTCCGACCGAACCGCTCGGCGGACCCCGGGCGACCGGCGGCAGCGGCAGCGGCAGCGGGGGCGGGGGCGGCGGCAACAAGACCAAGGTCACCGCGATCGTCGCGGCCTCCGCCGTGGTGATCGCCGCCGGGGTCACCGCGTTCCTCGTCCTGGGCGGCGGTGACAAGGACGACAACGCGGGCGGTGACGCGTCCAAGTCGCCCAAGGCGTCCGCCTCGACGTCGCCGAGCGCGAGCGTCAGCGGGAGCGACGACGACCCGCGCGGCGGCGACGAGGAGAAGGCTACGGTCGCCGGCTGGAAGGTCGTGGTGAACCCGAAGTGGGGCACCGCCTTCGACGTTCCGGCGGACTGGAAGGTCGAGACGCCCGGCACCTTCATCGGCTTCGAGGACGACAAGAAGGGCGACGGCTCCCCGTTCATCGGGATGTCCGCACCCGCCTTCCTCAAGGAGAAGTGGTGCACGTCCGACGACGACAAGGACGGCCGAGACAGTGACACGTCGCTGGCCGCCGCGGGCACCAAGGGCCAGAGCGGCGCCAAGGACACCGCCGACGTGGCGCGCAACGACGCCGCGGTATGGGTCTTCGGCGGGTACACCGACCAGAAGGAGTCCTCGAAGAAGCTGCTGAAGGTCGGCAAGCCCGAGACGTACACCACGGCGTCGGGCATCAAGGGCAGCGTCGCGACGACGTACTCCGTGGGAGTCCCGAAGAAGGGCAAGTGCGACTCCGACGGCAAGGCGACCACCTTCGCCTTCAAGAACTCGGCGGGCGACTTCGTGTCATGGACGCTCTACGGCGCCAAGGGCGTCAAGGAGGAGGTCCCCGACGCGACCGTGCGGAAGATCCTCAGCACGGTACGGCTGCACGGCACCCCGACCGACTCCTGAGGGCCGGGGTTCGTCCCGGCGGGGCGTTTGCTCGACGCGGGTGCAATCGGTTTGGCAAGTCGGGCGACAGGCGGCGATAGTCTCGGAGTGACCTCAGCCGCCCCCCTCCCCCGCCGCGCCCGACGCCCCTCCTGGGCGGGACGGAACTACACCCTGCTGACCGCCGCCGCGGTCGTCACCAACCTGGGCAGCCAGGGCGCCCTCATCGCGTCGGCGTTCGCGGTGCTCGACACCGGCGGCGACGGCGGCGACGTCGGTCTGGTCGCGGCGGCACGGACGTTGCCGCTGGTCCTGTTCCTGCTCATCGGCGGGGCGATCGCGGACCGGCTGCCGCGGCATCGGGTGATGGTCGCCGCCAACGTCCTCAACTGCGTCTCGCAGGGCGCCTTCGCCCTGCTGGTCCTCGGCGGTCACGCACAGCTGTGGCAGATGATGCTGCTGTCCGCGCTCGGCGGCACCGGACAGGCGTTCTTCGGCCCCGCCGCCGAGGGCATGCTGATGTCCTCGGTCGACGGCGAACAGGCCGGCCGCGCGTTCGCGGTGTTCCGGATGGCTATGCAGGGCGCCGGCCTCGGCGGAGCGGCCCTCGGCGGAGCGCTGGTGGCCGTGATCGGGCCGGGCTGGGTGCTCGCCGTGGACGCCGTGGCGTTCGCCGTCGCCGGCGCGCTGCGCTCGTTCCTCGACGTCGGCCACATACCGCCGCGCGAACCCGGCGGCGGCCTGCTGGCCGATCTCCGCGACGGCTGGCACGAGTTCGTCGGCCGCCCCTGGCTGTGGACGATCGTCGCGCAGTTCTCCGTGGTCGTCGCGGTCGTCGGCGCCGCGGACGCGGTCTACGGTCCGCTGGTCGCCCGGGACAGTCTCGGCGGCCCGGGGCCCTGGGGACTGGCCCTCGGCGCGTTCGGCGCCGGAACCGTCGTCGGTGCCCTCCTCATGACCCGCTGGAAGCCCCGCCGGCTGCTGCTCGCCGGCACCCTGTGCGTCTTCCCGCTCGCGGCACCCGCGGCCGCGCTGGCGGTCCCCGTCCCGGTGGGTCCCCTGTACGCGGTGATGTTCGTCAGCGGGCTGGCGATAGAGGTGTTCGGTGTGTCGTGGATGACCGCCCTGCACCAGGAGATCCCCGAGGAGAAGCTCTCCCGGGTGTCGGCGTACGACTGGTTCGGTTCGGTCGCGATGGTCCCGCTGGCCACCGCGCTCGCGGGCCCCGCCGAGCAGGCCTTCGGCCGCACGTCCGCGCTGTGGGGCTGCTCCGTGCTGGTCGTGGTGGTCACGGCGGCGGTGCTGTGCGTGCCGGACGTACGGAACCTGACGCGCCGGACCCGGCAGGTGGCCCAGCGGACGCCGGTGTCCCCCGCCGACGGTGTCCCGCTGCTCGCCGCGGAGGCAGCCCAGCTGTCCGGCGGAGCGCTGTCGTCAGCCGATGCCGAAGGATCCGCCGGGCGGCTCGGGTGACGGGACCGCGTCCTCGTCCCCGACGGGCGCGGCTCCGGCGACGAAGCGCCTGAGCGCGGCACCGTGTTCGACGCGCGCCGGGAAGGCGTCGGCGGCGGTACGGCGGGCCAGGGCCGCGGTGTCGAGGGGCCGGTGGGAGGCCACGAGCACGGCGTTCCCGAAGCGCCGCCCGCGCAGCACCCCGGGTTCGGCGATGAGGGCGATCTCCTCGAACACCGTCGAGAACGTGGCGAGTTGGGAGCGGAGGAAGGCGAAGGGCGCCGCGTCCGCGAGGTTGGCGAGGTAGACGCCGTCCGGGCGCAGGGCCCGTTCCGCGGCGTACGCGTAGGCGGTGGACGTCAGATGGGCCGGGATGCGCGAGCCGCCGAAGACGTCGGCGATCAGGATGTCCACGGAGCCGGGGGCCGCCGCTTCGAGCCACTGCCGGGCGTCGGCGCCGTGCAGGGTGACGCCGGTGCCGGACGGCAGCGGCAGGTGCTCGCCGATCAGCGCGAGCAGGCCCAGGTCCGCCTCCACCACGTCCTGCCGTGAACCGGGCCGGGTGGCAGCGACGTACCGGGGCAGGGTGAACGCCCCGCCACCGAGGTGCAGGACGTCCAGTGCCCGTCCCGGCTCCGCCACCGTGTCCAGTACGTGCCCGAGGCGACGCGTGTACTCGAACTCCAGGTGCGTCGGCTCGTCGAGGTCCACGTACGACTGGGGTGCGCCGTCCACGGTGAGCAGCCACGCGCGTTCGCGGTCCACGTCGGGCATCAGCTTCGCGGTCCCGTGATCCACGGCCCGCGTCACGGGTATCGGCTCGTCCACGGCTCCATTGTGCGGCCTGCCGCCGGTCGCGCCGCCCCGGGAGCCCGGCAGCGGAGTCCGGGCGCGGTGCCCGGTCCCCGTCCGTGCGGGCGGGGACCCGTGTCGTCACCCTGTGGGGCGACGACACGGGTGCACCGCCATGGGCCGGCCGGGGCGGTCAGCCGATCGACGTCACCGTTCCGGCGCCGACCGTCCGGCCGCCCTCGCGGATCGCGAAACCGAGCCCCGGCTCCAGCGGGACGTCGCGCCCGAGCTCGACCGCCATGGTGACGGTGTCACCGGGCCGCGCCACGGCCCGCTCGCCGAGGTCGACGTCGCCGACCACGTCCGCGGTGCGGATGTAGAACTGCGGCCGGTACCCCGTGGCGACAGCGGTCGTACGGCCGCCCTCGCGGGCCGACAGCACGTACACCCGCGCCGTGAAGCGACGGCTCGGGACGACGCTGCCGGGAGCGGCGGCGATGTGCCCGCGGCGGACCGCGTCGCGGGGCACCCCGCGCAGCAGCAGCGCCACGTTGTCGCCGGCCTGCGCCTCCTCCATGGGCTTGCCGAAGGTCTCCAGGCCGGTGACGACCGTGTCGACGCCGGCGCCGAGCACCTCGACGCGGTCACCGACGCGGATCGTGCCGCGCTCCACGGCACCGGTGACGACCGTTCCGCGTCCGGTGATGGTGAGCACGTTCTCGACGGGCATGAGGAACGGCGCGTCGAGATAGCGCTCGGGCATCGGCACGTAGGTGTCCACCGCGTCGAGCAGCGCGTCGATCGCCGCGGTCCAACGCGGGTCCCCCTCAAGGGCCTTGAGGCCGGACACCCGTACGACGGGGACCGTGTCGCCGCCGTACCCCTGCGCGGAGAGCAGCTCGCGGACCTCCAGCTCCACGAGGTCGGTGAGCTCCTCGTCACCGGCGTCGGCCTTGTTGAGGGCCACGACGATGTGGTCGACGCCCACCTGCCGGGCGAGCAGCACGTGTTCGGCGGTCTGCGGCATGATCCCGTCGAGCGCGGACACGACGAGGATCGCCCCGTCGAGCTGGGCCGCGCCGGTGACCATGTTCTTGACGTAGTCGGCGTGGCCCGGCATGTCCACGTGCGCGTAGTGCCGGGTGTCGGTCTCGTACTCGACGTGCGCGATGTTGATGGTGATGCCGCGGGCGGCCTCCTCCGGGGCACGGTCGATGCGGTCGAACGGGACGAAGGTGCCGGTGCCGCGCTCGGCGAGCACCTTGGTGATGGCGGCGGTCAGTGTGGTCTTGCCGTGGTCGACGTGACCCATGGTGCCGATGTTCAGGTGCGGTTTGGTGCGCACGTAAGCCGTCTTGGGCATGGCTGTACCTCGAAGCCTTCAGTGTCAGCGGAGCTGAGTGATGGCCCCGGCGTGAATCGGCCGGAGCGGGGACCCCCAGGAGTTGCCGACCCTCCCCCTGCGGGGTCCGCCGGACGATCCGGGAAGGGTCAGCTTCGGGCGCCGTCGACGGCTGCCGCGATGAACGGGACGGCAGCCTTCGGCGCATCCGCGACTGCGGCTGCTGCGAAGAGGAAGGCGTACCGGAACATGAGGAGATACTCACCCACGCGTCGTCGCACGTCGAATGGTTTTCCGTCCGCCTTCAGCGGGCTCCGGGCTCCGGGGCGTGAACGGGACTTGAGGAGGCGGGGGTTCAGGAGAAGGCCGCCCGAGCGTCAGGGGCCGACGTTCTTGAGGGCTTCGCGCACGGAGAGCGGGGCGAGCCTCCCGCGCTCCGCGGCCACGAAGTCCCGTACCGCCCGCGGGTCCGTCTTCGCGTACTCGCGCAGACACCACCCGATCGCCTTGCGGATGAAGAAGTCCGTGTCCCCGGACCGGCGGACGCAGTACGCGAACAGCCGCTCCACGTCGGTGGCTCCCTTGCGACGAAGTTGGTGGAGCAGCGCCGTCCGGGCGACCCACAGGTCGTCGTCCTCGATCCAGGCGTCCATCTCGGACCGCAGCGCGGGGTCGGCGGCCACGAGCCCGCCCACGACGTGCGCGGCGAGCGCGTCGACCGTGTCCCACCAGGACACGGTGGCGACGAGGTGCCGGGTCACCGGCAGGAAGTCCGAGGACAGGCGCGTCACATGGCGGCGCAGGTAGTCGACGGCGAAGTACTGGTATTCGCGTTCGGGCAGCTCCCAGCAGCGCAGCGCGAGCGCGGTGCAGTCCCTCTCCTCGGGGCGAGGGGTGTCCAGGAGCACGGTCCGCGAGAGGGCACGGCGCCCGGGTGTGGTCAGCCCGAGGAAGGGGGCGATGTCCTTCATGTACGCGCCCGTCGACGCGGCACGCTCCGGATCCGCGGCCGACGGATAGACGACCGTGAGCCGTTCCATCAGGGTGTCCGCGAGCGTGCTGTTCGGCACCTCGAACGGAGCATCTGACGTTCCGGAAGCTGTGACGCCCATGAGACGAACCATACGGCGATCACACACATCCGTCGGTTAGTGTCACCGGATGCTCGATGCCACCAACCGCTCTGGGGGCACCGCCACGGCCACTCCCCAGGCCACCGCAGGCAAGCTCGGCGTCACCACCGACCTGGCCGTCGCCGCCGAGCTCGTCGGCGCCGCGCCCGCCGCCCTCGCCACCGCACGTACCGGCCCGGCCGCCCGGTGTCTGAGAGTGCTCCTCTCTCCCTGGTCACGCCTGTCCCTGCTCCTCGTCCTGCTCGCCGGCGCCGCGTCGAGCGTGCTGCTCTTCGAACCGCAGCGCCTGCTCGCGGACGGCTGGCCGCCCCAGCTCGGCGGCGCGGCGGCCGCCCTCGCGTTCGCCGTCGCGTACGGACTGTGCACGGTCGCGTTCGTGCCCCGCCCACTGCTCAACCTGGCGGGCGGCGCCCTGTTCGGTTCGCAGCTGGGCCTCGGTACGGCTCTGGCGGGCACCGTGCTCGGCGCGGGTGTCGCCTTCGGGCTGGGCCGGATGCTCGGGCAGGACGCGCTGCGCCCGCTGCTGCGGGCCCGCTGGCTGAAGGCGGCGGACGGACAGCTCAGCAGGCACGGGTTCCGCTCGATGATGGTGGCCCGGCTCTTCCCGGGGGTGCCCTTCTGGGCCGCCAACTACTGCGCCGCCGTCTCCCGCATGGGCTGGCTGCCCTTCCTGCTCGCGACGGCGCTCGGCTCGATCCCGAACACCGCCGCGTACGCGGTCGCCGGCGCCCGCGCGTCGAGTCCGACGTCTCCGGCCTTCCTCATCGCGATGGGATTCATCGCGGTTCCGGCCCTGGTCGGCGGGGTGGTGGCCTGGCGCAAGCGCCACCACCTGCGCGGGACGGCGTCCTAGGGCCGGACGGCTTCCAGGATCATCGCGTTGGCCAGGCCGCCCGCCTCGCACATCGTCTGCAGCGCGTAGCGGGCTCCGCGGGCGCGCATCGCGTGGACGAGGGTCGTGGTGAGCCGGGTGCCGCTCGCGCCGAGCGGGTGGCCTATGGCGATCGCTCCGCCGTTCACGTTGACCTTGGACAGGTCGGCGCCCGTCTCCTGCTGCCAGGCGAGGACGACCGCCGCGAAGGCCTCGTTCACCTCGAAGAGGTCGATGTCGCCGAGGTCGAGGCCCGCCCTGCGCAGCACCTTCTCGGTGGCCGGGATGACGCCGGTGAGCATGAGCAGCGGATCGGAGCCGGTGACGGCGAAGCTGTGCAGCCGGGCGAGGGGCCGCAGGCCGAGGCGCTCGGCGGTCTCGCCGGACATGATGAGCACGGCCGAGGCGCCGTCGTTGATCGGGCTCGCGTTGCCCGCCGTGACCGACCAGTCGATCTGCGGGAAACGGTCGCCGAACCCGGCGTCGTAGTAGGCGGGCTTCAGGCCGGCGAGCGTCTCGGGTGTGCTGCCCGGCCGGACGCTCTCGTCACGGGTGACGCCGTCCAGAGGTGCGACCTCGGCGTCGAAGAGACCGCTGTCCCACGCTTTGGCCGCCTTGCGGTGCGAGCCGACGGCGTAGGCGTCCATGCGCTCGCGGGTGATGCCCCACTTGGCGGCGATGAGTTCGGCGCTGATGCCCTGGGGCACCAGTCCCTCGGGATAGCGCTCGGCCACCCCGGGCCCGAACGGGTCCTTGCCCGCGGGCACGTTCGACCACATCGGAACCCGGCTCATCGACTCGACCCCGCAGGCCACGACGATGTCGTACGCCCCTGCCATGACGCCCTGGGCGGCGAAGTGGACGGCCTGCTGGGACGACCCGCACTGACGGTCCACGGTGGTCGCGGGCACGCTCTCCGGGAAGCCCGCGGAGAGCCCGGCGTACCGGGTGGTGTTCATGGCCTGCTCGCCGACCTGGTCGACGGTGCCGCCGACGACGTCGTCGATCAGCGCCGGGTCGATCCCGGTGCGCTCGACCAGCGTGCGGAGGGTGTGGGCGAGGAGCTCGACGGGGTGGACATGGGCGAGCGAGCCGTTCGGCCTGCCCTTGCCCACGGGGGTGCGTACGGCTTCGACGATCACGGCGTCACGCATGGGATGCCTCTCAGGTCTCCGAGGTCGGGGCGGGGTGTCCGAGCGGGTCCGGCTTTCCCGCTCGGCGCACCGTGTGGGGTGCGCCGGCGACGCGTCCCGAGTGAGTGCGTTTGATTTCCCAACCTACTAAGTGACCCTAGAGTAACCGAGTGAGTTGGAACATCCAACCCTCCCCGTAGACTGTGGCCATGAAGGACGCGCGCCCCTGTTCCATCGCCGCCACCCTCGCCCTCGTCGGCGAGAAGTACTCCCTGCTGGTCATGCGCGAGGTGTCGCTCGGCGCCACCCGCTTCGACCAGCTCGTCCGCAACACCGGCGCCCCGCGGGACGTGCTGACCACGCGGCTGAAGCGCCTCGTCGACGTGGGCGTCCTGGAGAAGGTGCAGTACAGCGAGCGGCCCAGGCGTTACGAGTACCGGGCGACGGCCGCCGGGCTGGAGCTGCAGCCTGTCCTGCTGACCCTCATGGCGTGGGGCGACCGGCATCTCCAGGAGAGCGGCGCGCGGCCCATGGTGCTGGAGCACACCTGCGGTCACGAACTGGTCCCCCAGGTGGTCTGCCGGGAGTGCGGCCGCCAGGTCGAGCACGACACGGTGACGGCTCACCCCCAGAGCCCGGGGTGGACGGTGACAGGGCCGGTGGTGGCGTAGTTCGCGGACCGCAGTTCGCGGACCGCCCTCACCGGCGAGCGGGACGTGGGGGGCCGGTGAAACCCCTGTGGCGGGACGGTCGGGCACGGACGCTACGCTGCCCTCAACACCCGTGATCACCTCGCACCGCGATACGGCGTGCCCGTCGCCCTCCCTCGATCAGCGCTTGGACCACGTAACTTCATGTCTTGGTTTGAATCCCTCATCCTCGGACTCGTCCAGGGGCTGACCGAATTCCTTCCCGTCTCCTCCAGCGCGCATCTGCGGCTCACCGCCGCGTTCGCGGGCTGGGAGGACCCCGGTGCGGCCTTCACGGCGATCACGCAACTGGGCACCGAGGCGGCCGTGCTGATCTACTTCCGCAAGGACGTGGGACGCATTCTGTCGGCGTGGTTCCGCTCACTCACCGACAAGGCGATGCGCAGCGACCACGACGCCCAGATGGGCTGGCTGGTGATCGTCGGCTCGATCCCGATCGGGGTGCTCGGCATCACCCTCAAGGACCAGATCGAGGGGCCGTTCCGTGATCTGCGGGTCACCGCGACCATGTTGATCGTGGTGGGCATCGTCATAGGCGTCGCCGACCGGCTCGCCGCTCGCGACGAGACGGGCGGCCGGCACCGGGCGGCCAAGCAGCGCAAGGCACTTGAGGACCTGAACACCAAGGACGGCCTGATCTACGGCCTCTGCCAGGCGATGGCCCTGATCCCCGGTGTCTCCCGCTCGGGCGCGACGATCAGCGGCGGCCTGTTCATGGGCTACACCCGTGCGGCGGCGGCCCGTTACTCCTTCCTCCTCGCCATGCCGGCCGTCCTGGCCTCCGGCACCTTCGAGCTGAAGGACGCGGCGGCGGAGGGCCATGTGGCCTGGGGCCCCACGATGTTCGCGACGGTCATCGCCTTCGCCGTCGGCTACGCGGTCATCGCCTGGTTCATGAAGTTCATCTCGCACAAGAGCTTCATGCCCTTCGTCTGGTACCGGATCGCCCTCGGCATCGTCATCATCGCCCTGGTCACGATGGGCACCCTGAGCCCCCACGCGGCGGAGTCGGCGGGCTGATCCCGGGCGGCTGGGTCGGCTGTGGTCCAAGCCCGGCGATGCCGTGCGACGTCACCTGCGCCGCTGCCACCAGCGCCGCTTCCGCCCGGCTGTCCGAGGACCGGATCCGACCCGCTCGGGAGCTGACGCGCCGTCCGGTGGGAAGGTCCTCAAGGCGGCGCGGATGCGGTCGAAGGGGGCAATGGCGTGATGGCCGTCGGCGGGAAGCATCACACCGACGCAGACGAGCTTGAAACTGTCCTCGCCGAGGGGCGCGCCGATGAACACCGGTGCGCCCACGCACCCTTGCGGCAGGTCTCCCATCCACCGGATGCCGCCGTCGCCGGAGCGAGCGATCCGGCCGAGCACGACAGCCTGTTCTCGGGAACCGTCCCCGTCGTTGACGTGTCCCAGCAGATAGGCCGGGACCGGCGACTCACCGAGGCCCGCGAGGTCCTCTTCCGTGGCCGCGATGCCGTCGGTGATCTCGTCGGTCGTCCAGTGCCATCCCTTGCGGGCGCCGTGCGCGTGCAGCCCGGCAGAGGGCATGACCGCGACTCCCAGGTCGGCGAGGTGAGTCCACCCCTCCGCGAAGTCGAGCATCATCAGCTTCTGAGCGCTCATCATGGGCGCGCAGAGGTCGGGGCGCAGCGTGAACTCGCCCAACTCGACTCGTGCCGGCTCACTCGCGGTCACGAGGTACTGCCGGATGACCTCGCCTTGGGAGGTCGTTTCCACGAGTTCGTTGAACCAAAAGGCCGTCGCGTGCTGCTCCTCCCGGTGGGCTCGCTGGAAGGGAAGCGTCGAGCGGCCGATGTGACCGACTATCGCGTCGATGGTCGCACTGGAATGTTCGGGCAGGTCAGACATGGATCGAGAGGTTAACGCACGGCCTCAGACAGCTGACGGACAGCATGGCAGAGCCCACCCGCGCACCCTCCGGTCCTCGGCCCTCGGGCCTCCGTCGTCGGTGACGGTGACGGTGACGGTGACGGTGACGGTGACGGTGACGGTGACGGGCAAGAGTCGGTCAACGCGCGACGATGATCCAGGTCAACCGGCGTCCCCCCAAAGGAAGTTCGGCGATCGGCGTGACGTTGTTGCGGTTCGTCGTGATGAAGTGCATACGGGTTGCGTAGCCGTCCGGTAGCGCAGTGTCAGTCCTTGCCCCTAGGCTGGTGCGCATGTCCCCCGACTTCGATTCCTATGGTTCCGTGCGTTCGGCCGCCGCGTTAAACGAACAGATCCGCGCCCTGTGGACGCGGGCGGGCGGATCCCTGTCCGCTCAGGAGCGGGCGGAGTACGAGCTGTTGGTCGTGCGGTGGGCCGAGGCGATCCGCGGGGAGATCATCGAGGCGGCCTGAGGCCCCGACCGCCGCACACCCGTGGGTCTCCCGGGCTCAGCGCCCGCCGGACACCCGCAGCACCGCGCCCGTCGCGTACGACGCGTCGGCTGACATCAGCCACGCGACAGCGGCGGCGATCTCCTCCGCCCGGCCGGCCCGGCGCAGCGGAATCGACGCGGCCGCGCGCTCGGCACGGTCGGGGGCGCCCATGGCCGCGTGCATCTCGGTGTCGATCATTCCGGGCGCGACCGCGTTGACGCGGATGCCGTCGGCACCGAGTTCCTTGGCGAGTCCCGTGGTCAGCGCGTCGACGGCCGCCTTGCTCGCCGCGTAGTGCACGAACTCGCCGGGACTCCCGAGGGTGGCCGCGGCCGAGGACACGTTGACGATGACACCACCGCCCAGGGCCGTCATCGAGCGGGCCGCGCGGCGCGAACACAGCAGCGTTCCCAGCACGTTGACCTCCAGCACGCGCCGCAGGTCAGATGGATCGGCGTCCGCGAGACGGCCGAGCGGTCCGGTCACGCCGGCGTTGTTCACGAGTCCCGTCACCTGTCCGAGCCGGTCCTCGGACGTGCCGAACAGCCGCTCCACGTCGGCCTCGTCGGAGGTGTCCACCCGCACCGTGACGCACCGCGCGCCGGTCTCACGAACGGCGGACGCGGTCCGCTCGGCCGCGTCGGCGTCGCTGACGTAGCCGACGGCCACGTCGTGCCCGTCGGCCGCGAGCCGCACACAGGTCGCGGCCCCGATGCCCCGGCTGCCACCCGTGACGATCGTGACAGGACGTGCCATGACAACCTCCTCGCGCGGCCGGCCGCGTCACCCAGGTCCGCGGCCGGAAGTGGATCACCCACGATCGCAGATCCGCTCCGACGCCGCGCCACCGGCCGCGGTCGGTGGTCCGTGATCCGTGGTCCGTGATCCGCGCCCGGTCTCCGCGGTCCGCGACATCCGCGGCGGAAACGGAACCCGGTGCGGCCGGGCGCCGAATAACCCCGCCGACCCCCTTGGCGTGGCAGGCCCGGTGGCCAACACTGAGCCGATGACGCAGCGTGTGGAACTCGCGACCGTGATGGACCGGTTGGCCGTGGACGGACTCGTGACCGAGTACGCGGTGGCGGTGGACGACGGCGACTGGGACGCCTACCGAAGGCTGTTCACGAAGGACGGACGCGCCGACTACCGCACAGCCGGCGGCATCGAGGGCGACGCCGGCGAGGTCGCGCAGTGGCTCGCCCGCAGCCTGGAGCTGTTCTCGATGCGCCAGCACCTGATCGTCAACCGGCGCGTTCGCTTCGACCTCCTGGACCAGAACGCGGGCGACACCGCCCTGCTCCAGGCGGACTACATCAACCCGATGAGGCTGGCCGGCCAGGACAGAGCCTCCACCGCCCCCGACTTCGTGTGCGGCGGACGCTACGCGTTCGGCCTGCTGCGTACGGACGACGGCTGGCGGCTGCGTCAAGTGGTCGTCGAGGAGAAGTGGCGCCGGATGCCGCAACCCCGGAACGCCCCCGCGACGACCTGACCGGCCACGGCCCTCGGCCCCTTCCCGGTGGGCCCTGCCCCGGTGGGCCCTGCCCCAGTGGCCCCCGCCCCGGTCCCCTCCGCGCCGACGGCCCCGACTACCCCGCCCTCCCTCCCCGCCAACGTGCCAGGTGTCACGACCTGGGTCGCTTCCCCCGGTGCGCGCCCCGCCCCGCGCTCAGTGCCCCCTGTCGTAGATCGCCGGGGACGCGCACACTGGAGGGACCACCGGGGAGGGAGGCACGTTGTGACGAGGCCCGATCGCCCGCTCGGCCGATGGCTCGCCTCCCCCTGGAGGCGGAACGTCGTGGCGGCGCTGGCCGGCGCGCTGCCCATGTTCGCCTTCCCCGCCCCGTCCTGGTGGTGGTTCGCGTACGTCGCGCTGGTGCCCTGGATCCTGCTGGCCCGCGCGGCGCCCACGGGCAGGCGGGCCGCGTACGACGGCTGGCTCGGCGGGCTCGGTTTCATGCTGGCCGTGCACCACTGGCTGCTGCCGAGCCTGCACGTCTTCACGGTCCTCATAGCGGCCCTGCTCGGCGCGCTGTGGGCCCCTTGGGGCTGGCTCGTCCGCCGGTTCCTGGCGGGAGTGCCGTCACCGGGCCGGATCGGCGCCGCCCTGCTCGTCCTGCCCTCGGGCTGGCTGGCGATCGAACTCGTCCGCTCCTGGCAGGGGCTGGGCGGCCCCTGGGGTCTGCTCGGTTCGAGTCAGTGGCAGGTCGAACCCGCGCTGCGGCTGGCCTCGGTCGGCGGGGTGTGGCTGCTCAGCTTCCTGCTCGTCGCGGTCAACGTCGCGATCGCCGTCCTGGCCGCGGTGCGCGAGTCCCGGGTGCCCGCCCTGGCCGGACTGGTCGCGACGGCCGCCGTGACCTCGGCGGCCTGGGTGTGGTCGCCGCGCCCGGACGTCGACGGCCGCATACGGATCGCCGTCGTGCAGCCCGGCGTCGTGGACGGCAGTGCCAGTGGTGACAAGCGGTTCGACCGGGAGGAGGTCCTCACCCGGCAACTCGCGGGCCGGGCGGCCGACCTGGTCGTCTGGGGCGAGAGCAGCGTCGGGTTCGACCTCGCCGGCCGTCCCGACCTGGCGAACCGCATCGCGGCACTGTCGCGCGAGGTGGGCGCCGACATCCTGGTGAACGTCGACGCGCGCCGCTCCGACCGGCCAGGGATCTACAAGAGTTCGGTGCTGGTGGGTCCGCAGGGCCCGACCGGCGACCGCTACGACAAGATGCGGCTGGTCCCGTTCGGCGAGTACGTCCCCGCGCGTTCCCTGCTCGGCTGGGCCACCTCCGTCGGCAAGGCGGCCGGCGAGGACCGGATGCGCGGCACCGAGCAGGTGGTGATGGACGTCGGGCACGGGCTGCGCATCGGCCCGATGGTCTGCTTCGAGTCCGCGTTCCCCGACATGAGCCGCCATCTCGCCGAGGACGGCGCCGAGGTGCTGCTCGCCCAGTCCTCGACGTCGAGCTTCCAGCACAGCTGGGCACCGGAGCAGCACGCCTCGCTCGCCGCGCTGCGTGCCGCCGAGACCGGCCGCCCCATGGTTCACGCCACACTCACCGGAGTCTCGGCGGTCTACGGCCCGAGCGGCGAGCGGATCGGCTCCTGGCTCGGCACGGACGCGAGC
The DNA here is from genome assembly GCF_040607345.1 of Streptomyces sp. NPDC005302. NCBI lineage: Bacteria > Bacillati > Actinomycetota > Actinomycetes > Kitasatosporales > Streptomycetaceae > Streptomyces > Streptomyces sp. NPDC005302. The sequence goes on from NZ_JBEXGN010000022.1 coordinate 99,860, forward strand.
GAGGCCACGGTGTACGAGGTGCCGCTGGCCACCGGCGTGACCCCGTACGTCCGCTTCGGGGACTGGCCGGTGCACGGTGCCCTGCTCGTGCTGGCGGCACTGTGCCTGACGGAGGGTGCCCGTGCGCTCAGAGTGCGGCGGAGCGCTCCTGAACCGCCAGGACAACCCGCTCGCACAGCTCATGAGTCGCCAGCGCGTCCCGGGCGCTGAGCACCTTTCCCGCACGGACGGCGTCGAGGAACGACAGGACCACCTGCTCGATGCCCCGCTGACGGGCCACCGGCACCCAGTCCCCGCGCCGCCGGACTGTCGGCTGTCCCTTGTGGTCCACGACCTCGGCGAGGTTGACGACCTGTCGCTTGGTGTCCTGGCCCGACACCTCCAGGATCTCCTCGTTCGAGCCGCTCATCCGGTTCATCACACCGAGCGCGGTGAAACCGTCTCCGGCGAGCTGGAGCACGATGTGGTGGAGCAGTCCGCCCTCCGTACGGGCGCGGACGGTCACGTCGTCGACCGGGCCGGGCACCAGGAACCGCAGGGTGTCGACGACATGGATGAAGTCGTCGAGGACCATCGTCCGAGGGGCCTCGGGAAGCCCGGTGCGGTTCTTCTGCATGAGGATCAGCTCGCGCGGGTGCTCGACGCACTGCGCGTATCCGGGCGCCAGGCGCCGGTTGAAGCCGACGGCGAGGCTGACGTTCCGTTCCTCGGCGAGCCGCACCAGCCGCTCGGAGTCGGCCAGTTCGTAGGCGAGCGGCTTGTCGACGTACGTCGGGACGCCCGCCTCCAGCAGGCGCGTGACGATCTCCGGGTGGGCGACCGTGGCCGCGTGCACGAACGCCGCGTCGAGGTCCTGCGCCAGGAGGTCGTCCAGGCCGGTGTGGCGCTGCGCCTCCGGCAGGTGAAGGGTGTCGGCGACCCGGGTGAGTGTCTCGGGGTTCCGCGTCTGGAGGTGCAGCTCGATGCCCGGCTGCACGCCGAGCACCGGCAGATACGCCTTCTGCGCGATGTCGCCGAGTCCGATGCAGCCGACCTTCACAGCGATCTCCTTCGTTCGTCCCAGCCTGTCCGCGGGCGCCTGTCCCGGCGCGCCCGTCCGAGGGCGGGGCCGGAGCCCCTGCTCCGTCGGAAGCATACGGCCGGCGCGTCGGGCGTCCGTCGGCGATGCCGTCCGCGCGGCACGGGAAAAGCGCAGGTCCGCCGTGGTCGGCGCGGTCGCCTTCCCGCGGAGGGCCGCGTGGGCGTCCGCCCGTCGCGACCGCGGGCCAGCCCGGACGGCACCCCTTCTCCGCCTGCCGGGGCGGGAAGCACCGACGATGGAGGGATCCGGCCCGACGGGACCGCGCCCCCGGCTCGCGTCCTCCCCCGTCGTCAGCTCGCCGGGCCTCGCGCCCGCCGGAGGAGCGGAAGGATCACTCGTGCGGGGCAACCTGCGCCTCTCTGCTCCCCAAAGCCGGGCGGAGTCAGCAGAGTTGTGGGGTGCATCGAACGACGACGACCGCGACGCTCCTGGTCACCGTGGCGGTCACCGCCCTCTCCGGCTGTATGACCGTCCAGCGGCCGCCCGCCTCCGGCCCGCCGACCGCTCCGTCCGGTTCCGCCGTGCCGTCGCCCGGTGGCAGGGCGGAACCGCAGATCGTGCAGGCGCCGGCCCGTGAGGCCCTGGAGCGGGTCGGCCCTGCGAAGAGGCCGAAGCCCGCCGCGTCACCCCGGCAGCGGGCGGCCGCGCCACCGGCCCCCGCACCGGCGGCACCCGCCCGTCCCCGCCCGCATCACCCGCGCCCGGCCCCTCCTGCCGCGCCGCGCCACTCGGAGCCTCGCGCCGCTGTCCCGCGTGTCTCCCCCGACGTACCGAAGAACGCGGACGTGTGTGCCCTGGGAAGGGCCTACGGGGGCTGGAAGGCGGACAGCCCGGAGGCGGTCATCTGCTCCGGAACCTACGGAAACTGACGTCCGCCCGGGGCGCGCCCGCACGGCGTCACGGACGCTGCCTCGGTGGTCCCAGGGTCTCGCCGCCGGGGCCACCGAACCGGTCGGGTCTGTTCGTGTCCACCGAGCCGCCGGTGTCCTGGATGCGCAGTTCGAGGCGGCCGATGGCCGCCCGGACGCCGTCGCCGTACCGGTCGTCCGTGAGCGCGCCGGTCGCTCCGCGCGCCCGGGTCAGATGCCTGCGCGCCGCCTCGGAACGTCCGAGTTTCACGTAGTCGGCCGCGAGGTTCAGATGGAGCGAGGGATAGAACGCGCGCACGGCGAGGGACTCGTGGTGCTCGGCAACCCTGCCGTCCGTCAGCTCGTCGGCGGCCGACAGGGCCCGCAGGTCCCACGCGAGTTCGTCCGCGGGGTCGTCCTGGGTGTCGGCCATGTAGTGCGCCAGGGTGCAGCGGTGCAGGGCGTCGCCGCCCTCGCCGATCTCCCCCCACAGATCCAGGAAGCGGGTGCGGGCCTCTTCGCGGTCACCGGCGTGATGCAGCATGACGGCCTGTCCGATCCTGGTCATCATGGCGTCCGGCGCCGCCTGCTCCTGTTGCTCCGCCACCGTGTCCTCCAGGCTCGTCACTGTCTTCGCCGACGCTAGCCCGAGCCACTGACAATCCCGCTCAGGCGCCCCCGTACACCGCTGGGCCAGGACGGTGACGGTCCTGGCCCAGTGATGGTCCCCGGCGGACGACGGTCAGCCGAGGTCCGGAACGGTCCAGTCGATCGGGTCGTGGCCCTGTGCGGCCACGGCCGCGTCGATCTGCGTGAACGGACGCGAGCCGAACCACTTCTTCGCGGACAGCGGCGAGGGGTGCGCCCCCTTCACCACCACGTGCCGCGTCTCGTCGATGAGCGGGAGCTTCTTCTGCGCGTAGTTGCCCCAGAGCACGAAGACCGCGGGGTCGGGGCGCTCGGCCACCCCGCGGATGACCGCGTCGGTGAACTTCTCCCAGCCCTTGCCCTTGTGCGAGTTGGCCTCACCGGCGCGCACCGTCAGCACCGCGTTGAGGAGCAGGACGCCCTGTTCGGCCCACGGCATGAGATAGCCGTTGTCCGGGATCGGGGTGCCGAGCTCCTCCTTCATCTCCTTGTAGATGTTCCGCAGCGACGGCGGGGTCTTCACTCCCGGCCGGACCGAGAAGCACAGGCCGTGTCCCTGGCCCTCGCCGTGGTACGGGTCCTGACCGAGGATGAGCACCTTCACCCGGTCGTACGGTGTGGCGTCGAGCGCGGCGAAGACCTCCTCCCGCGGAGGGTAGACGGGGCCGTTCGCACGCTCCTCCTCGACGAACTCGGTGAGTTCCTTGAAGTAGGGCTGCTGCAGCTCCTCGCCCAGTACGCCGCGCCAGGACTCGGGCAGCATGGCGATATCGGTCACGTCAACTTCCTCCGATGTGCGGTCACTTCCAGACCACAGAACCTACCGTCGCCCACTGACAACCGGTTCCGTGCCCCGTGCCGCTCACCGTCGGCCAGGACCCGACCCGGCTGCAGGTCCTGATGTCCGGCCGCACACGGGTCGTCGCGGCGGCCGGTCCGGGCCCCGCTACCAACTGGTCTTCCGGTCCAGTTCCCACATCGTCATGATCGTCGACGGGTCGAGGGCCCGCTCGCCGCCGGAGATCTCCCCGCTCGCGGCCACGTACTGCTTGCCCTGCCACAGGGGCAGCAGCCGTGCGTCGTCGACGAGGATCCGCTGGGCCTCCTCGAACTCCTTGACCACGGCGGCGCGGTTGGTCACGCCACGGGAGTCGGGCAGCAGGTGGTCGGTGATGCGCGGGGCCGGGTACGGCGTTCCGAGCGCGTTCTGTTCGCCGACGAAGGGCGCGATGAAGTTCTCGGCGTCCGGGAAGTCGGGGAACCAGCCGCGTCCGAACACCGGGTACTCGCCGTCGCGGTAGCCGGCCTCGTAGGTCTTCCAGGGGCGGCTTCTGAGCGTGACCGTGAACAGGCCGGTGCTGTCGAGCTGTCGCTTGAGCTCGCGGAACTCCGGAGCCGTCTCGGAGCCGTAGCGGTCGGTGGTGTACCAGAGGGTGAGCGGGACGCGCCGGTTGATCCCGGCGTCCAGCAGGATCTTGCGGGCCTTGGACGCGCTGGGGCTGCCGTAGGCGTCGAAGTAGCCGGTGGTGTGACCGACCAGGCCGGCCGGGACCATCGAGTACAGGGGGTCGACGGTGTCCCGGTAGACCTTGTGCGCGATGGCGGGCCGGTCGACGATCTGCGCGATCGCCTTGCGGACGGCGGCCTTCCCCGCCCAGGGGTCCTTCGGGTTGAAGACCAGGTAGCTGATCTCGGTGCCCGCGCCCTCGACGAGCTGGAGGTCTTTGTCGGTGCCTCCGTCCTGCAGGTCGACGATGTCGGAGGCGGCGAGCCCGCGGTAGGTGAGGTCGATCTTCCGGTCCTTCAGGGCCCCCACCATCTGGGCCGAGTCCGGGAAGTAGCGGATGGTCACCGCGTCGTTCCGGCGCTTGGCGAAGCCCTCGTAGTGGCTGTTCCTGACGAGTACGGCCTGCATGCCCTCCTCGTAGGAGTCCAGGCTGTAGGGACCGGAGCCGAAGACCTCGTCGCCCTTGTGCAGGGAGCCCGCCGGGTACTCCTCGGGGTCGACGATCGACATCGCCGGAGTGGCCAGTACGAACGGGAAGGTGGCGTCCGGCTGGTTGAGGTGGAAGACGACCTCGCGCTCGCCGAGCACCTGGACCCGATCGAGGCTGCCGAGCAGGCCCGCGGGGCCGCCCCGGACGTTGATCTTCCTGATCCGGTCGATGGAGTACTTGACCGCCCGTGCGTCGAGCGGGTCGCCGTCGGAGAACGTCAGGTCCGGCCGCAGTTCACAGCGGTAGGTGCGGTTGGTTCCGTCTGTGAACGCGCACTTCTCCGCCACGTCCGGCTGGGGGCTGACCGAGCCGTTCGGGTAGCCCAGCAGGGTCTGGTAGATGTTGCGGAACAGCTCCCAGGACCCGTCCCAGGAGGCGGCCGGGTCCAGCGTGCTCGGGGCGCTCGTGGTACCCACCACGATCGGCCCCTTGTCGTCGGACGAGCCCGAGGAGAAGACGCCACATCCGGCCACCAGGGTTATGGACGTGATCGCAGCCAGCTGTCTCAGGCATCTGTTCCGGTTGAACACGCGCACGCTCCTCGATCTGCCGTACCAAGGGTCGGCAGACCATACCGCAGCGTCCCGCCGCCGGAACCGTCTTCGCGGCAGGGCACTTGATCAGCACGTTTGTGACTACGTTGTCAGGATCCTGTGAACCGTCCGGCGCTCCGGATATCGGACTCCGCGTCGTCCGACGCGGGCACTCGCGTCGTCGACCGCCCACAAAACAAGGGCCGGTGGCCTCCCGCGTGCGGGAGGCCACCGGCCCTTGGCTCGGGGAGCATTCCCCGACCGTGTCTCAGGCGACGCCGGCGTTCAGGAACAGACCGCCGTCGACCACGAGCGTCTGACCGGTGACCCAGTCCGACTGCTGCGAGGTGAGGAACGCGGCGGCCCCGCCGATGTCGGTGGGCACGCCGAGCCGGTTGAGCGGGTAGGCCGCGGCGGCCTCCGCCTCACGGCCCTCGTACAGTGCGGCCGCAAACTTCGTCTTCACGACGGCGGGCGCGATCGCGTTGACGCGTACCTTCGGCGCGAACTCGTGCGCCAGCTGCACGGTCAGGTTGATCATCGCGGCCTTGCTGATGCCGTACGCCCCGATGAACGGGGAGGGCGCGAGGCCGGCGACGGAGGCGATGTTGACGATCGCGCCGCCGTTCTCGCTCTGCCAGGCCTTCCAGGTCTGCTGGGCGAAGCCGAGCGCGGAGACGACGTTGGTCTCGAAGACCTTGCGCGCCACGTTGAGGTCCAGCTCGGCGATCGGGCCGAACACCGGGTTCGTACCGGCGTTGTTGACCAGGTAGTCGACGCGTCCGAAGGCCTCCATGGCGCGTTCCACGGCGACGGCCTGGTGGGCCTCGTCGTGCGCCTTTCCGGCGACACCGATGACACGCTCGGCGCCGAGTGCCTCGACGGCCTCCTTGAGGGCGTCCTCGTTGCGGCCCGTGATGCAGACCCGGTCGCCGCGGGCGACCAGGGCCTCCGCGACGCCGTAGCCGATGCCGCGGCTCGCGCCCGTGATGAGCGCGACCTTGCCCGAGAGTTCGGGAAGAGTGGTCATGTCGGATTCCCCCGGCCTCAGTTGAGCGGTCCGCCGGCCACGTACAGCACCTGGCCGGAGACGAATCCGGCGGCTTCGCCGGTGAAGAACGCGATGCTGTTGGCGATGTCGTCGGGGTTGCCGACGCGCTGCACGGGGATCTGCGTGGCGGCGGCGGCCTGGAAGTCGTCGAAGTCCATGCCGACGCGGGCGGCGGTGGCGGCGGTCATGTCGGTGACGATGAAGCCGGGCGCGACGGCGTTCGCGGTGACACCGAACTTGCCGAGCTCGATGGCGAGCGTCTTGGTGAAGCCCTGGAGTCCGGCCTTGGCCGTGGAGTAGTTGGCCTGGCCGCGGTTGCCCAGCGCCGACGAGGACGACAGGTTCACGATCCGGCCGAACTTGGCCTCCACCATGTACTTCTGGACGGCCTTCGCCATCAGGAAGGCACCGCGCAGGTGCACGTTCATGACGGTGTCCCAGTCGGTCGCGCTCATCTTGAACAGCAGGTTGTCGCGCAGGACACCCGCGTTGTTCACCAGGATGGTCGGCGCGCCGAGCTCCTCGGCGATGCGGGCGACGGCGGCCTCGACCTGGGCCTCGTCGGAGACGTCGCAGCCGACCGCGAGGGCCTTGCCGCCGGCGGCGGTGATCTTCTCCACGGTGTCCTTGCACGCGGCCTCGTCGAGGTCGATCACCGCGACGGCGCGGCCCTCGGCGGCCAGACGTACGGCGGTCGCGGCGCCGATGCCGCGCGCGGCACCGGTGACTACGGCGACGCGCTGCTCAGTGGTGGACATTGCTGGTTCTCCTCGCCCTTGGAAAAGCCGGCCCAAGCCCGGCCAAGCTGTCTCGACAACCTTGCGGCGCCTTCGGAAGCCCGAAGGACCTGCGGCTCACACGGTACGCCCGTCCGGTGAGCGACCGCTTAGTACCTTCAGCAGACGTGACGCTAGAAGCCCTGGCACCCGGTGTCAACGGCACACCGCGCGCATGTGATCCATTACCTGACCAGCAGCTGGAGCAACCGCTCGGTCTCGGCCTGCGGATCGGCGGTCAGGCCGGTGTGCACGGGGCCCGGCTGGACGACCGTCGAGCGGGGTGCGATCAGCCAGCGAAAGCGCCGCCCGGCGTCGTCGCCGGCCGCCTGACCGGCGGCTTTCCCTCCGGCGCAGACCCCTTCGACGGCGCGTAGCGCGGCTCGCACGCCCGCCACGTCGGCGCCCGGGTCGAGAGCGAGCAGCTTGCCCTCGTCCAGATGGGTGCGGGCCGCCACGAAGGTCCGGGCGCGGCAGTACACCAGCACGCCCGCGTTGAAGCACTCCCCGCGTTCGACGCGCGGCACCACCCGCAGCAGCGCGTACTCGAAGACGTCCCGCTCGCTCACTTGTCCCCCTCGATGCCGTCGACGCCCTTGATCCGCCGGTGGATGACGCCGGCCCGTGCCAGCAGTGGTCGCGCGTACGCGCGGCGCAGCGCCTCGGCCGACTCGAATCCGGGTTCGTCCGCCAGCCAGGCATCGGGGATCTCGGCGGTGACCTCGGCGAGCAGGTCCTCGGTGATCAGCGGGGCCAGCTCGGCGGCCGCTGCCGCGATGTCCGGGCGGAAGGGCGCGAGCGCGTGGTCGGCGATGTCGTAGGGTTTGGCGGCGGATGCCTCCGCGCCGGGCCAGTGGTGGTGCCAGATCATCGTGGCACCGTGGTCGATGAGCCACAGTTCGCCCTGCCACATCAGCAGGTTGGGGTTGCGCCAGGACCGGTCGACGTTGTTGACCAGGGCGTCGAACCAGACGATCCGGCCGGCCTCCTCGGGGCCGGCCTCGAAGGCCAGCGGGTCGAAGCCGAGAGCGCGGGAGAGGAAGTCCATCCCGAGGTTCGGGCCGCCGCTCGACTTCAGCAGTTCCTGGACCTCCTGGTCGGGTTCGCCGAGGCCGAGGACCGGGTCGAGGCCGATCGTCACGAGTCCGGGCACCCGCAGTCCGAGCCGGCGCGCCAGCTCACCGCAGACGACCTCCGCGACGAGCGTCTTGCGCCCCTGGCCCGCGCCGGTGAACTTCATGACGTACGTCCCGAGGTCGTCGGCCTCGACGAGTCCCGGCAGCGAGCCGCCCTCACGCAACGGCGTGATGTAGCGGGTGGCGTTGACTTCCTTGAGCATCGCCCCAGGCTACTGGGGCGTTCACGCCCGGCCGACGCAGCCCGCGGGCCTCGCCCGAACCGGTTTCGCGGTCGGGGACCCCCGTCGCGGTGGCCCTCCTGTCGACTCGCTGTCGATCCGGTCAAGAAGTCCTCATGCCCTGAACAGGGCGGACGGCCCGACCGTACTTCTGATCAGATCCATCTCATGTCCGTCGAAGGGAACGTCAGCATGACCAGCGAATCGCTTCACCCCGTGCCGGGACCGGCACGGCGCACCGTCGTGGCGGCGGTCGGCGCGGCGGGACTCGCCGTGGCGCTGACCGCGTGCGGTGCGGACGACAAGGCCTCCGACAGTGTGGCCCCGGGCGACGGCGGGGGCGGCAGCAAGAGTTCGGGCAGCGGGGCCGGCGGCGGCACGGAGCTGGCGAAGACCGGCGATATCCCGGAGGGCGGCGGCAAGGTCTTCGCCGACCAGGGAGTCGTGGTGACCCAGCCGGCGGCCGGCACCTTCAAGGCCTTCTCGTCCAAGTGCACCCACCAGGGCTGTGCGGTCAAGGGCATCGCGAACGGCGTGATCACCTGCCCCTGCCACGGCAGCCAGTTCTCGGCAACCGACGGCAGCGTGAAGAAGGGGCCCGCGACCAGTGCCCTGGCCGCCGCGACCATCACCGTCGAGGGAGACTCGATCAAACTCGCGTGACCGTCCGGGGCGTCACCGCCGGGGCCCCTTCAGGCAGGCGAGCACGTCGTCGGTCGTCGTGATGGTGGCGACCAGCGCGAGGGTGTTCCGGATCATCGCGGGGGTGTACTCGGCGGGCACCCCCGCGATGGCGTCCGCCGGCACGACGACGGTGTAGCCGCGGTTCACGGCGTCGAACACGGCATTCGGGACGGCGATGTTGGCGGACACGCCGGTCACGACGAGGGTGCGGCAGCCCAGATTGCGCAGCAGCGGATCGACGTCGGTGCCCGCGATCGGGGAGAGTCCGTGCAGCCGGCGGACGACGAAGTCCTCCTCGGCGACCACGATGGGCGGCGCGACCCGCACCGCCGTGGTGCCGGTCAACTGCTGTACGGGCAGGCGTTCGGCGGCGCGGAAGAGCCGGGCGTTGCGGTTCGCGCCGCGGCCGTCCGGGCGCCGCTCGGCCACCGCGTGCACGACCTGCACGCCGCTCTCGTGCGCCGCTTCGACCAGCCGGGCGACTCTGGCCAGCACTCCGGAGGAGCGTGCCTCCTTGGCGAGTTCGGGTAGCGCGCTGTCCTGGCCCACGACACCCTGTTGGCACTCGATGGTGAGCAGTACCGTGCCGGCCGGATCGAGGAGTTCGCTGAGGTGCTCGGACGACGGCATGACTCTCCTTGTCGTCGTGGGTCGGGGCGGGCGAGCGTAACGACCATTGCGTGAGGACGGAAGACACCTCATGCTTTTCTGACGGAACGTCAGAAACCCCGGCCCACAGGGAACGGGGCCGACAGACACAGGACGAGGGGACCGCATGGCCGTCACTCAGCGCCGAGGCCGGAAGATCATGATGACTCCCGGTGAACTGGACGAGTTCCTCACCACCCAGCGCACCTGCCGCGTCGCGTCCGTGTCGAAGGACGGCGTCCCGCACGTCAGCGCGCTCTGGTTCACCTGGGACGGCGCCTCTCTGTGGCTCTACTCGGTGGTGCGCAGCAAGCGCTGGGTGCAGCTGCGCAACGACCCGCGCGTCGCCGTGGTGGTCGACTCCGGTGAGGAGTACGGGGAGTTGCGCGGCGTCGAGCTGTCCGGCACCGTCGAGTTCGTGGGCGAGTTCCCGCGCACCGGGGAGCTGTGCGCCGAACTCGACGTCCCGGAGACCCTGTTCGCCCGGAAGAACTTCGGCCTGGAGGAGATGCCGCACGACGGGCGGCACGCGTGGATGCGGCTGACGCCGGACGCCATCGCCTCCTGGGACTTCCGCAAGCTGCCCCCGATGTAGCCGAACCACGGCTCCGGACAACTCACTTGACCGCCTCTCCCGCTCTGCGCAGGGCGTCGACCGCCGCCCTGATCGAGGGCCTGCGGTCGGCGTCGGCCCGCCAGACCACGTAGACGTGCCGGCGCACCCGCTGGCGCACCGGGACCGTGACGACCCCCTCGGGCATCGGATGACGCCCGAGGAGCGGGGCCACGCACACGCCGAGTCCGGCGGCGACCAGTCCGAGCTGGGTGTGCGTCTCCGCGGCACGGTGTCCGACGTGCGGTTCGACGCCCTTGGAGCGCAAGGTGAACATCAGCCACTCGTGGCAGAACTCGCCCTCGTTCCAGGTGATCCACTCGTCGTCCGCGAACTCCCCGAGGTCCACCTCGTCCCGGCCCGCGAGCCGGTGCCCGGCCGGCATCGCGACGTCGGCGGGGTCGTCGAGGATCGACGCCTTCACCAGGCCGTCGGGCAGCGGCATCGGCTTGTTGTGCCAGTCGAGCACGACGGCCAGGTCGAGGTCGCCGCGGACCACTCCCGCGACCCCGGCCTCGGGCTCCAACTCGCTGGAGCGCACCCGCAGTCCCGGGTGGTCGGCCCGCAGTGCGGAGAGCGCGGCCGGGAACAGCCCGCGCGCGGCGGTCGGGAACGCCGACAGTCTCAGCTCGCCCACCACCTGCCCACGGTGCGCCTCCAGGTCCGACCGCGCCAGCTCGACCTGGGACAGGATGCGCGCCGCGTGCTCGGCGAGCAGCCGTCCCGCGTCGGTGAGGCGCACCCCCCGGCCGTTCTTGGCCAGCAATTGCTGGCCCACCTCGCGCTCCAGTTTGGACATCTGCTGCGAGACGGCCGATGTCGTCACATGCAGGCCCTCGGCCGCCGCGCTCACCGAGCCGTGCCGCGCGAAGGCGTCGAGGGTGCGCAGGCGTTCCAGATTCAACATGTAAGCGATGCTACGAGATACCGCTCGAAACTTCTCGCTTGTGCTACGACCTCGCGGTACCCCATCGTTGGCCCCATGACCACCGTCGCCACGCCCCGCACCACCGCGCCGACCGGCGCCCCGGCCCGCTCCCGTACCGCTTTGGACTGGCGGATCCGGTTCGGCGTCCTGTCCCTGATCTGGGGCTTCAGCTTTCTGCTGATCAAGGTCGGGACGGAGGGGTACGCGCCCTTCCAGGTCACCTTCGGCCGGCTGCTGTTCGGGACGGCGGTGCTCGTGGCCGCGATGGCGCTGAAGCGGGAACGGCTGCCGCGCGGGGCGCGCACGTGGGGTCACCTCGCGGTCGCGGCGCTGCTGCTGAACGCGCTGCCGTTCTCCCTCTTCGCCTATTCCGAGCTGACCATCCCGTCCACGCTCGCGGGCATCTGCAACGCGACCTCGCCGCTGTGGGGCATGGCCCTCTCGCTGGTCGCCCTCTCCGAGGACCGGCCCACCCGGCGCAGGGTCGCCGGACTCGGTATCGGGTTCCTCGGTGTCCTGACGGTCCTCGGCGTCTGGCAGGGCTTCCACGGTCTCGACGCCACGGGCACGGCGATGGCGCTGCTCGCCTCGCTCAGCTATCCGGTCGGCTGGATCTACGTCCGCCGCACGCTGGCCGGCACCGGCGCCTCGCACCTGTCGATGACCGGCGCCCAGTTGCTGCTGGCGACGGTGCAACTCGCCGTCGTCACACCGCTGTTCACCACATTGCCGAGCCGGTTCCCGGTGGTTCCGCTGCTCGCGATCGTCGCTCTGGGCGCACTCGGGACCGGCCTCGCGATCTTCCTCCAGTACGGCATCGTCGCCGAGGTCGGTCCGACGACGGCCCAGATGGTCACCTACTTCATCCCCGTCATCGCCACCGCCGCCGGCGTCGCCATCCTCGGCGAGTCGCTGACCTGGTCGACCCCGGTCGGCGCGGTGATCGTCCTGGCGGGCGCGGCCCTCACCCAGGCGAAGGCGCGCCGCTGAGACGCGGGGCAGCCACCGTCCGGTCACGCGTCAGGCGCCGCCCTCGGACACGACGACGGCGCACGCCGTCCATGTCCCGCACATCTCAGACGTAACGGCGCGCGGGGCCGGGATGCACGGCCGAGGCGACGGCGTCCGCGAGCGGCTCCATGTCGTCGGGCCCGAGCGTCGACACGGTGATCCGGATGCCCGGCGGCGCGCTCATCCGGAACCGGGCGCCGGGGGCGACCGCCCACCCGGCGTGCAGCAGCCGGGCGACGGCTCCGGTCTCGTCCGGGACCGGGATCCAGACGTTCATGCCGCTCCGCCCGTACGCCGCGACGCCGCGCGTCTTCAGGGCGCGGATCAGCGCGTCGCGTCGCCGCCCGTAGGCGTCCGACACGGCGGCCACGTCGACGGCGCCGGAGGTCCACAGATGGACCACGGCCTTCTGCAGCAGACGGCTCACCCAGCCCGGGCCGAGCCGCTGCCTTCCGTGCACGCGGTCGACGGTGACGGCGTCCCCGGTGAGCACGGCGAGCCGCAGGTCGGGGCCGTAGGCCTTCGCGGCGGAGCGCACGAACGCCCAGTGGCGCGTGACCCCGGCGAGCGGATGCAGGGGCACGTCGACGATCCGGTGACCGTGGTCGTCCTCGACGAGCAGGGTCTCGGGGTACTCGGCGAGCACGGAGCGCAGGGCACGCGCGCGTGCGGCGCTCACCGCGGCGCCGGTGGGGTTCTGCGCCCGGTCGGTGACGATCAGGGCCCGCGCCCCGCCGGCCAGCGCACGCCTCACGTCGTCGGGCACCGGACCCTCGTCGTCGACACCGACCCCGACCGTACGCAGCCCGAGCACCGGAGCGAGGTCGAACACACTGCCCCAGCCGGGGTCCTCGACGGCCACCGCGTCGCCCGGCTTGAGGTGCGCCGCCAGGACCCTCTCGATGGCGTCGAGCGATCCGGAGGTGACCACCACGGGCCCCTCGGGCACTCCGTCAGCATCGAGGTCGGCGCGGGCGATGCGCTCCAACTCCGGCTCCACGGCGTCCTCCCCGTACCGCACGGGGTGACGGTCGGACTCCCGGCCCGCCACCGCGAAGGCCTCGGCGAGGCCGGGCAGCAGGGCCCGGTCGGGGTTGCCGCTGGCGAGGTCCCGCACCCCCTCGGGGACTTCGACCCGGAGGTACTCCCGCCCCGTGGTGACCGGCTTCGACCGCACCCGGCTGCCCCGCCGGCCCGCGGTCTCGATCACCCCGCGTTCCCGCAGCGTGCGATAGGCGGCCGCGACCGTGTTCGGATTGACTCCGAGCCGCTCGGCCAACTCCCGCATCGGCGGCAGCAGTTGGCCCGGCTCCAGCTCTCCCGACCCCACCGCGCGCTCGACACTGGCAGCGATGTCGGCTGCGCGACGCCCCTCGATCCGATACTCTCCTAGCACAAACCAGATTATGCACTAGTGCAATGGAGAAGGCAATGCCGGAGACGAGCACCCAGCCGAGGACGACGCAGTCCGCTGCCTACACCCCGACCGACCGCACCGTCCCCACCCGCTCCAAGGAGCGCGCCGCGTACGACCACGAGCTGGTGCACGCGATACTCGACGAGGGATACGTCTGCCACCTCGGCTTCGTCCGCGACGGCGCTCCGGTCGTGCTGCCGACGCTGTATGCACGGGCCGGTGAGCGTCTCTACGTCCACGGCTCCACCGGGTCACGCCCCCTGCGGATGACCGGCCAGGCCGATCCCGGCCTCGCCGTGTGCCTCACCGTGACGCACGTGGACGGACTCGTCCTCGCCCGCTCGGCCTTCCACCACTCGATGAACTACCGCTCCGTGGTGGTGCACGGCATCGCTCACCAGGTGACGGACCCCGAGGAGAAGCGCCGGGCGCTGGACGCACTGGTCGACCACGTCGTCGCCGGGCGCTCGGCCGACTCCCGGCCCGCCAACGCCAAGGAACTGGCGGCCACCGCCGTGATCAGCCTCGACCTGAACGAGGTCTCCGCGAAGCTGCGTACCGGCGGCCCGAACGACGACGAGGAGGACCTCGGTCTTCCGTACTGGACCGGCGTCGTTCCGCTGACCAAGGGGCACGGCACCCCGGTCCCGGCGGACGACCTGGCTCCGGGTATCGAGCTGCCGGACTACCTGACCGCCTGACGGATCTCCGGGCCCGGCGGAACACACTTTCCGTAAGACGGGCGAGTGGGTGCGAGCCGACCGGCCCGCACCCACGCCGTCCTCACACCAGCGCCGCCTCCCGGTCAGCCGCCGAACGGCGGCCGGCGCCCGCGGCGCGCGCCTCCGCCACCGCGAGTCCCCCGACCGAGCCGAGCATGAGCAGGGTGCCGGCGACGGTCGGCAGGGTGAGCCGCTCGCCGAGGAAGCAGACGGCCAGCACCGCCGCGCTGACGGGTTCCAGCAGCATGATCACCGACACCGTCGCCGAGCGGACGACAGCGGCACCCGCGAAGAAGAGGGCGTACGCGAGCGCCGTGGGAACCGCGGCGATGTACGCGAGCAGGGCCAGCACCTCGACCGGGTGCGCGGTGTGCGGCGTCAGCCCCTCCGCGAGCGCGAACGGCAGCAGGCAGACGGCGGTGACGGCGAACGCCCCCACGGTCGTGCCGGACCCGTCGGCGCGGCCGTCGCGTCCCCACCACCGGGTGAGCAGCGTCATCGTGGAGTATCCGGCCGCGGAGAGCAGCGCGAGCACGACACCCCAGGGCCTCACCGTCGCGCCGTCACCGCCCAGGACCAGCACCCCGAGCCCGGCGAGTGCCCCGACGACGGCGGCGCTCCCGCCGCGTCCGAGCCGCTCCCCCATGGTCAGCCGGGCGCCGAGAGCGATGAGCACCGGCCCCGCGCCCAGCGTGACGACGGTCGCCACCGCGAGGCCGGTCGCCTCGACAGCGGCGAAGTAGGCGGTCTGGAAGACCGCGAGACCGATCCCCGTGAGACCGATGCGCAGTGCCCGGCCGCCGAGGGGCTCCCGGACGACAGTGCGGACCGGGCGGCGCCCCGGCCGCACCCGCACGGCGAGGAGCAGGGCGAGTCCGCCCGCGCAGCGCCAGAAAGAGAGGGCCACCGGTCCCATGTCGCCGGCCCGGTAGACCAGTGACGCGGCCGCGCCCGCAGTGCCCCAGGCGGCACCGGCGACGATCAGATAGAGCAGGCCTCGCCCGATGGGCAGGCCGGAAGAAGTGTTCGCGTTCGACACGTGTTCTCTCCGCAGATCCGCAGAAGGTTCGGGAAGGGACCACGTCGCCGTCCCGCCTTGACGGCGGGGACGTACGGAAAGGTCCTCGGACTTCTTCTGCGGGCAGCGCCGTTCCGCCCGGCACGGGGCCGGGCGGGTCTCCGGTACGCCCGCCTCAGGCGGCCGGAGGCGGAAGAACGAGCGTCACTGGCATGATCCGTAGCCTAGACGGCGGTTCCGCGGGCCGACAACTCCCTTTCGACGTCTCCCTGCCCGCCGGCCACCGGCCCGTCGGAGGGCTTCGCGGGAGCCGACGACTGTGCGATGAACGCGCCGAGCAGCACGACCGCTCCGCCGATGATCTGGGGAAGCGAGAGGTGCTCGCCGAGCAGCACCCAGGCCAGAACGGTGGCGATCACCGCTTCGAGACAGGCGACCACTCCCGCGACCTGCGGGGAGAGCCTGCGCACCGAGAGCACCCCGGTGGCGTAGGCGACGACGGTGGCGATCAGCACGATCCAGCCGAGGAGCAGCGAGGCGAGGACGGACGTGCCGTTCATGTCCGCGCTGCCGCCGAGGACGGACCAGTCCATGGTCCACGGGCGGGCGACGGCGGTCAGCACGACCGTGCCGACGAGCAGCCCGTACGCGATGACACCGAGCGGGTCGGGTGCCGCATCCCCGGCGTCGCCGCCCTGGTCGGACAGGACGAAGTAGCCGACCTGGCAGCAGGCGGCACCGAGCGCGAGCAGGAGCCCGAGAAGGTCGAAGCTCAGCCCCGACCACACCTCGACCACGCAGGCGAGTCCGCCGGCGGCGAGGACGACACCGAGCGCGGCGGCACGTGTGACGGGCCTGCGCTGAACGAAACGCACCCAGCCGAGGACCAGCGCCGGAGCGAGGTACTCCACGAGCAGGGCGACGCCGACGGGGATGCGGGAGATGGCGGCGAAGTAGCAGGCCTGGACACCGGCCACGCCGAGCAGTCCGAACCCGGCGAGGAGCGCGGGGCGCCGCGTCACCAGCGCCCGGTGCCGGACGGCCCACGGCAGCATGATCAGCGCGGCGCCCGCGACCCTGAGCCACACGACGTGGAGCGGGTCGAGCCCCGCCTCGATCAGCGGCTTGGCCGCGACACCCGATCCGCCGAAGGCGACCGCCGACACGAGCGCGAGTCCAAGGCCGAGCCCTCTGCCACGGCTGCCCTGACTCCCCTGAGACGTATGCACGGCCACATGATGACAGGCGATGACATGACCGTCACCCCGGATGACACCTGTCTCAACGGCTGGACTCCGTCGCCGCGCCTCCGCGCAGCACCGGGACGTCGACCCCGGCGTGCGCGAGGACCTCGACGGCCCTCGACCGGGGGTCGGCGACGAGCGCGGCGAGCAGGTCGAGGCCGCGGGCGCGTTCGTCCCCGCGCAGTACGGCGTTCTCCTGCGCCCGTTCCATCGCGCACGACGCCGCCGGCGACCAGCCCGCCTCGGTCAGGACCGGGACCACGCCGGAATCCTCGACGGCGCCCTGCCAGCGCAGTCCGTAGCCGATGCTGCGCTGCACGAGATAGCCGAGGAGCCGGGCGAGCTGCGCCGCCCCGTCGAAGGCGGCGCGCACCTCCGGGTCGGACTCCAGCAGCGAGTGCAGCAGATGGGCCGTGTCGATCTGCCGGTCCCCGTCCCGCAGCGCCCGTCTTCGCGCACCGGAGACCACCGAGGCCAGCTCCGCGCTGAGACCGGCATCGTTGTCAGGATGGTTCGGGCCGCTCGCGGCGGCGGACTGCTGAGGGATACGGGACGACACATCCCCTACCTCATCAGCCTCGCGGGGCCGGGGCATCCCCGGCGGGCAGCATCTTGGCCTCCGACACAGGGTGGGCATCCCTGTGCGGATTCTCCTCCCTGCGGATGACTTCGCGCCGATTTCCCCCGAGGGGCGCGCGCCGCCTTGCCCCACCTCCACGGCCCCCCTCCGCCACTCGTCGCAATTTCTGACGGTTCATCAGTATTGAATGTTGCGGAGCCTGGGGCTACGTTCCGCGACACCGGAGCTGCGCCGGGCGCAGCCCCCGACACGAAGGGGTGGCCGCATGGCCGAAGTCAGCGCGGAAGCACGCATCGAGGCGCCCGCCGAGAAGATCTGGGACCGGCTCACGGACTGGTCGGGGTACGGCGAGTGGAACGCGACGCACACGAACTTCCCGAACGGCGGGCCCGAGAAGTTCGAAGTGGGCGGCACCTTCGCGGAGAACATGAAGCTCATGGGCTTCCCGGCCGAGGTCACCTGGACGATCGAGGAACTGGAGCCCGGCCGCGTGCTGGCCATCCGCGGCAAGGGCCCGATGGCGGTGAACGTCACCACGCGCTACACCCTCACCCCCGACGGCGACGCCACGTCGGTGCGCATCGACGGCGAGTTCACGGGTGCCGCGGTCTCCCTCATGGCGGGCAAACTCAAGGACTCGGCGACGGCCGCGCTCGACGAGTCCCTGCGCAAGCTGTCCGGACTGGTCGCCTGAGTCCCGCACGGTTCCGCGTCGCGCACGGCGGCACCCGGCACCCCGTATGCGGAAAGGCGCCCCGCGGAAACACTTCCACGGGGCGCCGGCAGGTACCACGGCATGCCGTCAGTCCTCGTCGGCGAGGATCAGGTACAGCTTCTTGCGGGCTTCGTTGATGACCTTCAGCGCCTTGTCGCGCTGATCCTTGCTGCCGGTCTTCCAGACCTGTCCGAAGGCCTCCATGAGACCGAATCCGGCCTGCCGGATCTCGTGCAGCGTCTCCCAGTCGACCCCGCGCCCGGCCTCTTCCCAGGGCGCGTCTGGTCCCTCGTCGGCCGCGCTGCGGCCGGACTCGGTGAGCGAGAACAGCTTCTTGCCGCCCTCCGCCGCACTGGTGATCAGGCCCTCGTCCTCCAGCAGCTGGAGGGTCGGGTACACCGAACCCGGGCTGGGCTTCCACGCCCCGCCGCTGCGCTCGGCGATCTCCTGGATCATCTCGTAACCGTGCATGGGCCGGTCCTTGAGCAGGGCGAGGATCGACGCGCGCACGTCGCCGCGCCGCGCCCTCCCCCGCGGTCCGCCCCGACCGCCACGCCCGCCCCAGGGGCCGGGGCCGAAGCCCGGTCCACCGAAGCCGGGGCCACCGGGTCCGCCCGGTCCGAAGGGCCCGAAGGCCCCGCGCCGCCCCTCGAAGCCGCCCCGACCTCGATGGCCGGGCCCGCCGTGGTGTCCATGTCCGTGTTCGTGCTCGTATCCGAAGTCTTCTCCACGGGAACGCATCGCAATCACTCCATTCCATCGTTGATCGGTCGCGATGCGTCAACGATATATCGGAAGCACTCGGAAGACAACCCCCGATCCGGAGCAGGCTCTCGTCCTGCCGTCCGGTGTACGGGGGCCGCGTAGCCTCGCCCGCATGCCTCGCCGTTCGAAGCAGTCCCGTCGCCTCGTCGCCGACGGGCGCGCGTATCTGTGGACGACGCGCCACAGCCACCAGAGGGATCCCGACGGACGCGCCGTCGACTGCCGCCAGATCCTCACCCTGGCCCTGCAGCCGTCCGGCACCGGCGGCGCGCTGCGCGTCGTCTTCGCCGCCGGGCCCGGCCGGTACGTCCCGGGCGGGGCCCCCTTGGGCTCCGGAGACGTGGGCTTCATCCGAGGAGCCGATCTGAACCTGCACGAACCGGGCGCGGTCCGGGCCCTCCTGGACGTGGCGCTCGCCCGCGGATGGCGCCCCGAGGAGCGGCGGACGGTGGAGACCGACGGCTGGCTCCTGCTGGACGCGGCGGCCGCGGCGCGGGCCGGAGACACCGGCTCCTCGGGCCCACGGCCCTAGCGGGACGCTCGTCGGCCGGCGTCATCGCCCCCGGGCCGGCCCACCGCACGGCGACCGGGCCCCGGACGGACCGGTCGGTCCCACCTGACCTCGGTGCGATCTGTGGGTCTCACCTGGCCTCGGAGGGATCTATCGGTGTCCGCGCCGCCGAGAGGCGTCCCGTTCAGCGCGGGCTTCCCCGATCTCCCGCCTGCCGGGCGGTCGTTCACGGGGTGCGTTCGCCTCGGCGCCGTCATGGGTCCAGACGCGCCGGATTGGCCTTGGCCCCCTGCCGCGTACGGCGGCTAGCTTCGGACCATGCGGATTCGTATCGTCGACGCCTTCACCGACCGACCCTTCGCCGGCAACCCGGCCGGGGTCCTCCTGCTCAAGTCCTTCCCGGACGACGCCTGGCTCCAGAACGTGGCCGTGGAGGTCAACCACGCGGAGACGGCGTTCGCCCACCCTCTCCCCGCCGGCGGCGAGGCCGACTGGGCGCTGCGCTGGTTCACCCCCACCACCGAGGTCGCCCTGTGCGGGCACGCGACGCTGGCCGCCGCACACGTCCTGCACACGACGGGCGCCCATCGGGGGCCGGTACGGTTCGCCACGCGCAGCGGCGTTCTCGTCGCCACCCCCGGCGACGACGGGTCGATCGCGCTCGACTTCCCGACCGCTCCGCTCACACCGGTCGCGACCCCGGACGGTGTCGCCGAGGCCCTCGGCGCCGTACCGCTGGCCACGCTCGACACCGGTCCGAACACCGGGGATCTGCTGATCGAGGTCGCCGACGAGAAGACGGTGCTCGGGCTCGCCCCGAACCACGCGGCACTCGCGCGCTACTCGGACCGCGGCATCATCGCGACCGCCCGCGCCGAAGACCCCGCCCGGGGCTACGACTTCGTCTCGCGCTGCTTCTTCCCCAACGTGGGCATCGACGAGGACCCGGTGACCGGCAGCGCGCACACCGCCCTGGCCCCGTTCTGGTCCGAGCGCCTCGGCAGGACGGCCCTCACGGGGCTGCAGGCCTCACCCCGGTCCGGGCTGGTCCGCACCGAACTGCGCGGCGAACGCACCCTGCTCACCGGGCACGCGGTCACGGTCATCGACGGCGAGCTGCTGGCGTAACGCCGCCGGGGCCGCGACGCCGGCCGGCCGCGCCCCGCGACCCGGCACACGGAAGGGGCGTACGACCCTGTCGTACGCCCCTTCCTGGTCCGCTTCCGGCGCTCACGCCGTCGGGAGCCACCCCACCTTGCCCGCGAGCAGGGCGTATCCCACGAACGCGCCGATGTCGAGCAGCGAGTGCGCCACCACGAGCGGTCCGACCCGGCCCCAACGCCGGTACAGGTAGACGAAGACGATGCCCATCGCCATGTTGCCGACGAACCCGCCGATGCCCTGGTAGAGGTGGTACGAGCCGCGCAGCACGGCACTCGCCACCAGGGCGGTCCCCGGCGTCCAGCCCAACTGCCCCAGCCTGCGCAGCAGGTACCCGACGACGATGACCTCCTCCAGTACGGCGTTCTGCACCGCCGAGAGGATCAGCACCGGGTACTTCCACCAGACGTCGGGCAACGCCTCCGGCACCACCGTGAGGTTGGCGCCGAACGCGCGTGCCGCGAGATAGAAGGCGATCCCCGTACTGCCGATCACCGCCGCGACCACGGCACCCCGTCCGAGGTCCGGCCACGGTCGCGTGCGGTCGAAACCGATCACGCGCATGCCCTTGCCCTCGCGCATCAGCAGGTGCGCGACGAGCGCGACCGGCACCAGAGCGGACGCGATTCCGAAGAGCTGCCAGGCCAGATCGAGCCACGGACGCCCTGGTGCGGCCGAGGCGTTGAGCGTGGCGGCCTGGTCCTTCAAGCCCCCTGGCTTGGTGACCGAGCCGACAAAGCTGATCAGGGCGGACACTCCGCTCGCACCGAGCGACAGCGCCAGGACGAGCAGCGTCTCATCCCGGAAAATCCGTCGTGTCAGCCCCGCTTCGGGAAAAGAATCGGCCACCGACCCCGCCTCCACCTGCACTCCCGCCTCCAGTTGAGTAATCCCGCCTCATCCCCATCTTCGCCCCGCTAGGGTCTCGAAAGAAGTTACGAAGATCGTGCGCGACAGGCCGTTGGGGGACACGGGCGCCGTACGGGGTGTACTTCCCCCTTTGCCTGTTTTACGGCTGTCCCACGGCTCAGGCTCATCCTCGGAGGGACACCACCGCCATGGGACGTCACAGCTTGCCCGACGAGCGCCGGGCGGGCACCGCCGCCCCCCGGAACCGCGCGCGCCGCCGCACGGTGGCCGTCGCGACCGTGCTCGTCCTCACCGTCGCCGGCGGCACCGCCTTCGCGGTCCGCGGCGGGCTGTTCTCCTTCGGCGGCTCCTGCGAGGACGACGCCGTGCACCTCACGGTGGCCGCGTCTCCGGACATCACGCCCGCTCTCACGGCCGCCGCCGCGTACGCGCGCGAGAAGAACATCACCTCGGACGGCCGCTGCCTCGACGTCCGGGTGAGCGCGCGCGATTCCTACAAGGTCACCGACACGCTCCGGACCGGCAGGCCGACCGACGTGCAGGTGTGGGTGCCCGACTCCGGGCTGTGGGTGGAGCGTGTCACCGGGACCCCGACGGCCACGCAGGTCACCGGTGCCGGCAACGTCGCCTCCACACCGGTCGGCGTCGCCATGGTCCCGGCGGCCGCGAAGACCCTCGGCTGGCCCAGGAAGACCTACGCGTGGACCGAACTGGTCGGCGCGACGATGCAGGACGACAAGCTCAAGCTGGGCGCGGCCGACCCGACGCGCAGCTCGACGGGGCTGCTCGCCCTCACCCGGATCAGCGCGGCCGCGTCCCGGGTCAAGGGCGGTGACACCCAGGCCGCCGCCATGGCCAAAGCCCTCTCGCAGCGCACCTCGGACAGCGACACCCAGGTCCTCGACACCCTTCCCCGTGACGACTCCGGCACCGAACAGGGCAACCCGAAGCGCAACCAGGCGCTGATCCTCTCCGAGCAGGCGGCGTTCGCGCACAACGCCTCGGACGAAGGCGGGCAGGACCTCGACCTGTTCTACCCGAAGGACGGAACCCCGCTGCTCGACTACCCCTACACGCTCGTCGACGAGGCCGGGCAGAGCACCGACGAGAGCCGCGCCGCGCTTCGGTTCATGACCCTGCTCGGAGAACCCGGCCCGCAGAAGATCCTGCGGAAGTACGGCTTCCGGACGGACGCGCAGAGCCCGTCCAAGTCCCTGGTCACCGCGGCCGGCGGCAGCTCGCCGCAGCCGTACACCCGGACGGCGACGGAACCCGAGTCGCCCACCGCGGTCAAGGAAGCCCTCGGCATGTGGACGATCACCGTGCAGAGCGCCCGGATCACCACGGTCGTCGACGCCTCCGCGTCCATGAGCGCACCGGTGGCCGGGACCGGCCAGTCCCGGATGGACGTCACCAAGTCATCGCTTCTCCAGGCCCTCGCCACGTTCACTCCCGAGGACGAGATCGGGCTGTGGAAGTTCTCCACGAAGCTCGACGGCGACAAGGACTACCGCGTGCTCGTGCCGACCGCCCGGCTCGGCGACTCGAAGGGCGCCGGAACCCAGCGCGAGAAGCTGTCCGCGGCCTTCAGCTCCCTGGAGCCGGTCCCCGGCGGGGCCACCGGTCTCTACGACACGACGCTCGCCGCGTACAAGGCGGCTGTCGCGTCCTACGCGAAGGGCAAGTTCAACGCCCTGGTCGTGCTGACCGACGGCGCCAACCAGGACCCGGGCAGCATCTCCCGCCCGGATCTCGTCGCCGAGCTGCAGAAGCTGACCGACCCGGAGCACCCCGTGCCGCTGATCGCGATCGCGGTGGGCCCGGACGCCGACAAGGAGGAGGTCGCCCAGATCGCCAAGGCGACCGGCGGTTCCGGTCAGCAGGTCAACGACCCGGCACAGATCCACGCGGTGATGCTCAAGGCGATCGTGGCGGCGGGCTCGGGCACGGGCTGACGCTCCGGCTTCACGGGGTGCCCCGGCCCGGCGGTCCGGTCGGGGGCCGGTGCCCCCGTCCGTCCGCGCCGGTCCGCCGCCCGCGTCGCCTCACACCAGCGGAGCCGGCTCCGGCAACCCGACCGGCCAGGTGTGCACCGGGTCCCCGACGTGCATGAGTTCTCCGTAGCGCCTGGTCGTCGCGGCCAGAGCGGCGTCGCGTCCGAGTCCCTTCTCCAGCGCCCGGTGGAAGGTGGCTGCCTGCCAGGCCGCGCCGTTCGTGCGCAGTCGGCACCGGTCCTCGATCACGCCCAGGTAGAGGTCCCGGTCGGCGGGTTCGATGCCCCAGGCGTCCAGTCCGGCGGCGGCGAGCGGAAGCAGTTCGTCGCGGATCAGGCTCGCGGCGTCCACCTGGGTGGTGCCGCTGTGGCGTCCCCGGCGAGGCCACTCCAGCCGCGCCTCGATGCCGTACTTGCAGGCCGCGTCGAAGTTGGCGGCGGCGGCCTCGAAGGGCAGCCGCGTCCACACCGGCCGGGACTCCTCGGCCAGCGCGCGCACCAGCCCGTAGTAGAAGGCGGCGTTGGCGACGACGTCGGTGACGGTGGGACCGGCGGGCAGCACCCGGTTCTCGACCCGCAGATGCGGAACGCCGTCGGCGATGTCGTACACGGGCCGGTTCCACCGGTACACGGTGCCGTTGTGCAGCACGAGTTCGGCGAGCTTGGGCACACCGCCGGCGTTCAGCACCTCCAGCGGGTCCTCCTCGTCGCAGATGGGCAGCAGCGGCGGGAAGAACCGCAGGTTCTCCTCGAACAGGTCGTACGCCGAGCTGACCCAGCGCTCACCGAACCACGTGCGAGGCCTCACCCCCTGCTCCTTCAGTTCGGGCGGGCGGGTGTCGGTGGACTGCTGGAAGAGCGGTGGCCGCGACTCCCGCCACAGCTCGTGCCCGAACAGGAAGGGCGAGTTGGCGCCGACGGCGACCTGCGGGGCGGCGACCACCTGTGCGGCGTTCCACACGTCCGCGAAGCGGTCCGGGGTGACCTGGAGGTGCAACTGCACGGAGGTGCAGGCGGCTTCGGGCACGATGGAGCCGGACCGGCAGACCAGTCGTTCCACGCCGTCGATGTCGAGCACGAAGTCCTCACCGCGCGCGGCGACGATCTGGTCGTTGAGCAGCGCGTACCGGTCGACGTCCGACAGGTTCGCGGAGACCAGGTCGTCCTGCCCGAGCGTCGGCAGGATGCCGATCATGACGATTCCCGCATCGACCTCGCTCGCTTTTCGATGGGCGTACGCGAGCGAGGTGCGCAACTCCTCGGCGAGCCGGTCGAATACCCGGCCGCCCAGGCGGTGTGGGGCTATGTTGACTTCCAGGTTGAACATGGCGAGTTCTGTCTGGAAATCCTTGCTCGCAATCCGCTCCAGTACTTCCGCATTCATCATGCGCGGCATGCCGTCGGGCCCCGCGAGATTCAATTCGATCTCCAGGCCCATCAGGTTCTGCGGCCGGTCGAACCTCTTCTCCTCCAGCAGCCTCTCCAGCACCGTCAGACACTGCCTGAGCTTGTCGCGGTGGCGCTGTCGGTCGCTCAGGTCGAACGGCCCTGCAACGACCTTCTCCCCCATCGCGATGTCCTTCCTCGTCTGGGCAGGCCGACGATCCGGCGGCCCTGGCGTCCCGGGTACGGAGGATGATGCCCCGGCAACGCGATCCATAACGTCCCGCGCGCGCCCTTCGGCCGCTACGCTGGGATCCGATTCCCCGGGCACATTCACGAGGCATGCGGCAATAAGCAAGTTTACCGTCGGCATGATCTCGTGAAAAACGCCGACGAGAATCGGCCGACCGCTCCGGCGAAATATTCCGAGGTCACCGCGGTGCGACCGCGTAGAACCGGGATGAAGCGCGCGTTTCTGCGACCGAATAGTGCCTTGTTCTTCATATTCGGGACGACTAGCCGAAACACTGTATGAACACGTGTCGTATAAACTCCGCTACCGAGGCAGAGAGTTTGCGCTCGCGGTCCTAGGTCCTGTCGTCACGGTGACGGCGACAGGCGGCATTCCTGTCGGCGGATCCAGAACCCACGCCCCTCTGACCCGAGAGCTGACAGCGCCGTCCGCCCCCTCCCTCGCGCCACTGTGCCTGTCGAACGAGAGGCGACCCACCATGCCGCTGCACGTACCTCCGGCTCCCGCGCCCGCCCTGCGCACCGTCCTCACGGCACTCGGTTCTCCCACCGCCGTCCGCGAAGCCCGCACACCCTCCCTGCGCCTGGCACAGGGACCGATCACGCCCGAACTCCCGCTGCCGGTCCACGTCCTGGACCGCATCACGCCCGCGGGCGCGTCGGCCACCCGGCTCGCCGGCTGGCGGTTCCTGCTCCGCAGCGGGGACCGCGCGGTGGCCGCCGCCGACACCATGCTCACGCCGGACGGCTGGGCCTTCTCGCGCTTCTTCGAGGGGCCCTACATCGCCGCCACGGAACACGCCCTGGGGCAGGCCGAGGCCATGCACCAGCCCTACCAGGCACGCCTGTTGTCCGTACCCGAGCTGTACATGCTCACCCTCTGGCTGCACGGCGACATCACGGCCGACGGCGCCGAAGGCCATCCGG
This sequence comes from Streptomyces sp. NPDC005302, assembly GCF_040607345.1. NCBI lineage: Bacteria > Bacillati > Actinomycetota > Actinomycetes > Kitasatosporales > Streptomycetaceae > Streptomyces > Streptomyces sp. NPDC005302. The sequence goes on from NZ_JBEXGN010000022.1 coordinate 125,593, forward strand.
CCGCCACCGACCTCCTCGTCCCGCTGGCCCCCGCCCCGCCCGGCATCGCCGCGCACCGTCCGCACCGCGTCGCCGAACTGCTCCCGGTGCTCACCCACCGGGTCACCCCCGCGACTCCCGGGCCGCTGCTCGGCTCACCCGCCTGACCCGACGCCACCGTGCCCCGCGGCCGACGGCCGGCCGCGGGGCACAGCACTGTCACGACCCCGGACCACCGTCCCGCTCATCGGGGCCGCACAACGCTCGTACGAGGGAGAACGGGCTTCGGACCCGACCGGACTAGCCCTATTCGGTCACCTCGAACCACCCGAAGAGGTACTGCAGTTGGGATGAACCGTCCGCACGGGTGATGCGTCATCAACCTGTGAGAAGCGGTGCCGTCAAATCCCTGCGGATCGACGCCCGTGGGGCAACACTGGGTTCCAGACCACACAGCAACGGGGGGCGGCCATGAGTACATCGAGCCGCGGGACAGACACCACATCCACCACTGACCTCTCGACCCAGCGAAAGATCCCACCCATGTGCCAGCACCAGCCACCGTGCCCGTCAGCCGCGTCCGCCGACCGGGAGTCCGCCCGTCTCGTGGCGCATCACCCGGAACAGGGATGGAGCCTGCTGTGCAACGGCGTTCTCCTGTTCGAGGACACCGGTGAGCTCCTGCCGGACGGCCGGATCATCGCCCCGCACCGCCCGCTGGGCGGCACCGCGGTGATGACCGCGGCCTGACCCGCACACCCCGGGCGGCCCTGACCGGCCGCCCAGACACACGAGGGGCCGGCCCGGAGACGTACTCTCCGAACCGGCCCCGACGCATGTCCACGGGTGGTCACTCCCCGTAGCCACTCGCGTTCCGCCTGCCGATCAGTCCTCGTAGGCGTCCATCGGCGGGCAGGAGCAGACGAGGTTGCGGTCGCCGTAGGCCTGGTCGATCCGGCGGACCGGCGGCCAGTACTTGTCGGCCTTCGAGACACCGGCCGGGAACACGGCCTCCTCGCGGCTGTACGCGTGCTCCCAGTCGCCTCCGAGCGCGGCGGCCGTGTGCGGCGCCCCCCGCAGCGGGTTGTCGTCGACGGCCCACTCGCCGGAGCCGACCTTCTCGATCTCCGCGCGGATCGCGATCATCGCGTCGCAGAACCGGTCGATCTCGCCCAGGTCCTCCGACTCGGTCGGCTCGATCATCAGGGTGCCGGCCACCGGGAATGACATCGTCGGAGCGTGGAAGCCGTAGTCGATGAGGCGCTTGGCGATGTCGTCGACGCTGACACCGGTCGCCTTGGTCAGCGGACGCAGGTCGATGATGCATTCGTGCGCGACCAGACCGCCGGGGCCGGTGTACAGCACCGGGTAGTGCGGCTCCAGACGCTTGGCGATGTAGTTGGCGGAGAGCACGGCCACCTGCGTGGCGCGCTTGAGACCCTCGCCGCCCATCAGCCGGACGTACGACCAGGAGATGGGCAGGATGCCCGCCGAGCCCCAGGGCGCGGCGGAAATCGGACCGACGCCCGTCTCGGGGCCGGCCTCGGGCTGCAGCGGGTGGTTCGGCAGGTACGGCGCCAGGTGCGCGCGGACGCCGACCGGGCCGACGCCGGGACCGCCGCCGCCGTGCGGGATGCAGAACGTCTTGTGCAGGTTGAGGTGCGAGACGTCGCCGCCGAAGTGGCCGGGCTTGGCCAGACCCACCAGGGCGTTGAGGTTGGCGCCGTCGACGTAGACCTGGCCGCCGGCCTCGTGCACCTGGGCGCAGATGTCGGCGACGTGCTCCTCGAACACACCGTGCGTCGAGGGGTAGGTGATCATCAGCACCGACAGCTCGTCGCGGTACTGCTCGATCTTGGCACGCAGGTCCTCGACGTCGATCTCGCCGTCGTCGGCCGTCTTCACGACGACGACCTTCATGCCCGCCATCACGGCGCTCGCGGCGTTGGTGCCGTGCGCGGAGGAGGGGATGAGGCAGATCGTGCGCTGGTCGTCGCCATTGGCGCGGTGATAGCCGCGGACGGCCAGCAGACCGGCCAGCTCGCCCTGCGAACCGGCGTTGGGCTGCAGCGACACCTTGTCGTAGCCCGTGACCTCGGCGAGCTGGTCCTCCAGCTCGTGGATGAGCGTGAGGTAGCCCTGGGCCTGCTCGGCGGGCGCGAAGGGGTGCAGCTGCCCGAACTCGGGCCAGGTGACCGGCTCCATCTCGGTGGTCGCGTTGAGCTTCATCGTGCAGGAGCCCAGTGGGATCATGCCGCGGTCGAGCGCGTAGTCGCGGTCGGAGAGCCTGCGCAGGTAACGCAGCATCGCGGTCTCGGAACGGTGCTGGTGGAACACGGGGTGGGCGAGGTACTCGTCACCGCGCAGCTGAGCGGCCGGCAGGGTGTCCTCCGCGCTCGCGTCCAGCGCCTCGACGTCGCCGTCGACACCGAACGCGCTCCACACGGCCGCGAGCTGCGCGCGCGTGGTCGTCTCGTCACATGAGATCGACACGTGGTCGGCGTCCACGCCGTGGAAGTTGACGCCGAGGTCGCGGGCACGCTCCACGACGGCGGCGGCGCGGCCCGGGACCCGCACGGTGAGGGTGTCGAAGTACGCGCCGTGCACGACCTCGACGCCGCCGGCGGTGAGCCCGGCGGCCAGAACCGTGGCGTAACGGTGGGTGCGCCGCGCGATGGTCCGCAGGCCGTCGGGGCCGTGGTAGACGGCGTACATGCCGGCCATCACGGCGAGGAGCACCTGGGCCGTGCAGATGTTGCTCGTCGCCTTCTCGCGACGGATGTGCTGCTCACGCGTCTGCAGAGCGAGGCGGTACGCCTTGTGCCCGTCGGCGTCCACGGACACACCGACCAGACGGCCGGGGAGGCTGCGGGCGAACTTCTCGCGCACCGCCATGTAGCCGGCGTGCGGTCCGCCGAAGCCCATCGGGACACCGAAACGCTGCGTCGTGCCGACGGCGATGTCCGCGTCGAGCTCGCCGGGCGAGGTGAGCAGCGTGAGGGCGAGGAGATCGGCGGCGACGGTGACGACAGCACCCAGCGCGTGCGCCTGCTCGATCAGCGGCTTGATGTCGCGTACGGCACCGGAGGCGCCCGGGTACTGGACCAGCACGCCGTTGATCTCGCGCCCGGCCAGGTCGGCCGGGATGCCGTCGCCGAGGTCGGCGACGACGACCTCGACGCCGGTCGGCTCGGCGCGGGTCTCGATGACCGCGATCGTCTGCGGCAGCGCGTCCGCGTCGACCAGGAAGAGGCCCTTCTTGTTCTTGCCCATCCGGCGGGACAGCGCCATCGCCTCGGCGGCGGCGGTGCCCTCGTCGAGCAGCGAGGCGCCCGAGGTCGGCAGACCGGTCAGCTCGGCGACGACGGTCTGGAAGTTCAGCAGGGCCTCGAGACGGCCCTGGGAGATCTCCGGCTGGTACGGCGTGTACGCCGTGTACCAGGCAGGGTTCTCCATGACGTTGCGCAGGATCACGGGCGGCGTGAACGTGCCGTAGTAACCGAGGCCGATCATCGAGCCGAGCACCTGGTTGCGGTCCGCGAGGGAACGCAGCTCGGCGAGCACCTCGGACTCGGTGCGCGCGGCCGGCAGCTTCAGCGCCTCGGCGTTCTTGATCACGTCCGGCACCGCGGCGGCCGTCAGCTCGTCGAGCGAGCCGTATCCGACCTGCGCGAGCATCTTGGCCCGGGCTTCGGAGTCGGGCCCGATGTGGCGCTGCTCGAAGGGGATTCCCTGTTCGAGCTCGGAGAGCGGAATGCGATGGGCGGTCATTGCGGAGGCCTCCTGGTCTGACGCGACCTTCGAGGGGTACCCCGGCACGGGTACCCCGACGGCCTCCCCCTCTGTCATCTCAACCTGAGAGCTTCACCGGTCCGTCCACTGACGTCCCGGCTTTCACCGTCGGTGAGGGCGGAGGCCATCGACACCCGCCCTGCTTTCCAGAGTGACCTCGTCCGTGCGGTACGTGGGCCTGAGAGATTCCGGGGAGGAGTTGCTCCTTCGGCGCCTCCGGTGAAGTCTGGAGGACTCTCCCGCACGGGATCAGCAGCCGTTGGCCAGCCTACCAGCGGGGACAAGACACCCGCCTTCGAGTGGCCGCCCGCCCGAATGTGCTCTTTTGTAGTGCTTACGGATGTACTGCTTACGGATGAGTTTGCGACCACGTGGAGGGACCGTGCAGACCGACATCGATCCGCGCAACCTGATCGGCCGCAAGGCGTTCGACCGCAAGGGCACCAAGATCGGCACCATCGACGAGGTCTACCTCGACGACGCGACCGGGGTCCCGGAATGGGCGGCCATACGCACCGGCCTGTTCAGCAGGGACGCGTTCGTTCCCCTGGAACCCAGTGAGGTCGTCGAGGGGACCCTGCGCATTCCCTTCGACCGGGCCCTGATCAAGGACGCCCCCGACTTCGGCGTCGGCCGGCACCTCTCCCCCGAGCAGGAGCTCCAGCTCTACCACCACTACGGGCTCGACGTGGCGTCCCCTGCTCCGCCGCCGGACCGTGACTTCGGCCGGCTCGCCGGATCCGAGGACACCTGATCCCCGGGGCCCTGGACCACCCGGGCCGCCGGGTCGGACTCCGGCGCCCCTGCCTCTGACGCCCATGGCTCCACGTCCGCCGGCGTCGGCCCGGACTCCTCGGGTCTCCGCTCCACCAGGGGCAGCGGATCCGCCGGCTCCAGTCGCGGATCGTCCGTCCGGAAGGTCCGCACCCGGCCCGGCTCCGAGTACGGCGTCTCGAACCGCACCGTGACCCGCCCCAGACCGCTTCCCTGCACCCATCCGTACCCGAACTCGGCATGCCGGACGTCGTGCCCCGCGGACCACCGCCGCTCCGCGGGCGGTTCCTTCCCGCCCGCGGGACCCGTGTCCGGCTCCGCCCGGGCCCGCTCCGCCGCCGACGGCTCCGCCGCTGCCACCGCCGCTGCCACCGCCTCGGCCTGCGCCTGCGCCTGGGCCTGCGCGAACAAGTCCTCCTGCGTGTAGTCGGCGAGCCCGGAGACACCGACCCCGAGCAGCCGCACACCCCCGGTCGTGTCCACGCCCTCCAGGAGCCGCGCGGCGGCCTCCTGGACGACCGCGGGGTCGTCCGTGGGCCCCCGCAGCGTCTCGGACCGGGTCAGCGTCGAGAAGTCGTACCGGCGCACCTTCAGCACGATGGTCCGCCCCGACAGCCCGGCCCCGCGCAGCCGCCGCACACAGCGGTCCGCGAGCCGCTGCACCTCCAGGCCGACGCGGACCCGGTCGTGGATGTCCACGTCGTAGGTGTCCTCGACCGAGACCGACTTGGTCTCCCGGTCGGACACCACAGGCCGGTCGTCGCGCGCCAGCGCCATCGCGAACAGCGCGTGCCCATGCGCCTTGCCCAGCAGCCGTACGAGCTCGTCCTCGCCCGCCTCGGCGATCTCCCCGACCGTGGTGATCCCGGCCCGCCGCAGATGGTCCCCGGTCGCCGGCCCGACGCCCGGCAGCGTCCGCACGGACATCGGCCCCAGCAGCTCGCGCTCGGTGCCCGGGTCGATCAGCACCAGACCGTCGGGCTTCGCCTGCTCCGAGGCGATCTTCGCCAGCATCTTGGAGGCGGCGAGCCCCACCGATCCGGTGAGCCCCGTGACAGCTCTGATGTCCGCCCGCAGCTTCGCCCCCGCCAGCCGCGCCGAGCGCTCGTCCCAGGCCGTTCCGCCCGCCTCCAGGTCCACGAACGCCTCGTCCAGGCTCAGCGGCTCCACCAGCGGCGACAGGGCCCGCAGCAGGCCCATCACCTGGTCGCTGACCTCGCGGTAGAGCCCGAAGCGCGGCACCAGATACGCGGCGTTCGGCGCGCGACGGCGTGCCTGGGCCATCGGCATCGCCGAGTTCACCCCGAAGACCCGGGCCTCATACGAGGCGGTGGAGACGACTCCGCGCGGCCCGAGCCCGCCCACGACCACGGCCTTCCCCCGCAGACTCGGCTTGGACGCCTGCTCCGCCGAGGCGAAGAAGGCATCCATGTCGAGATGCAGGATCGTGGGCGCGTTTCTCACATGTCCGATGCTGCCCTACGCCACTGACAATGCCCCGGCAACGCCGGGGCATCACGTCATCGGAAGCGCTCCGGTCACACGGCCCGGTTGCGCCTGCGGGCCAGCTCGTCGGCGGGATTGTGGGCGAGGAGCGTCTCCCCGGTGTCCACCCGCTCCCCGTGGAGCTGCGACAGGGCGCTCTCGACGTCCCGCCACACCACGCCCACGGCGATGCCGAAGACGCCCTGTCCGCCCTGCAGGAGGGCGTGGACCTCGTCGGGAGAGGTGCATTCGTAGACCGTCGCGCCGTCGCTCATCAGCGTCATGCGCTCCAGGTCCTGGAAACCACGCTCTCTGAGGTGCTGGACCGTGGTGCGGATGTTCTGCAGCGAGACCCCGGTGTCCAGGAATCGCTTGACGATCTTCAGAACCACCACGTCACGGAAGCTGTAGAGCCGCTGCGTCCCCGACCCGTAGGCCGGTCGCACACTGGGCTCGACCAGACCGGTCCGCGCCCAGTAGTCCAGCTGCCGGTAGGTGATGCCCGCGGCGGCACACGCCGTGGGTCCCCGGTAGCCGACCTCCTCGGGAACAACCCCTCCCTCGTCGGACACTGCCGCCGGCCGCCGCGGAACGTGATCGGCCGCGCTGCCATGGTGGGGACGCCCCCTGCTCGAGTCGAGCCGAGAGCTTGGGGGAGGGTACGGGCCGCTCTCCCCCAGACCGTGTCCGGGGGCACCCCCAGCCGTACCGTCGCCGCTGCTTCTCACGCCGACCTCCGTCCTTGACCTGCCTTCTCGACGGTAGGCAGTCACCAGGGGCGCGTCAACGATCGCCACACTCGGCACGCCGAGTGATAATCACCCAAGGAGTGGTTTGCCGTGTCCTACCGCGGGGAAAGGCTAGCCGAATGCGCTCGGCGCGGGCCGCGGCACACCACACGCGCCACGGGCAAATGCCGACGAACCGACTCCCGCGCCGCCGGCCTCACTGACTGTTGGTGCCGAAGTCCTCGGGCGAGATCTGGTCGAGGAACTCGCGGAACTTCTCCACCTCGTCCTCCTGCTCGTCCGGGATCGCGATGCCCGCGTCGTCCAGCACCCCGTCACTGCCGTAGATCGGCGTTCCGGTGCGCAGGGCGAGCGCTATGGCGTCAGAGGGACGCGCGCTGACCTCGACCCCGCTCGCGAAGACGAGCTCGGCGTAGAACACACCCTCACGAAGGTCCGTGATCCGTACTTCGGTGAGCTCCTGGCCGACCGCCTCCAGCACGTCCTTGAACAGGTCGTGGGTCAGCGGTCGTGCGGGGGCCATGCCCTGCTGGGCGAAGGCGATCGCCGTCGCCTCCCCCGGTCCGATCCAGATGGGGAGGTAGCGGTCGCCTCCCACTTCACGCAGAAGCACGATCGGTTGGTTGGAGGGCATTTCCACCCGGACACCTACGACATCGAGCTCGTTCACACAGCAACCCTAGGCCGTGCCCGGGACGTTTGGGTAGTCGGGCACGGAACGGGAGGCCGATCCACCGGCGGCGACGGTGCCCCGATCAGGGCAGTCGCACGCCCAGCGCGGTCTGCACGAGCGCCGCGTGCAGCTTCACGGTGAGCCCCGCCAGCTCCTTCGCACGGGCCTCCGCGTGCGCCCGGGTCTGCGGGTTGCGGTGGCGCCGCAACGGGGCCACCACCTGATCCACGAGGCCCGCGTCGCGCTCCGCCGCCGCCTTCATCGCCCGGAGGTGGCGCGGTTCGATCCCGAACCGGCCCAGCTCCATGACGAGCGCCGCGACGGTCACCGCCTCGGCGTCGTACACACCGTCCGGCAGGGGGCCGATCAGGCCGTACGACTCCCACTCCTCGAGTTCCTGCTCACCGATCTCCGCGGCGGCCAGCAGCTCCGCACGACCCACCCGGGCCACGGTCGGCCCCTCGGGCTCGCCGTAGAGCTCTCCGAGGGGTTCTCCGTCACCGGAGTCGCGCTGGCGGCCCACAGCGGGCAGACGCACCTGCTCACCCCGCTCCAGGGCGTCCAGGTGCTCACGGATCACCTTGAGCGGGAGGTAGTGGTCGCGCTGCATCCTCAGGACGTGACCGAGGCGCTCGACGTCGATCGCGCTGAACTTGCGATACCCCGACGGGGTCCGCCGGGGCTCGACGAGCCCCTCCGACTCCAGAAATCTGATCTTGGAGATGGTTACTTCGGGAAACTCGTCGCGCAGCTGGCTCAGCACCGCGCCGATGCTCATCAGACCACTGTCCGCGGCGGTGCCGCTGCCGGCACCGCCGCTCGGTGTTTGAAGCATGGACATTCCCTCGGTGTCCCCCCGGACGGAGTTGGGGGAGGGTCAGACGCCCCGCTGGCTCGCGTAGAACACCAGCCGGTACTTTCCGATCTGCACCTCGTCACCGTTCGACAGGGCGACCTGGTCGATCCGCTCCCGGTTGACGTACGTCCCGTTCAGGCTGCCGACGTCGGCGACGGTGAACGAACCGTCCGCCACGCGACGGAACTCCACATGACGGCGCGACACGGTCACGTCGTCGAGGAAGATGTCGCTCTGCGGATGACGCCCGGCCGTGGTCAGGTCACCGTCCAGCAGGAAGCGGCTGCCCGAGTTGGGCCCGCGGCGCACCACGAGGAGCGCCGAGCCGAGAGGCAGCGCGTCGACCGCCGCCTGCGCCTCCGGGGAGAGCATCGGGGACGGAGTCTGGCCCGTCACCTCGGCGTCGTAGGCCTCGATCCCGGAGATCGAGATCGTGGACGTCGTCTCGGAGGGGCGCTCAGCGCCGCCCCGCAGCGGGGCACCACAGTTGGAGCAGAACCGGCTGTTCTCCGCGTTCCGGTTCCCGCACCTCGTACACACCAGGGCCGACATGGACGGATCCTCCTGCCGCGGCTGCCCACCAGGGGCTTGGGACGCATACGGATCGGAGGCGAACCCTCCACCCGAGCTTGAGGCTGACGGTTCCCCGAAACCTATGCGGCCGGACTGGGCAGGGTCAACAGACGGCGCGCCGGGACCACCGGCACCCCCGACCTGGTCACGGAACAGCGGGCGGTCGCCGCTCTGGGCCTCCGCCCCGTCTCCCTGGCGCGGTGCACGGTGGCGAGCGGTCGCGTTGTCACCGCTGCCCTCTCGCGTGCTCTTGCCGAACAACTTCGCAAACAACTTCACGGGCGATTCCCCTTGACCGAAACAGACCCGCCCGTGGGGCAGGACGAACACTGAATGAACACACCGGTCGACCCGGACATCCTCACAACGTCCGTATCCACCAGACAGTTTCCACCACGCACCACCCATTCGGTGCGCCGACCCCCCGCAACCTCATGCCCTCGCCCGGCGGACCTCATGCGACCCACCTCACGGGGAGGACGACCGAGCGTAGTCAGGCCGCTCCGCCGGTCGCAAGGCGTCCACGACGATCTTCGTCGAACGCTCCACCGTGACGGTGGCCTGCTCCTTCTCCAGCGTCTGCACCACACCCCCCGGAATGTTCAGCGCCGGCTCCAGATCCTGCGGCTTGCCGATGACCTTGAAACGATACGGCTGGGTGATCTTGTTCCCGTCGACCTTCACTCCGCCTCCGGAGTCGGCCAGATAGGTACCGGCGACCACCCGCACTCCGTTCACCTGGATCGCCTCCGCGCCCGCGGCGCGCAGCTCCTGGATCGCGTCGAGCAGCATGTCCGCCTTGACCGTCCCCTTCGTGTCGTCGATCGTCAGCGTGATGCCGGGACCCTGGGCGGCCACGGTGCCCGCGAGGATGCCGAGTTGCTTCTCCTTCTCGACCGTCTGCTTGCGGGCCTCCTCGGCCTGGTCCGAGCTGTTCTCCAGTTCGGTCCGCTGGTCCTCGAGTCCCTGCTTCTCGTCTTCAAGACGCTGAGTGCGGTTGTCGAGTTCATCGAGGATGCGTACGAGATCCTCCTGGCGCGCTCCGCGCAGGGCGCTGTCTCCGTCGCTGTTGGACGCCACCTGGACGGCGAGGCCGAAGCCGAGGCCGAACAGCAGCACGGCGACGATGAGTTGGGCCCGCGAGACGCGCGGCGGCCACAGCCCTTCGGCCAGCCGCCGGCGACCTGCGGACGACGGCCGGGCGCTCTGCACCGGCTGTGCGGGCTCGGAGCTCTCCGCGGCGGCGGGGACCTCGTCCGGCAGCTCTCTGCGCAGCGGGTTCTCGGGGGTCTCGTCTTCGTTGCTCATCGGCCTCACGCCCGGAACACGTGCCGGCGGATCGCGGCGGCGTTGGAGAAGATGCGGATACCGAGGACGACGACGACACCCGTGGAGAGCTGGGCGCCCACTCCCAGCTTGTCGCCCAGGAAGACGATCAGCGCGGCGACGACCACGTTCGACAGGAATGAGACCACGAAGACCTTGTCGTCGAAGATGCCGTCGAGCATCGCGCGCAGGCCGCCGAACACGGCGTCGAGCGCCGCGACGACGGCGATCGGAAGGTACGGCTCGACAACCGCCGGAACCTCGGGCCGGACCAACAATCCAGCCACGACTCCCACGACGAGGCCCAGTACGGCGATCACGATGTGCCCTTCTCTGTGCTCGGCTCTGCTGTACGTACGATCACACTCGGTGCTGCGGACAACCGGACGTCGTCCTCGGCGGAAATGCTGGTCCGGATGCCGTAGTTCTCCTGCAGGGCGTGCAGGTACAGCCCGTCGGTGCTGTCCTGGAACCTGGTGCTGAGTCGCTGGCCGTCCCCCACCGCGAGCACCGTGTACGGCGGCACCAGCGGCTTGTTGTCGACCAGTATCGCGTCACCCGCGGCCCGGATGGCGGACAGGGCGGTCAGCCGCTGTCCGTTGACGGAGACGGCCTCGGCGCCCGACTCCCAGAGCCCGTTGACCACGCGCTGCATGTCACGGTCCCGCACCCGTCCGGTGTCGGAGAACCCCGACGTCTCCCGCGGGTTGGTCCCGTCGCCGCCGGTGCTGGCTTCCTTGGCGTCGTTCACGACGAGCTTCACGCCCGGGCCGTGCACGTCGGTGGCACCCGACAGGATGCTCACCAGGTCGGCCTGCTCGCCGCCGGTCTTCTTCAGGGCTTCGCGCTGGCGTGCGCTCACGTCGGAACGCAGCGTGTCGACGTTCTTCTCCAGCTTGTCCGCGGCCGAGGACTCGCGCTCGATGCGGTCGATGAGTTCCTGGCGCTCCTTGGCGACGACCGGGGCCGCTATCCGCGCGTTCGCGGCTCCCACGGTGACCACCAGCGCGGCGAGCACCAGGCCCGCCGCGAGTCCGAGCTTGGCCCGCAGCGTCTTCGGCAGACCCCCGTCGCCCTCGGCCTGCTTGCGGGCCGCCGCCTCGGCGTATCCGTCGTCGAGGCTGTGGTCCATGACATTGGTGAGCAGCGACATGGAGGCGTCCGGGCGCGAGGGGCGCGGAGCGCTGCTCCGAACGGGGGGCTGCTGCGGCATGCCGCACATCGTCGCACGTCGCGGGTGCTACCTCCGAATGGCCCCACCGGCGTGCCGGACAGGCCCCCTTGGGGGCACTTGTCCGACACGCACGGGTGAAGGATGTTTCAGCGGCCGGCGCTGTCCACCACGGCCGCCCACTCGTCGAGCAGAGCCTCGGCGGAGGTGTCGTCCGGACCCTCGGCCCACAGGTGCGTGACCGCTTCGGCAGGGTCGGGCAGCACCATGACCCAGCGTCCGTCGGCCTCGACGACCCGCACGCCGTCCGTGGTGTCCACGGAGCGGTCTCCCGCCTCCTCCACGACCCGGCGCATGACCAGACCCTTGACGGCCCACGGTGTGGCGAGGTCCCGCTTGAGGACATGCGCCCGCGGAATCCGCGCGTCGATCTGGCTGAGCGTGAGCTGGGTACGCGCCACGAGACCGATGAGCCGTACGAACGCGGCCGCGCCGTCGAAGACGCCGCTGAACTCGGGAATGATGAACCCGCCACGCCCGTCGCCACCGAAGATCGTGGCTTCCTCACGGCCGACCCGGGTGAGGTCGTCGGGCGACGTCGTCGTCCACTCCACCTGTGTGCCGTGGTACGCCGCCACCTGCTCGGCGATCCGTGTGGTCGTCACCGGCAGTGCGACGCGGCCGCTGCGCCGCTCCGCGGCCACCAGGTCGAGCATGACGAGCAGGGCACGGTCGTCCTCGACGATGCGCCCCTTCTCGTCGACGAGCGAGAGCCGCTCACCGACCGGGTCGAAGCGGATGCCGAACGCGGCCCGCGCCGACGCGACGATCTCGCCGAGCCGGACGAGACCGGCCCGCCGCGACTCCGCCGTCTCCGTCGGCCTGGACTCGTCCAGGCCGGGGTTGATGGTCAGCGAGTCGACACCGAGCTTGCCCAACAGGCTCGGCAGCACGAGCCCCGCGCTGCCGTTGGAGGCGTCCACGACCACCTTGAGACCGGACTCGGTGATACCCGTGGTGTCGACGTTGCGCAGCAGCGACCCGGTGTACGAGTCGAAGACGCTCGCCGGGAAGTGCAGGTCCCCGATCTCGCCGGGGAACGCCCGCCGGTACTCCTGACGGGAGAACACCCGGTCCAGCTTCCGCTGCCCTCCCTGGGAGAGGTCGGCGCCCTGCTCGTCGAAGAACATGATGTCGACGGAGTCGGGCACTCCGGGCGTCGTCCGGATCATGATTCCGCCCGCACTGCCCCGGGCCGTCTGCTGTCGTGCCACCGGCAGCGGTACGTTCTCCAGGTCGCGTACGTCGATGGCGCTGGCCTGGAGCGCGGAGATGACCGCCCGCTTCAGGGCGCGGGCACCTCTGGAGTGGTCGCGGGCCGTGGTGACCGTGGACCCCTTCTTCAAGGTCGTCGCGTACGCGCCGGCGAGACGTACGGCCAGCTCGGGCGTGATCTCGACGTTGAGGATGCCGGAGACACCGCGGGCGCCGAACAGGTTCGCCTGGCTGCGGGACTCCCAGATCACCGAGGTGTTGACGAACGCGCCGGCCTCGATGGTCTTGAACGGGTAGACACGCACGTTGCCCTGGATGATCGACTCTTCGCCGACGAGGCACTCGTCGCCGATCACCGCGCCGTCCTCGATCCGGGCGGCCCGCATGATGTCGGTGTTCTTGCCGATCACGCAGCCGCGCAGGTTGCTCTGCTGACCGATGTACACGTTGTCGTGCACGACGGCACGGTGCACGAACGCACCGCTCTTGACGACGACGTTGGAGCCGATCACCGTGTGCTCGCGGATCTCGGCGTTCGCCTCCACCTTGGCGTAGTCACCGATGTACAGCGGCCCGCGGAGGACGGCGTCGGGGTGCACGTCCGCGCCCTCGGCCACCCATACGCCCGGAGATATCTCGAACCCGTCGAGTTCGACGTCGACCTTGCCCTCGAGGACGTCGGCCTGCGCCTTGACGTAGCTCTCGTGGGTGCCCACGTCCTCCCAGTAGCCCTCGGCGACATAGCCGTAGATCGGCTTGCCTTCCTTCATCAGCTGAGGGAAGACATCGCCGGACCAGTCGACGGAGACGTCGGCGTCGACGTAGTCGAAGACCTCGGGCTCCATGACGTAGATGCCCGTGTTGACCGTGTCCGAGAAGACCTGGCCCCAGGTCGGCTTCTCCAGGAAGCGCTCGACCTTGCCTTCCTCGTCCACGATCGTGATGCCGAATTCCAGGGGATTGGGAACGCGCGTCAGACAGACGGTGACGAGCGCGCCCTTCTCCTTGTGGAATGCGATGAGTTCGGTGAGGTCGAAGTCGGTGAGAGCATCACCGGAAATGACGAGGAAGGCGTCGTCCTTCAACGCCTCTTCGGCGTTCTTGACGCTCCCGGCAGTACCGAGTGGCTTCTCCTCATTGGCATAGGTCAGCTCCATGCCGAGCTCTTCACCGTCACCGAAGTAGTTCTTGACCAGCGAGGCCAGGAACTGCACGGTGACGACTGTCTCGTTGAGCCCATGCCTTTTGAGCAGCCTGAGCACGTGCTCCATGATCGGGCGGTTCGCCACGGGCAGGAGCGGCTTGGGCATGCTTGAGGTCATAGGGCGAAGGCGTGTGCCTTCGCCGCCGGCCATCACGACGGCCTTCATGTCGGAAGCGTCCTCCTCTAAGAGACGACGGTACAGCCGACTTCACCCGTCCTGATTGTCCCGCAGTTCTCGAGCGGGGGCCATCGGGGCTCTGCAGCAGGCGCCCAATCGGGCCGAGCTCAATCGGTCATCGCGTCCGCTCGGACCAGCCGGCGGACCTGCACCACGTAGAGGACTCCTGCCCACCAATAGAGGGTTGTACCCCATCCGGCGAACGCCCATCCGAAAATAGCGCCGACTGTCGCGATCCAACCGTTGGCGTCACTGAGCAGCAGCAACGGGAAGGCGTACATCAGGTTGAACGTGGCCGCCTTGCCGAGGAAGTTCACCTGTGGCGGCGGATAGCCGTGTCGCCGGAGGATGCCGACCATGACGAGCAGGACGAGCTCGCGTGCCAGCAGCGCGGCCGTCAGCCAGAGCGGCAGAATCTCGCGCCAGGTGAGACCGACGATCGTCGACAGGATGTACAGCCGGTCAGCCGCGGGGTCCAACAACCGGCCGAGGCTGCTGATCTGGTTCCAGCGCCGGGCGAGCTTTCCGTCCAGGTAGTCGCTGATACCGCTGAGCATGAGGACGAGCAGAGCCCAGCCGTCGCTCTTGGGGCCACCGAACTCCGGCCTGAGGATCAACCACAGGAAGATGGGGACGCCGACGAGGCGCGCCATGCTGAGGATGTTCGGGATGGTGAGGACCCGGTCCGTCTGGACGCGGGTCTCCTGGACCTCCACCCGGGGGCCTCCTGTGGGAAACGAGCCAACGATGCCCCCTGACCTTACCCGCAGGCTGCTCGCACCAGCGCAGAGGGGTCGGGGCGTCAGCGAAAACGCCGTCGGAAAACAAAAAAGCTCCGGCTCTCAGAATCGAAATTCTGAGAGCCGGAGCTCTAATATTAGTTCGGCGGCGTCCTACTCTCCCACAGGGTCCCCCCTGCAGTACCATCGGCGCTGTGAGGCTTAGCTTCCGGGTTCGGAATGTAACCGGGC